>NZ_ANPE02000204.1 GCF_000328305.2 Arthrobacter crystallopoietes BAB-32 | reverse complement strand
GGGGAAACGCCCGGTCCCATTCCGAACCCGGAAGCTAAGACCCGCAGCGCCGATGGTACTGCACCCGGGAGGGTGTGGGAGAGTAGGTCACCGCCGGACACAACATCACAGGTCAAGGGGCACCGCCAACGACGGCGGGGCCCCTTGACCCCTTTAACCCCGCCCTCCAACGACCCGAATTCCACAAGGCGCCCGCTGCAGTGCGCCTTCCGATTAGAATAGGGACGGCGCATTATTCGCCGATTCTTTGGTTCCCTGACCAAACAAACCACCAGATAAACAGCGTACGGCGGCCGCCGGCTACCAGGAATTTCCGGCCGCACTGAGAGGAGCTCCGGCATGGCTGAATTCCGTGCTCATGATGGACGGAACGATAAGGGCGGTGCCGGCCGGGGCGGTTTCAGCGGCCGTGGCGCGGGAGGCCGCGGCGGGCAGGGATCCGGCCCGCGCAAGTCGGGTGGCGGAAGCCGCGGAGGCCAGGGTGGCCCATTCCGCGGTACGAGCAACTCCGGCGGTGAGCCGCGCGGCTACCGGGCCCGGGGCCAGCGCAACGAGGGGCCCCGCGAGGACCGGCAGGAAGGCGGCTTCGGCCAGCGCGGGCCGCGGCGTGACTACGACCGTCCGCGCTTCGACCGTGAGGCCGGCGAGGGTCGGCGCCGTGAGGGTGGTTATGGCGGGCGCAGCGAAGGTGTTGAGGGGCGGCGCCGCGAGGGCGGTTACGGCGGGCGCAGCGAAAGTGGCGAGGGTCGCCGCCGTGAAGGTGGTTACGGCCGCCGCACGTCCGAGGACCGGAGGCCAGCTGATGGACGTCGCAGCGGCGACGACTTCAAGCCCCGCTACCAAGGTGGCGAAAAGGGCCCCCGCCGTGAAGGCGGCTACAGCCGGCGGGATGAATCCTCGGGTGAGGGCCGCAGTCGTGAGGGCGGTTACGGGCGCCGGCAGGAGCGCCCCGAAGCCGGAGGCGGCCGCCGGGGCGACGACAGGTTCCGGGGTCGGGCTGAAGGCTCTCGTGATGGTGAGGGACGCCGCGGTGGCCCCGGTTCGCAGCCCCGCAGGGAAGAACGTGGGCATGGACAGCGGGACTCGGAGCGTGCCGTAGGGCATGCCGGAGCCGACCAGCGGCAGGACCTGCGCAGTGCCAACCGGGCAGACCGGCCGAGGTCGCCGCAGATCGACGATGACGTCACCGGGCAGGAGCTGGACCGGTCAGTCCGGGCGCAGTTGCGCACATTGGAATCCAAGAGTGCTGAATGGGTCGCCAAACATCTGGTCATGGCGGCGCGGCTGCTGGATGACGAGCCGGAGCTGGCCTTCCAGCATGCCCTGGCAGCCAGCAGGCGCGGCGGCCGTATGGCACCAGTCCGGGAGGCTGTGGGGCTGACGGCTTATAGCGCCGGGCACTACGGTGAAGCGCTGCGGGAATTCCGCACATTCCGGCGGATCAGCGGCTCCAACGTGCATCTGCCGGTCATGGTTGACTGCGAACGCGGTCTCGGCCGCCCCGAACGCGCACTGGAAATGGCGAAGTCGGAAGACGCTGCCGAGCTGGATGCTGCTGGCAAGGTCGAATTGGCCATCGTGGTCTCCGGTGCCCGCGCGGACTTGGGACAGAATGAGGCTGCGGTGTCGGCGCTGGAGATCCCCCAGCTGGACCGGAACCGCGCGTTTTCGTTCAGTCCGCGGTTGTTCCGTGCCTACGCGGACGCGTTGCAGGCTGTCGGCAGGGGCGCGGAGGCCGACGACTGGCGCAGGCAGGCACGTGTGGCAGAGAACGCGCTGGGTGTCGGTGACTTTGCAGAGCCGGAGATCATCGACTTGGGCGAGGACGAGGTGCCCGAGAAGCCGCCGCGTCCGTCGCGCCACGCTGACAGGGCGCTTCCTGCGAATACGGAGCAGCCGGGCGAGGAGCAGCCGGACGAGGGGCAGCCGGCTGAGATGGAAGCTACCGCCGAGGAAGCTGACCTGTCGGAATCCGGCGAAGCAGCTGCTGCCGAGTCCGGACTGGTTGCCGGCGAGCCTACGGCTGAGTCAGCCGGCTCCAATGAAGTGCAGGAAGAACCGAGCAAGGGCACGCCCGCGTCCGATGACTGAGCCTCTGATCTCCCGTTACGACGCCCTTCTGTGCGATCTCGACGGCGTGGTCTACGCCGGCGCGGGCGCCATCGAGGGTGCAACCGAAGCCCTGGAGGCGCTGGAAGCCGCCGGTGTCTCCCTGGGCTACATCACGAACAACGCCTCGCGCTCACCCGAGCAGGTTGCCGCCCACCTGCGGGAACTGGGCGCTCCCGCTGCAGCCGAGCAGGTTTTCGGATCGGCGCGAGCCGGGGCCGAACTGCTGGCCCGTCATGTACCGGCGGGTGCCAAGGTGCTGGTCGCGGGCAGCGCTACTCTGACCCGCGAGGTGCAGGAGCGCGGGTTCGTGACGGTCGATTCGGCCAAGGAGCAGCCTGCGGCAGTCATCCAGGGCTTCGATCCGCTGATCGGCTGGACCGACCTGGCTGAAGCATCCTATGCGGTGGCGGCCGGCGCTGTCTGGGTGGCGACGAATACGGACCTGACAATTCCGCGGGCCGAAGGCATCGCGCCGGGCAACGGCTCGCTGGTGGCAGCGGTCAGCGCAGCCACGGGCGCCCAGCCGTTGGTGGCCGGCAAGCCCGAGGCGCCGCTGTTCCGCACCGCGGCCGACCAGCTCGGAGCCTCGACGCCCCTGGTGGTGGGCGACCGGCTCGACACAGACATCCTGGGCGGGAACAACGCAGGCATGGATACCGCCGTCGTACTAACCGGTGTCGATACAGTGGAAAACGTTCTCGCGGCGCGCACCGCCGAACGGCCGCGGTATCTGCTGCCGGGACTGGCAGCCCTGTACGAGCCGTACCCTGAGACGCTGCGGGAGGGGGACGTTTTCCGTTGCGGTACTGCAGCTGCCGAGGTCTGTGGGGATGTGCTCCGCCTCGCCGGCGGAACAGGGCTCGACCTGTGGCGGGCCGCGTGTGCCGCCTGGTGGACCGCCGTTCCGGACACGGAGGCACCGGCTGTTCCCGCGATCGAACACCGCGCGCGGCTAGACTGAACAGAGCGAGCTGCGGCTCGATGACCAAGTGTAAGGAGTTCCCGCACCGCTATGGACCAGCATGCAACCGGGCCGCAGAGCGGCGGCGGCGCAGGACCGTTGGCGGAAGTGCAGTGGCCGCGGGAGGTGCTGGCGACATCGGACGCTGACGTGGACGCAATCATCGGCGATCTGCCACAGCTGCGCGGCCTCCCGGCCGCGGAACAGGCCGCGGTGTTTGAACGAATCCACGACGAACTGATGGCCGACCTGGATGCCGGAGCCGACTGAGCCAGCATGAGCCGACTCGACCAGGAACTCGTCAGCCGTGGGCTGGCCCGTTCGCGGACCCATGCCGCCAAACTCATTGCCGCCGGCCTTGTAAGCCGCGGCGGGACCGTCCTGACCAAGGCCTCGGCGCCAGTTACGCCCGGGGACCAACTGAGCGTCGACGCGGGACCGGGACCTGACTACGTCAGCCGGGCCGGGCACAAGCTGGCCGGGGCGCTGCAGGCCTTCCCCGAGGTGAACCCGGCCGGGCTCCGCTGCCTCGACGCCGGCGCCTCGACCGGCGGATTCACCGAGGTACTGCTGCGTGCGGGAGCCCGCGAAGTCGCCGCCGTGGATGTGGGCCACGGGCAGCTGGTCCAGCGGCTGCGCGACGACGGCCGGGTCCACGTGTTCGAGGGGCTCAACGTCCGCTACCTCGAGCCAGCCGCGATCGGCGGGCAGGCTGCCCTGACGGTCGCTGACTTGTCCTTCATCTCGCTGACCCTGGTGATGGGGCCGCTGAGCCGCGCGACGGAACCCGGCGGCGACATGCTCCTCATGGTCAAGCCCCAGTTCGAGGTGGGCCGCGAAGCCCTGGCGAGCACCGGCGTCGTTAGTTCCGAACAGGAAAGGCGCCGCGCGGTGGAGCAGGTGATCCGTTCGGCGCTGGTCGAGGGGCTCCAGGTCGAGGGCATCGCGCGCAGCCCGCTGCCGGGCCAGGACGGGAATGTCGAGTTCTTCCTGTGGATCAAGGTCCCGCTGTCAGAGCGGGCGCCTAGGATCGGAGATGAACTTGATGCCGCCGTCCACCAGGCGCTGGCGCTGTATCCGGCCGCCGGACACGAACCACCGCACGAATTATCGGGAGGGACAGCATGAGCAGGAAAATTCTGGTCCTGGCGCATACCGGCCGAAAGGACGCTATGGCTGCCGCCCAGGAAACCTGTGCGCAATTGCACTCCTCCGGGCTGGTGCCGGTGCTGCGCCGCAACGAAGCCGAGCACTGCCGGCAGATCTACGGGGACCTGGCAGCACCGGTGGAGATCCTCGGCGAGGGCGTTTCGCTGGAGGACATCGATCTGGGCATGGTGCTGGGCGGCGACGGAACGATCTTGCGTTCCGCCGAACTGGTGCGCGAGTCGGACGTCCCGCTGCTCGGCGTGAACCTGGGCCATGTCGGCTTCCTGGCCGAGAGCGAGCGGGCAGACCTGGCGCAGACCGTGCACTGGGTGGTGGACCGGGACTACACGGTCGAAGAGCGCATGACCATCGACGTCCAGGTCTGGCTGGAGAAGCGGAAAATCGGGCACACTTGGGCGCTGAACGAGGCGACGGTGGAAAAAGCCGATCGCCAGCGCATGATTGAGGTCGTCGTCGAGGTGGACGCGCTGCCCATCAGCACCTTCGGCTGCGACGGCGTGGTGATGGCCACTCCGACCGGTTCCACCGCGTACGGCTTCTCCGCCGGGGGACCGGTGGTGTGGCCGGAGGTCGAAGCGCTGCTGATGGTGCCGATTAGCGCCCACGCCCTGTTTGCGAAGCCGCTGGTGGTGGCGCCCGACTCGGTGATGGCTGTCGAGGTCCTGAACCGCACGGACGCCAACGGTGTGCTCTGGTGTGACGGGCGACGCAGCCTTGACCTGCCGCCGGGATCACGCGTGGAAGTCACCCGTTCGGAGAAGCCGGTCCGGCTGGCCCGCACCCGGAGAACACCCTTCGCGGAGCGGCTGGTGCGCAAGTTCGAACTGCCCACGCAGGGCTGGCGCGGTCCGGTCCGGGCGGAAGACGCGCAGCCGCTCACCGCGTCGCTGCCCACTGTCAGAACTGTTGAACCACACCATGTCCCGCCGGAAGGGGAGGGCAGACCATGATCGAGGAAATCCGCATCAGCAACCTGGGCGTCATCACCGACGCCACGCTGCCGCTGGGGAAGGGGCTCTCGGTGGTCACCGGCGAGACCGGCGCCGGCAAGACCATGGTGGTGACCGCGCTGGGCATGCTGCTCGGTGCGCGGTCCGACGCCGGCGCCGTGCGCACCGGGGCACGGTCCGCGGTCGCCGAGGCCGTCGTCCGGCTGGTTCCGGAGAGTCCGGCACTGGCACGTGCCGCGGAGGCGGGAGCGGCCATTGAGGAGTACGACGGCGAAGCGGAACTTATGCTGGTCCGTACCGTGAACGCCGACGGCCGCAGCCGGGCGCATGTCGGCGGGCGGTCCGCGCCGGTCGGCACGCTGGCCGAGATCGGCGAGCAGCTGGTGGTGGTGCACGGCCAGTCCGACCAGCTGCGGCTGAAGAGCCAGGCCGCGCAGCGCGAGGCGCTGGACAAGTTTGCCGGCAACAAGCTGGCCAAGCCGCTGGCCGCCTACCGGAAGGCCTACGGCCGCTGGCGGGAGGCGGCGCGGGAGCTGCAGACGCTGCGCACCGAGGCGCGGGAACGCTTGCGCGAGGCTGAGGCACTGCAGCTCGCGCTGGAGGAGATCGACCGGATCGACCCGCAGCCGGGCGAGGACGAGGCGCTGAAGGCAGAAGCGACCAAGCTCGCCAACGTGGAACAGCTGCGCGCCGCCGCCCAGCTGGCCCACCAGGCGCTGGTGGCCGAGGAGTTCACCGAAAGCGGGGACGCGACGTCGCTGGTGGACACCGCCAAGCGGACGCTCGAACAGGTCCAGGAAGACGATCCCGAGCTCGCAAAGTCAGCCGGACGGCTGGCCGAGGTCGGCTACATCATCGCCGACGTCGCCGCGGAGCTGGCCAGCTACAGCGCCGCGCTGGACAGCGAGGGTCCGGAGCGCTTGGCTGAACTCGAGGCGCGGCGGGCTGACCTGGCCGTCCTGGTGCGCAAGTACGCTCCAACCATCGACGAGGTGCTTGAATGGGCCGCCGTTGCCCGCTCGCGGCTGGATGAACTGACGGATGATTCGACCAGGATCGAGTCGCTGGAAGCCGAGCTGGCCTCGCTGGATGCCGAGCTGGCGTCGCTGTCCGGGACCATCACAGGGGTGCGGACCAAGGCCGCGGCGGAGCTGGCCAAGAAGGTCGGCCAGGAGCTGAGCGCCCTGGCCATGCCGGACGCCAAGCTGCAGATCGACATCGAGCCGGCCGGCGAATTGGGGCCGTACGGCGCGGACACCATCGCGTTCCTGCTCCGCCCGCACCCCGGCGCGCCCGCGCGTCCGCTGGGCAAGGGCGCCTCCGGCGGCGAGCTTTCGCGCGTCATGCTGGCCATTGAAGTGGTGCTGGCCGCGGTGGACCCGGTGCCGACGTTCGTCTTCGATGAAGTCGACTCCGGCGTGGGCGGCAAGGCGGCCGTCGAAATCGGCCGCCGGCTGGCCATGCTGGCCCGCTACGTCCAAGTCATTGTGGTTACCCACCTGCCCCAGGTGGCGGCGTTCGCCGACAACCACATCCGTGTGTTCAAGTCCTCCACCAAGGCCACGGCCAAGGACGACGGCGTGACCGCCAGCGATGTGCGCCTGCTCTCGGAGGAGGAGCGGGTGACCGAGCTGGCGCGCATGCTCGCCGGCCAGGAGGAATCCGAACTCGCCCGGGCGCATGCCCAGGAACTGATCGAAGGGGCCAAGGAAAGGTGATAGGCTCGAACTCCGTGGTGCAGCGAACTAATTCCCGGTTTTCCAAGTCGTCCAAGACGACCAAGCATATCTTCGTCACCGGCGGCGTGGCGTCGTCCCTCGGGAAGGGACTGACGGCTTCCAGCCTCGGTCACCTGCTCCGGGCACGCGGCCTTTCCGTCACCATGCAGAAGCTCGATCCTTACCTGAATGTGGATCCGGGCACCATGAATCCGTTCCAGCACGGCGAGGTCTTCGTCACGGACGACGGCGCCGAGACGGACCTGGACATCGGACACTACGAGCGGTTCCTGGACGAGAACCTGGACGGCTCGGCCAATGTCACGACCGGCCAAGTCTACTCAACCGTGATTGCGAAGGAGCGCCGCGGCGAGTACCTCGGCGACACCGTGCAGGTCATTCCGCACATCACCGACGAGATCAAGCGCCGGATGCGCCTGCCCGCGGACGGGAAGAAGGCCCCGGACGTGATCATCACCGAAATCGGCGGCACCGTCGGGGACATCGAATCCCAGCCGTTCCTCGAAGCCGCCCGCCAGGTCCGCCAGGACGTCGGCCGCAACAACGTCTTCTTCCTGCACGTCTCCCTGGTGCCCTACATCGGCCCGTCGCAGGAACTGAAGACCAAGCCGACCCAGCATTCCGTGGCCGCGCTGAGGTCCATCGGCATCCAGCCCGATGCCATCGTGATCCGTTCCGACCGCGACATCCCGCTGGCCATGCGGGACAAGATCGGGCGAATGTGCGACGTGGATCCGGATGCTGTCATCAGCTGCCCGGACGCGCCGAGCATCTACGACATCCCGAAGACGCTGCACGCCCAGATGCTGGACGCGTACATCGTCCAGCACCTTGACCTGAAGTTCAAGGACGTCAACTGGACCAAGTGGGACCGCCTGCTCGAGGCCGTCCACAATCCCAAGCACGAGATCGAGATCGCGCTGGTCGGCAAGTACATCGACCTGCCGGACGCCTACCTGTCCGTCACCGAGGCACTGCGCGCCGGCGGCTTCGCCAACCAGACCAAGGTCCGGATCCGCTGGGTCCCCTCGGACGACTGTGCGACAGAGGAAGGCGCGGCCCGTTCGCTGGCAGGGGTCAACGCGGTCTGCGTGCCCGGCGGCTTCGGCATCCGCGGCCTTGAAGGCAAGCTCGGGGCCCTGAAGTTCGCGCGTGAGCGGAAGCTGCCCACCCTCGGCCTCTGCCTGGGCCTGCAGTCCATGGTCATGGAGTATGCCCGGAACGTGGTTGGGCTGGAAGGCGCTTCCTCCACCGAGTTCGACCCGGACACCAAGTTCCCGGTGATTGCCACGATGGAAGAGCAGCTGGAGATCGTGGAAGGCAAGGGCGACCTGGGCGGCACCATGCGCCTGGGACTCTATGACGCTGCGCTCAAGGGCGGCTCCGTGGTGGCCGAGACCTACGGCGCCACCAAGGTTGCCGAGCGGCACCGCCACCGCTACGAGGTCAACAACAAGTACCGCGGCGAGCTGGAGGCGGCCGGCCTGGTCTTTTCCGGCACGTCCCCGGACGGCAAGCTGGTGGAGTTCGTCGAACTGCCGCGCAAGGTCCATCCCTACTATGTGTCCACCCAGGCGCACCCGGAACTGAGCTCGCGCCCGACCCGGCCGCACCCGCTCTTCGCCGGCCTGGTCGCCGCGGCGCTGGACCACGGCCAGAAGGCCGGCGCGTAGCATGGCCGCCGGCCGGGGCTTTGCCGACGAGCACGATCCGCGCCGCCTGATCGAGTCGAAGACCCTCTACGAGGGCCGGATCTGGAACGTCGTCAGCGACACATTCAGCCTGACCGGGGACGACGGCGACGTGCTGGTACGCGACTACATCTCCCATCCCGGGGCGGTCGCCATCGTGGCGCTGGACGACCAGGGCCGGGTGCTGCTGCTCAAGCAGTACCGGCAGCCGGCCGGAATGTCGCTGTGGGAGGTCCCGGCCGGACTGCTGGACATTGAGGGCGAGGACTTCGTCGCCGCCGCCGCACGGGAACTGGCCGAAGAGGCGGACCTGACGGCAGGACGCTGGGACGTGCTGGTTGACTTCTTCAACTCACCGGGATCCTCGAGCGAGGCCATCCGCATCTACCTGGCGCGGGAAATCGCAGAGGTGCCCGAGGACCAGCGGCACACCCGCACGGAAGAAGAAGCCGAAATCGAGCACCTCTGGGTGGATCTGGAGGAAGCGGCAGCTGCCGTCATGGAGGGGCGGGTGCACAACCCTTCGGCAGTAGCCGGCATCCTGGCCGCGGCCCACGCCGCACGCTCCGGCTTCACGGGCTTGCGGCCGGGGGACGCGCCATGGCCCGAGCATCCCAGCCAGCGGAGCCACCGGACGGCAGCGGAAGCCGGCCGGTGATCCATGGCGGCAACCGCTCCGGCCGCCGCGGCCGATGAATTCAGCGCCACTGCCGTAGGCCGGGCCGCGTCCGGCTACCTGCAGCACATGGCGGTCGAACGCGGCCTGGCCGTCAACACGCTGGCGGCCTACCGGCGGGACCTGAAGCGCTACCTGCACTTCCTGGCCCAACGGCAGATCGAGGCTCCGGAGCAGATCACCCGCCACGATGTCACCGCTTTCGCCCAGGCCCTGTCCGACGGATCGGACGGGGCATCGGCGCTGAGCGTGCGCTCCGCCGCCCGCACCATTGTGGCCGTACGCGGGCTGCACAAATTCTGGCTGCTCGAGGGCATCACCGGCGCCGACCCTGCGATGGATGTGCATCCTCCGATGCCGGGCAAGCGGCTGCCGAAGGCGATCACGGTGGGCGAGGTGACCCGGATCCTCGAGTCCGTGAACACCGAAACCGCCACAGGCCTGCGGGACCGCGCGCTGCTGGAGTTTCTCTATTCGACCGGAGCCCGGATCAGCGAAGCAGTTGGACTCGATGTGGACGACGTAGCCGCCCTCGACGCGGCGGAGGGGACCGCCGTCGTACGCCTTTTTGGCAAAGGCTCCAACGAACGAGTGGTGCCGCTGGGCTCCTACGGCGCGGAGGCTGTGGGCAGCTACCTCGTCCGGGCCCGTCCGGCGCTGGCGGCCAAGGGCCGCGGCACGCCGGCACTGTTCCTCAACGCGCGGGGCGGAAGGCTCAGCCGCCAAAGTGCCTGGACAATTCTGAAAACCGCGGCGGAGCAGGCCGGCATCGAGCGCGATGTCTCCCCGCACACGCTCCGGCATTCCTTCGCGACGCATCTGCTGGAAGGCGGCGCCGACGTCCGCGTGGTCCAGGAACTGCTCGGCCACGCTTCGGTCACCACGACCCAGGTCTACACCCTGGTGACGGCCGACACCCTCCGCGAAGTGTATGCGGCGGCGCACCCCAGGGCGCTGGGCTAGCGGCGCCCGGGGCTAGACTCGCTTCATGGAGCCGATCCGGGTTGCCCTCTGTTTCCTGCTGCGCGAGGACGCCGGCGTGCGCTCCGTGCTGCTCGGGCACAAGAAGACCGGCTTCGGCACGGGCAAGGTGGTTGGTGTCGGCGGGAAGCTGGAGCCGGGCGAGGAGGCGGCCGAGGCGGCCTGCCGCGAAGTCTACGAAGAAACCGGCATGGTGGTCCGGGCGGAATCGCTGGTGCCGGCCGGGAGGATCCTGTTCGACTTCCCGTTCCGGCCCCAGTTGAACATGGACACCCTGCTCTTCACCACCCGCACCTGGGAGGGCGATCCGGCCGAATCCGACGAGATCATCCCGCAGTGGTACCGGGTGGACGCACTGCCGCTGCAGCTGATGTGGCATGACGCCGGCACCTGGCTGCCGCTGGCACTTGACGGCCACGGCCCGAACCTGCGCATTATCCTCAACGAGGACAACGCGACGGTCCGGGCCGCGGTGCCGCTGGACTGATCCGGGGCGCTACAGGGAGCGCTGCTCCGGACCGTTGTATTCGCTCAGCGGACGGATCAGCGAATTGGCCTCCAGCTGCTCCATGATGTGCGCGGTCCAGCCGGTGATCCGGGCGCACACGAACAGCGGTGTGAAGGTCGGCGTGTCGAAGCCCATCAGGTGGTAGGTCGGGCCCGCCGGGTAGTCGAGGTTCGGCTTGATGTTCTTCTTCTCGGCCATGGCGGATTCCAGCGCCGTGTACAGCTCGGCCAGATCCGGGCGGTCGTAGTGCGCGATCATCTTGTCCAGCGCGGCCTTCATCGTCGGGACGCGTGAATCGCCCTTCTTGTAGACGCGGTGGCCGAAGCCCATGATCTTCTTCTTGCTCGCAAGGGCGTCATCCAGCCACGTCTTGGCACGCCCGGTGATGTCCGGTCCCTCTGTGCCGATCTCCTCGAAGGTGTGCATGACCGCTTCGTTGGCGCCGCCGTGCAGCGGGCCCTTGAGCGCCCCGATGGCTCCGGTGACCGCCGAGTGCAGGTCGGCCAGCGTGGAGGTGATCACCCGGGCGGTGAAGGTCGAAGCGTTGAACGAGTGCTCCGCGTAGAGGATCATCGAGACGTTGAATGCGTCGACCACGTCCGGTGCTGCCTCTTCGCCGAAGGTCATGTAGAGGAAGTTCGCCGAATAGCCCAGGTCCTCCCGCGGCTCCACCAGCTCCTGCCCCCGGCGCCGGCGCTGGTCGTAGGCCACCACTGCCGGGAACGCGGCGAAGAGGTCCTTGGACTTGGCCAGGTTCGCCTCCGGCGAGGAATCCTCGGCCTGCGGGTGCCGGGCACCGATGACGCTGGCGGCCGTCCGGCACACATCCATCGGGTGCGCGCTGAGCGGCAGCGAATCGATCACGGACTTCACGACCGGATCCAAGGCCCGGCCTGCGCGTTCATGCGCGGTGAACTCCGCCAGCTCCGCAGCAGTGGGCAACTCGCCGTGCCAGAGCAGGTAGGCCACCTCTTCGAAGCTGCACTGCGCGGCCAGTTCCTGCACGGGGTAGCCGCGATAGAGCAGCGAATTGGTTTCCGGGTTCACCTTGGAGATGCGCGTAGTGTCAACGACGACGCCGGCAAGTCCCTTGTGGATCTCCGGTACTTCGGTTGCTGTTTGGGTAGTCATAGCGACTCCTTCGTCTGCGATTGGTGTTGTCCGGGAACCTGGAAATTGAAGACAGACGTATCGAAGTGGTTATAAGCTTCATAATCCACCAATTCGTACAATCGTGCACGTGTGAGCATGTTGCCCACTTCTTTTTCCTGGGTGCCGTTGGCGTTGATGGTTTCCAGCGTGCGTTCTGCGGCGCCCATGGCGCTGCGCAGCAGGGTGACCGGGTAGATGACCAGGTTCACGCCGACCGAGGCCAGTTCGTCGACCGTGAACAGGTCGCTCTTGCCGAACTCGGTCATGTTGGCCAGGATCGGTACGTCGACGGCGTCGCGGATGGCCTTGAATTCTTCCAGGGTGCGCATGGCTTCCGGGAAGATGGCGTCGGCGCCGGCGTCGACGAGTGCCCGGGCGCGGTCCTGGGCGGCTTCCAGTCCGTCGACTGCGCGGATGTCGGTGCGGGCCATGATCAGGAAGTTGGGGTCGCGGCGGGCGTCGGCTGCGGCGCGGATGCGCTTGGTGGCGGTGTCCAGGTCGACGACGTTCTTGCCGTCGAGGTGGCCGCAGCGCTTGGGGTTGAACTGGTCTTCGATGTGGCAGCCGGCCAGCCCGGCGTTCTCCAGTTCCTGGATGGTGCGGGCTACGTTCATGGGTTCGCCGAAGCCGGTGTCCGCATCCACCAGGGCGGGCAGGTCGGTCATGCGGGCGATCTGGCCGGCGCGGGTGGCGACTTCGGTCAGGGTGGTCAGGCCGATGTCCGGCAGGCCGAGGTCGTTGGCCAGGACGGCGCCGGAGATGTAGACGCCGCCGAAGCCTTTTTCCTGGATCAGCCGGGCCGAGAGCGGGTTGAACGCGCCAGGGAACTGCTGGATGGTGCCGGAGGCCAGCGCGGCGCGCAGGGCGGCGCGCTTTTGCTGCGGCGTAGTCGTTGAGTACAGCATCTAGAACAGTCCCTTCGGGCCCGCGGCCAGGTTGATGACGCCCGGTGCGGCGGTGATGTTGAGCTGGTCCAGCTCGCCTGCGGCGAGTTCGGGGAGGCGTTCGACGGCGGCCAGGAACCGGTCGATCTCGGCGTCTTCCACCAGGCCGGCCGCCAGCGTGCGCAGCTTGTTGATGTACTGTTCGCGGGCGAACGGGCGTGCGCCGAGCGGGTGGGCGTCGGCGACGGCGATCTCGTCGCGGATGACGGTGCCGTCCGCCAGGGTGATCTCGACCGAACCGCCGAAGGCCTTCTCCTGGATGTCCAGGGAGTGGTACCGCCGGGTCCACTCCGGGTCCTCTTCCGTGGTGACCTTGTGCCAGAGGGCGACGGTGTCCGGACGGGCGGCACGTTCCGGTGCGTAGGAATCCACGTGGTGCCACGCGCCGTCCTGGAGGGCTACCGTGAAGATGTACGGGATTGAGTGGTCCAGCGTTTCGCGGGAGGCAGTCGGGTCGTACTTCTGCGGGTCGTTGGCGCCCGAGCCGATCACGTAATGCGTGTGGTGCGACGTCTTGATCAGGATGCTGGCGACGTTCTGCGGATCCGTGGCTTCCGGGTGCTCGCGGTTCAGCTTGCGGGCCAGGTCGATCCAGGCCTGGGCCTGGTACTCCGCCGAGTGTTCCTTGGTGTAGGTATCCAGGATGGCGCGCTTGGCCTCGCCGTCTCCCGGCAGGGGCACCTCATAGGAAGCATCCGGCCCGTCCAGCAGCCAGGCGATCACGCCGTCTTCGCCTTCGTAGATCGGTACCGGCGAGGTTTGGCCCCGCATCGCCCGGTCCACGGCCTCCACCGCCATTTTCCCGGCGAACGCGGGGGCGTGCGCCTTCCACGTGGAAATCTCGCCCTTGCGGGACTGGCGGGTGGCCGTCGTCGTATGCAGTGCCTGCCCCACGGCCTGGAAGATGGTTTCGACGTCGAGGTTCAGCAGGGTGCCGATGCCGGCGGCGGCGGACGGGCCGAGGTGGGCCACGTGGTCGATCTTGTGCTTGTGCAGGCAGATGGCCTTGACGAGATCGACCTGGATCTCATAGCCGGTGGCCAGGCCGCGGATCAGGTCGCGGCCGCTGGCGCCGGTGTGCTGGGCGACGGCCAGGATCGGCGGGATGTTGTCCCCGGGGTGGGAGTAGTCCGCCGCAAGGAAGGTGTCGTGGTAGTCCAGTTCGCGGACCGCGACGCCGTTGGCCCAGGCCGCCCACTCCGGCGACGACTTTTCCGCGATGCCGAAGATGCCGGCGCCCTGGCCGTTGGCCGAAACCGGGTGGCTCAGCGCCTGGGCGCGGGCTGACACGATGGGGCCGCGGTTCAGCGAAGCGATGGCCACCGAGGCGTTGTCGATGATCCGGTTGATGACCATGTTGGTTACCTCACTGTCGACCTCGACCGGGTCGACGGCGACTTTGGCGATCTTGTAGGCAAGCTGGTCTTCGCGCGGCAGGTTTTCTTCGCTGCGGTAGACGCGGACTTTGTGGTTGACGGTCATGAAGCTGTCCTCTCGGATGACTGCTGGGTGGATTTGAGATGTTCAAGGCTCTGGTGGAGGTGGACCGCGGTGGCTGCGGCGGCGAGCTGGCTGTCGCCGGAGGCGATGGCACCGGCGATGTTGGCATGCTCGGTGGCCGCGGCCAGCAGGCGCAGCGGGTTGTCTTTGGCCAGGCGGCGGATCCTCACCAGATGCACGCGGAGGTTCTTCAGCGCCTGCAGCAGGTAGGGGTTGCCGATGGCTTGGTCGATCGAGCTGTCCAGCCGGGACACCAGTTCGTAGTAGTCGTGCCGGCCGGGGTCGTTCCGGCCCAGCAGCTCCGCCGCCGAAGAGAACTCCGACTGCAGCCGGGCAAAGACGGCGGGATCTCCGCGGCGTGCCGCGAGCGAGGCTGCCTGGCATTCGAGCGCCGAGCGGAGTTCGAAGATTTCGGTGATGTTCTCCAGCGAGATCGCGGCGACGACGACCCCGCGGCCGCTGTGCGGTGCGGTCAGTCCTTCAGCCGTGAGCCGGCCCAGTGCTTCGCGCAGCGGAGTCCGCGAGACGCCAAGCCGCTCGGCCTGTTCGACCTCACCGAGGACGGTGCCCGGTGGCAGGCGCCACTCGACGATGTCCTCCCGGAGGGCCCAGTAAGCGCGCTCGCCGGCCCGCATCGGCGCTTCCTTCGCCGCGGGGTGGTTCATTCGCTTGCCCATGTCTCGATTGTATACAGAAGAGTGAGAGAGTCAAGGGATTTCCGGCCGACTGCTGGTGGTTTCACGGTTTCTGTATACATAGCCCTTGACTGGCGGGCGCCCCGCCCAGCTAGGATGAGCTACGTCACACTGTTTGGCCAACTGCCTGAGGGGAACCTATGGAAGCCAGCTACCGCACGACCTACGAAGCAAGCCTGGCCGATCCGGAAAAGTTTTGGCTGGAGGCTGCCGGTGCCATCGAATGGACCGGGTTTCCCCGGCACGCGCTGGATGGGGCCCGCGCCCCGATCTACCGTTGGTTCCCGGACGGAGAGCTCAACACGAGCGTGAATGCGCTGGACCGGCATGTGGCTGCCGGCAGGGGAGACCAAACCGCCTTGGTCTACGATTCCGCCATGCTCGGCACGCAGCGCCGGTACAGCTATCGCGAGCTGCTGGCCGAGGTCGAGCGCTTTGCCGGCGTACTGCGCGGCCTCGGTGTCCGGGCGGGGGACCGGGTCATCATCTACATGCCCATGATTCCGGAAGCGGCCATGGCGATGCTGGCCGCGGCACGCCTGGGTGCGGTGCACTCCGTGGTCTTCGGCGGGTTCGCCGCGCGGGAGCTGGCTGCCAGGATCGACGATGCCACCCCGGCAGTGGTCGTCACCGCTTCCGGCGGGCTCGAGCCGTCCCGCCGCGTGGAGTACCTGCCGGCGGTGGACGAAGCCATCCGCACGGCCGGGCACAAGGTGCCCAACGTCGTCGTCAAGGCCCGCGACGGCTTCGGGCACGGAGTGGAGGACTTCGATGGCGGGGCCACCGCCTGGCATGACTGGGACCGGCTGGCCGCCTCGGCCCAGCCCGTCGCCGCCGTACCCGTGAAGGCAACGGATCCGCTCTACATCCTCTATACCTCCGGCACCACGGGTGCGCCCAAGGGCGTCGTGCGGGACAACGGTTCGCATGCGGTCGCGCTGGCCTGGTCGATGAAGAACATCTACAACGTAGGCCCCGGCGACGTGATGTGGACGGCTTCCGACGTCGGCTGGGTCGTCGGCCACTCCTACATCGTGTATGGTCCGCTGCTGGCCGGAGCCACCACGGTGCTCTACGAGGGCAAACCGGTGGGCACGCCGGATGCGGGAGCGTTCTGGCGGGTAGTGCAGGACCACAAGGTCAATGTCCTGTTCACCGCGCCGACCGCCCTGCGGGCCATCCGCAAGGCCGACCCGGACGCCGGGCTGCTGGACGGGTACGACCGCTCCAGCCTGCGGACGCTGTTCGCGGCAGGGGAGCGGCTGGACCCGGAAACGTACGACTGGATTGCCGCCGCGCTGGCCGTGCCGGTGATCGACCACTGGTGGCAGACCGAGACGGGCTGGGCCATCGCGGCGAACCCGATGGGGCTGGAGCCGTTGCCGGTCAAGGCCGGTTCTCCGACTGTCCCGGTGCCGGGCTACCGGGTGGAGATCGTGGACGGGGCAGGTCGGCCCGTACCGGCGGGGACGGAAGGCAACATCGTCATCCGGCTGCCCCTGCCGCCGGGAACGCTGGCCACGCTCTGGGGCAACGACCGCCGCTTCGTCGAGTCCTACCTGCAGACCTTTGAGGGCTGCTACGCCACCGGCGACTCCGGCTATTTCGACGGCGACGGCTACCTTTTCGTGATGGGGCGCACCGACGACGTCATCAACGTTTCCGGGCACCGGCTCTCCACCGGAGCCATGGAACAGGTGGTGGCGAAGCATCCGGCCGTGGCCGAGTGCGCCGTGGTCGGCGTGGCCGACCGGCTCAAGGGCCAGCGGCCCAGCGGCTACGTAGTGCTGAAGGCCGGCGCCGGGATCAGCCCGGACGTCCTGCAGCAGGAACTTGTCGCCCTGGTCCGCGAGCAGATCGGACCGGTGGCCGACTTCAAGGAAGTGCGCGTGGTGGCGGCGCTGCCGAAGACCCGCTCCGGCAAGGTGCTGCGCAAGACCATGCGCCAGATTGCGGACGGGGAGGAGTACGTCGTCCCGTCAACCATCGAGGACGCGTCGGTCATCGACGAGCTGGTGCGGACCATGCGCTCCTGACGGCCCGGACGGTCAGTCCCGGCGCCAGCTGTACTCGAACTCCGGCCGACCGCGGGTGCCGTAGCGCGGCGTGCGTACGGCCGCGTTTTGCTCGGCCAAGTGCTCCAGGTAGCGGCGCGCGGTGACCCGGGACATGCCGGTCTCGGCGGTGACTTCGACGGCCGAGACCGGGGTCCGGCGGGACTTGAGCAGTTCGACGACGCTGTTGAGCGTCTCCTCGCTCAGGCCCTTGGGCAGGACCGCCGGGGACGGAGCCCGCAGCTTCGCGAAGGCGCTGTCCACGGCGGCCTGCGTGGTGGCGCTGCCGTGCTGGGTGAGGCTGTCCCGAAACTGCCGGTAGTGGTGGAGCTTCTCGCTGAAGGCCGCGAACGTGAACGGCTTGATCAGGTACAGCGCGATGCCAGACGAGATCGCCTTGCGCACGATCGGCAGCTCGCGGACGGCGGTCACGGCAATGACCTCGACGCCTGCTCCGGAACCGCGGATGCGGCGCAGCACGTCCAGCCCGTGCAGGTCCGGCAGGTTCATGTCCAGCAGCACCAGGTCGACCTTGGCGGGCTGGCCTGCCGCCGGCCCGCTGGACAGTCCCAGGACGGCCAGCGCTTCGGAGCCTGTTGAAGCGACCCCGGCCAGCTCGAAACCGTCGATCCGGCGGACGTATTCGGCGTGGGCGGCCGCGGCCACGGATTCGTCCTCGACGACGAGGACGCGGATCGGCTCAGCCACGCAGGCCGTCCCGGTCACCGGAGGCAGGGGAAACAGGGCGGGCCAGCGGCAGCGACACGGTAAACACCGCCCCTTCATCATTGTCCACGGTCAAGTCCCCGCCCATTCTAGTAACCGCCAGCCTCACCAGCGCCAAGCCGACGCCGCGCTGGGTCCCGCCGCCGGCCTTCGAACTGAAGCCGAGGGCGAAAATCCGCTCGCGCTCGCCGTCCGGCAGCCCCGGGCCGCTGTCGTGGACCTGGATCCAGAGCCGGTCCGCCGTGGTGAGGAAATCGATGGAGACCTCCTTGCGCTCGCAGGAGGATACGGCGTCGAAAGCGTTGTCCAAAAGGTTCCCGACGATGGTGACGAGCGCTTCCGGATCCATGCCCGGACTGCCCGGAGGCGGCTGCGTCCACCCACCGACGGCGGGGCTGGCCGTGATGTGCAGTTCGATGCCGCGTTCGTTGGCCTGCGCCGCCTTGCCGACGAGGAGGGCCGTGATGAACGGTTCGTCGATGGCGTTGACCACGTCGTCGGTCAGCTGCTGGAGACTGCTGCAGGTCGCGGGAGGCGAACTCGAGGGCCTCGCGGTGCCGGCCCAGCTCGATGAGCGAGACGATCGTATGCAGCCGGTTGGAATGCTCGTGCGTCTGGGCCCGGAGCGCATCCCGCAACGTCCGCATCGATTCCAGTTCGCCCGTCAGGTACTGCACCTCGGTGCGGTCGCGCAGTACCGCGACGCTGCCCAGCGCCGGAAAGCCGACGGCTGCGCGGGTCCGGCCGCCCGCGCTGCTGCTGCGCGGAGCCGCGGGGTCCTGGCTGACCAGCAACACGTGCTGGTCCGTAACGAGCACCTCGTCCTGGACCGCTTGGCCCTGCAGCAGCAGGTCCTTCAATGCCGGCGGGATCCCGAGCGAGGCGACGGCCGGGGCCGGGTCGCCGGGGCTGCGCAGCGGCAGGCCCAGCATCCGTGCGGCCTGGTCGTTGTAGAGGACCAGCCGGCCTTGGGTGTCCACCAGGAGCATTCCTTCCCGCACGGAGTGCAGCACGGTCTCGTAGAACACGAAGATCCGGGAGAGCTGGGCCGGTCCCCAGCCCAGCGTCACCCGGTTGAGGTAGCGGCTGAGCAGCCACGATGCCAGCGAGGAGGCGGCCATCACGGCCAGGGCCACGAAGAAGACGAAAGGCAGCCGCGCATTGAGCGCGACCGAGACGTTGGAGACCGTGACCCCGGCCGCGACCATCGCGCGTACGGTCCCGGACTCGTCCTTCACCGGCACGATAGCGCGGATGGAGGGCCCGAGCGTGCCGGCGAAGACTTCGGTTTCCGGCTCTCCGGCCAGCGCCTGGTCGATGCTGCCGATGTAGGCGCCGCCGATTTCGGCGGGATTGGGATGCGTGTAGCGGGTGCGGTCCGGCGCCATGATGGTGATGAAGTCGACGCCGGCATCCCGCCGGACCTTTTCGGCATACGGCTGGAGTTCCGCCGTCGGATCCGCCGAGCCGATGGCCTCCAGCACAAAGGGGCTGTCGGCGATCGCGACCCCGATGGAAGTCATCCGCTGGGCCGCGCGCTGGTAGTTCTGTTCCCGCGCATCGAGGAACAACAGGGTGGAGACTGCCGCCGTCAGCAGCAGGAGGAACACCAGCTGGCCGACGAGGATCCGCGTCGCCAGGCTCCAGTTCTTCAAGGTTCTCCTTTCACCGCCCCGTGCCGCAGCGTGAGGTTCCGTCCCGGCAAGCCGCCGGGTGCGAACAGTATG
This sequence comes from Arthrobacter crystallopoietes BAB-32, assembly GCF_000328305.2. Lineage (GTDB taxonomy): Bacteria > Actinomycetota > Actinomycetes > Actinomycetales > Micrococcaceae > Crystallibacter > Crystallibacter crystallopoietes_A. The sequence goes on along the minus strand of NZ_ANPE02000204.1, from coordinate 1,503 downwards.
AACGCAATAGTGATGCCGGTCACCCCGGCAAGCAAGATGGTGCTCGACGAAGCTGCCGCCGGTCCGCGCGGCCCATCCCTTCAAGGAGTAAACCATTGGCATCGACCACGCAGGTCCCCAAGGCTGATTCGAAGCCGAAGAAGGACAGAACCCACTTCCTCTACATCGCCGTCATCGCAGCCGTGGTGCTCGGCGCCGTCGTCGGACTGGTGGCACCGGACGCCGGCCAGGCACTGAAGCCTGTCGGCACCGCCTTCATCGGCCTGATCAAGATGATGATCGCGCCGGTCATCTTCTGCACCATCGTGCTGGGCGTCGGCTCCATCGCCAAGGCCGCCACCGTCGGTAAGGTGGGCGGGCTCGCATTGCTCTACTTCATGGTCATGTCGACCTTCGCGCTGGGCCTCGGCCTCGTGGTCGGCAACATCATCCACCCCGGCGAGGGGCTGGACATCCAGGGCACCAGCTACGAGACCGAAGCGACCGAGAGCCACGGCACCGTGGACTTCCTGCTGGGCATCATCCCGACCACGCTGCTGTCCTCCCTGACCGAGGGCAACATCCTCCAGACGCTCTTCGTAGCCCTCATCGTCGGCTTCGCCCTCCAGAAGATGGGCCCGGCCGGCCAGCCGATCCTGCGCGGGATCAGCCACATCCAGGCGCTGGTCTTCCGCATCCTGATTATGGTCATGTGGCTCGCGCCCATCGGTGCCTTCGGTGCCATCGCCGCTGTGGTCGGCGCTACCGGCGTGCAGGCCATCATCAGCATGGCCACGCTGATGATCGGCTTCTACATCACCTGCATCCTGTTCATCGCCGTCGTCCTGGGCCTGATGCTGAAACTGTGCACCGGGGTCAACATCTTCAAGCTGATGCGCTACCTCGGCCGGGAGTACCTGCTGATCTTCTCCACGTCCTCCTCCGAGGCCGCCCTGCCGCGGCTGATCGCCAAGATGGAGCACCTGGGCGTGTCGAAGCCCGTCGTCGGCGTCACCGTGCCGACCGGCTACTCCTTCAACCTGGACGGCACCGCCATCTACCTGACCATGGCCGCCCTGTTCGTCGCCACCGCACTGGGCACGCCGCTGGAGCTCGGCGAGCAGATCTCCCTGCTGGTCTTCATGATCATCGCCTCCAAGGGCGCCGCCGGAGTGACCGGAGCCGGCCTGGCCACGCTGGCCGGCGGCCTGCAGTCCCACCGGCCGGACCTGGTGGACGGCGTTGGCCTGATCGTCGGCATCGACCGCTTCATGTCCGAAGCCCGGGCGCTGACCAACTTCACCGGCAACGCCGTGGCCACCGTGCTGATCGGGACCTGGACCAAGGAAATCGACCGGGCACGCGTCGACGAGGTGCTGGAGCGCCGGCTGCCCTTCGATGAGCAGACCATGGAGGCAGGCCACGGCCAGCCGGCGGAGGAGGCGCCTGCCGCGGCAGCGCCTGCCGCCGACCGCGAGCTGGCCGGCGTGCGCTGACCCTTACCCGGCCATAACGACGGCGTGC
>NZ_ANPE02000205.1 GCF_000328305.2 Arthrobacter crystallopoietes BAB-32 | reverse complement strand
GCAGGTCCAGGCGCTGCACCGGATCCACGGCGCCGGCCGAAGGCTGCCAGCCATCGCGCAGCTGCGCCCTCATGCCGCGGCGGCCGGTATTGGTGACGACGAGCTCCGAGGTGCACTGCTCCGTGAGGCGGACGCTGGCCGGCAGCCGCCGTTCCAGCCTGAGCTGCCGTGGGGAGGCAGCCAGGGCAAGGTCCAGGGCGGCGCCCGCGGCCAGCAGCAGGGCAGCCCACAGCGCGGTCCAGCCGGAGGGGAAGAGCAGGAGTGCAGCAGCCCCGGCCAGGGCCACGAGCACGAATCGACCGGTCAGCGCCATGGGAAGGAAACCACCGGCTAGCGCGGCACCGGCACGGTGGCCAGAATGCTGTGCAGCACGTCGTCGACCCGGACACCGTCCATCTCCGCCTCGGGCCGCAGTCCTACCCGGTGGCGCAGCGCCGGCAGCGTCAGCGCTTTCACATCATCCGGAGTGACGAAGCTGCGGCCATTGAGCCAGGCCCAGGCCTTTGAGGTGTTCAGCAGCGCCGTGGCACCGCGCGGGGACACACCGAGCTGGAAGCTGGGCGCGGACCGGGTGGCTCGCACGAGGTCCACAATGTAGCCCAGGACCTCCGGCGCGATGCTGACCCGCGCCACCGCTGCACGGGCCTGGGCCAGGTCGTCGGCCGAGGCCACCGGCCGCACGCCCGCTGCCTGCAGGTTGCGGGGATCGAACCCTTCGCTGTGCCGCCGGATGATCTCGATCTCCGCGTCCCGGTCCGGCAGGTCCATCGTCAATTTCAGCAGGAAGCGGTCCAGCTGCGCCTCCGGCAGGGGATAGGTGCCCTCGTATTCGACCGGGTTCTGGGTGGCCGCGACGATGAATGGTTCGGGCAGTTTCCTGCCCACGCCGTCGACGGAGACCTGCCGCTCCTCCATGGCTTCCAGCAGCGACGCCTGGGTCTTCGGCGGGGTCCGGTTGATCTCGTCCGCCAGCAGGATATTCGTGAACACCGGGCCCTCGCGGAAGACGAACTCGGCGGTATGGGCGTCGTAGATCAGCGAACCGGTGACATCGCCCGGCATGAGATCCGGGGTGAACTGGACGCGCTTGGTGTCCAGGCTCAGTGCCGCGGAGAGGCTGCGAATGAGCAAGGTCTTGGCGACGCCGGGAACGCCTTCGAGCAGCACGTGCCCGTGGGAGAGCAGCGCGATCAGCAGCCCGGTCACTGTGCCGTCCTGCCCGACGACGGCCTTGGCCACTTCCGCGCGCACGTCCAGCAGCGCCCGGCGGAGCCGATCGTCGGCGGGTGCGGGTGCGGGTGCGGGTGCGGGGGCGCCGCTGCCGGAATCCTGCGGCCTGTCCGTCCAGCCGGAGCCCGCCGGCTCATCCAGCGGCGGACGGGCCGTCATGCCGCCTGCATGCTGCGGGTGCTCACTCATCGGTCGGTAACCTCTTCCTCTAGCTGTTGCAGGTTTTGGGCCCAGTCCACCAATTGGGCTTCGGTGCGCGGAACAAAGCCGCGCAGCAGGGCGTCAAGTTCGACGGCGGGCCTGTCCAAGTGGCGCGCGGTGGCGTCCACCACTTCGGCAGCCCGGGCGCCAGCGCCAAGCCGCAGCTCGGCCGCCAACCGGTTGAGGGTTGCGGCACGCAATGTTGCGGCGGCGCGGTCCAGGGACTTCGAGTCCTGGTACAGCCGGGCGCGGCCGGCTGCGGTTTCCGCGGAACGTACGACGACGGGCAGCGGCTCTTCGACGAGCGGCCCCAGCCGCCGGCCTTTCCAGAACATGGCCAGGACGCCGACCGCCAGCAGCCAGAGCGCTACCGGCGTTACCCAGGACGGGAGCAGTGCCAGCGGGCTCTGCGGTTCCTCGGCGATGCTGATGTCCGCCAGCGAAGGCCGGTACCAGACAAGCCGGTCGTTTTGCCCCAATGTGTTCAGTGCCAGCGCAGCGTTGGCTTCGCGGACAATCTGCTCGTTGGACAGGACATGCCCGGCGCCAAGCACCACGGCGGAACCGTCAGCCGTCGCGGCGTAGGCGGCAGCCGGCTGGGCACCGGTGGAGAAGCTGTAGCACATCACCGGTCCGCGGTAGGCCAGGCCGCCGCGCGTGATGCTGCCGTTCTCCGCAGGAAAGCCGTCGGCTGCGGGTGGCCCGCCGTTCCCGGTGCGGCAGTTGGCCGCCAGCGGCGAGCCCTCTTCGGGGACGACACCCGCCGCCGTGATATCCGGGGCCAGGGCGCGGAGTTCGCGGAAGCCCGGTTCAATCAGGATTACCTGGCCGGCGCTGTCCGCGAGCCTGCCCAACTGTTCCTCGTCCAGGTAGCCGTTGGCATCGTGGAAAAGCAAGGTGCCGCCGTCGTCCAATGCCTCCCGGGTGGCCGGCAAGGTGTCCGTCAGGATGACCTCGGTGCCTTGCTGGCGCAGGACCTCGGCGACGGCCTTGGCACCGTTGGGCGCCGGGTTCTGCGGGGACAGGTTGTCCCGGTCCGAAGCCGGCGTGGCCAGCATCCGCACGAGGACCGCGGCCGCCAGCAATAGGACAAGGATGAGCCAGAAGCGCCAGCGGCGGAAGCGGCGCCGGCCGCTCTCCGGGGCGGATCCGGCGGGGGACGGGGCCGGTGCCAGCGTCTTGTCTTCTGCCATGGTGCTCACAGCGGTGCCGCCGGTGCCAGCCCATCACGGCTGCCAAAGACAGGGCGGGAATCCTGCAGCTGCTGATCCAGGCGTGCGGCCGCCGCCGCGTCCGCTTCCGACGCCGGGAGGTTGCCGTAGCGCACGGCGTCGAACACCGTTGCTGCCTGCCGGGTGGCGGCCGCGAGGTCCGGAAAAGCCTGGCCGATCTGGCGGGCCGCCTCATCCGCGGTCTGGCCGGCCTGGGGAGCGAGCACGACACGTTCCTCCATCGAACGAACAATGGCGCGGTAGCGCTCAGTGCAGGCTTCGTTCCAGTCGCCGCGGGCAGCGGCCGCTTCGGCCAGCCGCCGGTGCTCGGTGGCTGGGAGGACCTGGTCGGTTTCGAAGAGCTGGCCCTCGTGCGCGGAACGGGCATTCCGCCGGGGACGCACCAGCCAGATCGCTGCTCCGATGATCAGCAGCACCGCAATGACGATGAACAATGTGCCGAGGTTTGGACTGACGCCCTGCAACGAGTTCACGATGTCGGTGAACCATTCGGTGATCCGCTGGAGGATTTCTTCCAGCAGGCCGGGTTTGGCCTGCTGGTACTCGTCCTTGGCCAGCTCGCGGATCAGCAGATCCCGCGCCTCATCCTCGGCGAACTTTCCCACTGCCGTCACCCGAAAGCCGGCGGCTCAGGCCGGCCGTCCCCAGCGCTGGCGAGCCCCGGAATGCTGCGGGTGGCCTGGCCGGCGGCCTGCTCGTGTTCACGCAGCAGCACCACATCGAACCCTTCCCGCCGGATCCGCAGGTCCAGGTAGACCAGGGCGATGACGGCAGCCTGGAACGCGTAGCCGATGGCGGCGAACAGGGACGAGACGAGCATCGAAACGAGAGTCAACGGTCCCATGGCCGCGAGCATGGCTTCAGGATCGTTGGGATCGCCCATGGCAGGAGCCGCCAGTCCGATAACGAACGAGATCGGCATACTCACCACGGAAGTAATGACACCGACGATGACAGTGCACAGCAGGAGGATGCCGAAGGTCCGCCACCAGCTGCGGTCCGTCAGTTGCCAGGACCGGACCAGGGACTGGACCAGGCCCGCCCGCTCCATCACGATCACCGCGGGCGCCAGCATCAGCTTGACACCGATCCACACGGATACGACCGTCAGGCCGAGGATGATCAGCAGGATGACCCAGATGGAGGTAATGCCCATCTGCTCGGCGAGGTAGAACGAGCCGGCGATGATGCCGACCAGGGCCACGACTGTCGCCAGCAGGTAGAGCAGTCCCATGCCGACCAAGGTCCAGATCCGGCCTTTCGCCAGTGACCACATCAGCCCGAAGCTGGTTTTCTGGTTCACCGTGGCCCGCGCCGTTGGGATGGCAAGGACCCCTTGGAGGAGCAGTACGCCGACGCTGGAGAGCAACCCCAGCACCAGCGAGGAGACAATCACCGATGCCCCGAGAGCCAAGGCCGATTCATCGGTCAGTTCATCTGCCGTGGCGATCTGGAGTCCGCCCAGCAGGGACACGATCAGGCCACCGGCCACCCACGACAGCACACTGACCACGACCTGCAGCAGGATGGCGCTGCCGAACATGGCTCCGGCATTCTTGCGGGCGGCTTGGAAAGCGCCGTCGAGGATCTCGCCCACTCCCAAGGGGCGGAGCGGAATGACGCCGGGCTTCGGCGGGGCGACATAGCCGTTGAAGCCGGCAGGCGGCCCGCCGTAGGGATTCTGCGGTGCACCCCACGGCTGGCCCGGATAGTTGGGGCCGCCGTTGTAGGCCGGCTGTCCCCACTGCGGTTGCTGCCCCCACTGGCCGGCGGGCGATTGTTGGCCGACCGGCGGCTGCTGCTGGGGCTGTCCCCATTGGCCGGCGTGCGTTTGTTGGTTCGGCTGCCCCCATTGGGATGCGGGAGGTTGCTGTCCTGCCGGCGGGCGGGGACCTGACGGATCGGGCATACCGGCCGGCGGCGGGACCGGCCCGGGTTGCGGGCTGCCTTGAGCCTGCGGCTGCCTGCTGTCTCCGTCCGGTGCCTGGCTCATGACCGTTTCCCCTCGCTGGCCGCTGCTTAACTCAGTGACTTGATAACCACCTTGGCGACCCGTGCCCGCGTAAACCGCGGACCGCCGTCGTCCGTTAATGGCAGAATCCTGTCAGGCCGTCATTTCCGGCCTGACAACAGCCTATAGTTTCAGTCTGCCAACTTCACGCAGCCGACGGCCCGACAGTTGCCCGCAGACACGATTGTGGTGCGCCGAATGCGGCACGGTGCCGTGCGATAGGGGAATATGGAGTCATGAAGGCACGCATACTCGTTGTAGACGATGATGAGGCACTGGCCGAAATGATCGGCATCGTGCTGCGCAATGACGGTTTCGAACCTGTTTTTTGCGCGGACGGCGGCCAGGCCCTCGACGTGTTCCGCAACAGCAAGCCCGACTTGGTATTGCTTGACCTGATGCTGCCCGGCATGGACGGAATCGAAGTCTGCCGGCAGATCCGTGGCGAGTCCGACGTGCCGATCGTGATGCTGACCGCGAAGTCGGACACCTCCGACGTCGTGCGCGGCCTCGAATCCGGAGCGGACGACTACGTGCCGAAGCCCTTCAAACCTGCCGAACTGGTGGCCCGCGTCCGCGCCCGCCTCCGGCCCGGGGACCAGCGGGCACCCGAAACCCTGCGGATTGCCGACGTCGTCATTGATGTCGCCGGCCACGTGGTGTACCGCGGGGACGAGAAGATCTCGCTCACCCCGCTGGAATTCGACCTGCTGGTTGCCCTGGCTCGCAAGCCCTGGCAGGTCTTCACCCGCGAACTTCTCTTGGAGCAAGTCTGGGGCTATCGCCATGCCGCAGACACCCGGCTGGTCAACGTGCATGTCCAGCGGCTGCGCTCGAAGATCGAGCGTGATCCGGAGGCACCGGAAGTGGTGCTGACGGTGCGCGGTGTCGGTTACAAAGCCGGCCAAAGCTAGTTGGAATCTGCCTTCGCGCAGGGAGTCACGGGGCTGAAGGCGGCAGCCGCCCGCTCTTGGCGCGCCCTGCTGTCCGCGTGGCACAAGATCGTGGCGCGGTGGCGGCGCTCGCTGCAGTTCCGCACCGTAACGGCGACCGTGCTGCTCACCGCGTTCGCGTTCTTGGGCGTCGGCGCCTTCCTCTCCAGCCAGATCGCTTCAGGGCTGTACCAGGACCGGCTGCAGCAGGCCGAGGCAGAATCGCGCCAGTCCCTGAACCGGGTCCAGGGCATTTTCGAAAGCTCCTCGGCGAGCGACCGGGCGACGGTCACGAGCATGGTGACCGACACCTTGAAGCTGCTGGAGGGCACGGCCTCCGGCACGCCGCGCTATTACCTGCTCACGCCCATGCGCAATGCGCAGAACCTGTACGTGGCGACCCAGTCCAACACAAGCATCACCGCCAATGTGATTCCCGAGGGGCTGAGCCAGGCGGTGATCACCGGTACCGGGCAGTACCGCCAGGCCATGGCCCTGCCGATGGGGGACAAGGACGTTCCCGCCATTGCCTTCGGGACGCAAGTGACGCTGCCGCCCGGCAACACCTACGCCCTCTACCTCATTTATGACCTGTCGTCGGTGCAGCAGACGCTGGACTATATCCACGGCGTGCTGTGGATCGGCGGCTTCCTCCTGCTGGCACTGACCGGCGGGATCGTCTGGCTGCTGACGAGGGCAGTGGTGCACCCGGTCAGCCAGGCGGCGACGGCGGCGGAAAAGCTTGCCGCCGGAGAGCTCCAGGAACGGCTGCAGGTCCGCGGCGACGACGAGCTGGCACGCTTGGGCTCCTCGTTCAACAGGATGGCCGCCAGTCTGCAGGAGCAGATCACGCAGCTGGCCGCGCTGTCCGAGATGCAGCAGCGGTTCGTCTCCGACGTTTCGCACGAACTGCGCACTCCGTTGACCACGGTCAGGATGGCTGCCGAGGTGCTCTATGAGGCCAGGGATGAGTTCGACCCGATCAATGCCAGGTCGGCCGAACTGCTGTACAACCAAGTGGAGCGCTTCCAGGCCCTGCTCGCCGACCTGCTGGAGATTTCACGTTTCGACGCCGGTGCGGCCGTCCTCGATGCCGAGCCCACCGACCTGCTGGACGTGGTGCGGCATGCGATGGAGGGTGCGCAGCCGCTGGCAGATAATTCCGGCTCCGGCCTGGAACTGAAAACCGACCTGACGGCGTGCGTCGCGGACATGGACCCCCGGCGCATTGACCGAATCCTGCGGAATCTGATTGTGAACGCCCTCGAGCATGGCGAGGGCAGGCCCGTGGAAGTGCTGGTGGCGGCCTCGGACGAGGCAGTCGCCGTCGCGGTGCGCGACCACGGCATCGGCATGACCGCCATGGAAGCGTCCCGGGTCTTTGACCGCTTCTGGCGGGCTGATCCGGCGCGGGCCAGGACCACCGGCGGCAGCGGACTGGGCCTCTCCATTGCCAGCGAGGACGCCCGGCTGCACGGCGGGTGGCTGCAGGCGTGGGGACAGCCAGGTGCCGGCTCTTGCTTCCGGCTGACGCTGCCGCGCCGGCGCGATACAGTGCTGACCGGCTCCCCGCTGCCGCTGCCGCCTGCGGCAGGAGGTGCCGAAGGGGGCGCCGAGGAGGAAAGACAGGCGGTACCGGCGGACGTGAAGAAGGAGGAACCAAGTGGCGCGGACCAAAGTTGAACCACAAGGGTACCCAGGCACTTTGCTGCGCACCGTCGTCGTACTTGTGCTGGCCCTGTTCGCGCTGACCGGCTGTTCCTCCATTCCGCTCTCGGGACCGGTCGGCACCAGCCAGGCTGAGCAGGAGGAAACGGCGCCGACCTATACGTTCAACCCGCCGGGACCGGCGCCTGATGCCGACCCGAAGGCCATCGTGGAAGGCTTCCTCCTGGCTGTGACAGCGACCCAGGACGACTACGGCATCGCCAGGGAGTTCCTGGCGCCGTCGCTGGCGGGGGAGTGGCAGCCGGTGGAGCGGACCGTGGTGTACCGCAACGCGCCCAACATTGTCGGCTCCCCGTCGGAGACCGAGTTCGTGCTGCAGCTCGAAGTCGCCGCCGTGATCGACGAGTCCGGGATCCGGCAGGAATCCGAAGCCGGTGCGACGGAGTCGATCCCAGTGGTGCTCAGCGAGGTGGACGGGCAGTGGCGGATTTCCGAGATTCCCGACGGAACGATGATCTCCACCGTCGATTTTCCAACCGTTTTCACCTCGCACAACCTGTACTTCTACGACGCGACCTACACTTACGCCGTGCCTGACGTGCGCTGGTTCGCGAGCCGCCAGGGCCTGTCCGCCGCGATTGTTGCGGCCCTGCTCGAGGGACCGGCGCCGTTCCTCAATGGCGCAGTGATCAGCGCCTTTCCGGAGGGCTCGACTCTGGTCCGGCGTGCCGTGCCGGTGGAGAGCGGGGCCGCCACGGTCGACCTGTCGGCCGATGTCCTCACCGGGACCACCTTCCTGCGCCGGCAGCAAATGCAGCAGCAGCTGGAGCTGACCCTCGGCGAGCTGAATACTGTCAGCACGGTGAAGATGACGGTAGACCAGCGGGAAGTGGACCTCGGGCCGACTCCTGATCCCGGTTTCCAGCCGGCGGTCGTCGGGCCGGCCGTCGGCAGTACGCAGATCGCCATCCTGGATGACGAACTGGTCTTCTACGAAGGCTCGCGTCCGGTTGAACCTGAGGGTCTGCCCTCCGTCGCTGAGTTTTCGCCCCGGGATCCGGCCATGTCGCTCGACCAGGAACAGTTCGCCTTCCTTAGCGGGCAGCGAAACAGATTGTTCGTGATCGGAGAAGACCGGCAAGTACAGCAGGCCGCCACGGGCACCGGGCTGACCCCGCCGAGCATCGACCCGTTCGGATGGACGTGGACCGCGGCAGGGGACCAGAGCGGCCAGGTGTTTGCGGTTGCGCCGGATGAAAATGCCACCCGGATCAGCATCAGTGCCCAGTGGCTGTCCGAACGGACGGTGACTGAACTGAGGATTTCGCGGGAAGGCGCGCGGGCGCTCATTATCGCCCGTTCCGGTGACACTTCGCGGGTCTACCTTGCGGGCGTGGTGCGCGACCAAAACGGCCAGCCACGCAGCATCAATACTCCTGTTGCCCTCCAGCCATCGGTGCCGGTTGATTCGGGCGTGTGGGCCGGGGAGACCACTGTGATTGTCATGGAAGCCTCGGACGAGGCAGCGGTGACTGCCGAGATCCTGAACCTGAACGGTGCTTCCCAGCGGATGGCACCGCTGGACGGCATGCTGGAAATCAGCGCTGGCAATGGAAGCCAGGATGTCTATGCGCAGACGCCCCGCACGCTCTATATCCGCGTGGGCAACAGCTGGGCACCGCAATCCCGGCCGCTGGTGCTCGACCCTTCGTTCCCCGGCTAGATCGCCCACCCTCCCACCGAGTGTCCACAAAATGTCCGACGGCGATTGCTGGCTGAGTGATCCGACCGGCAGGGTGTTGGCATGTGGACCCGGACGGCGGCAAGGCTCGACGCAGTGTATTTTGGAGCGGCGGGACGCACCCTGCGCCGGTGGATCACGGAGTTCAGCCACCTCGTGCTGCCTAGCGACTGCGTCAGCTGCGGAGCGGAAGACCACGTCCTATGCCCCCGCTGCCGGAACGCCCTTCGGGCAGCAACCGTGCGTCCCTATCGGGCTGAGGCAGGCGCGGAGTCGCTGCCGCTGACCGGCAGTGGCCTGGATGACGTCCTTCCGGTGGTGGCCGCAGGCCGGTACCGGCGGGAGCTCTCCCAGGCGGTACTGGCCTTCAAGAACCATGGGCGCACCGATCTGGCTCCCGTGCTGGCGCCCGCCTTCGCTGGTGCCGTGCAGGAGGCAGTGGCGCTCGCGAACGGAGGCCGGGTCTTTCTGGTACCAGTGCCGTCCCGGACTTCGTCCCGCCGCCGCAGGGGCTATGACCCGATGGATATGCTGTTGCGGCGGCTGCAACGTGCCGGATTGTTGCCGCCGGATGTGCAGATTCGGCGTGTGGTCCAAGTGCGGACGCCGCTGCGAAGCCTGATCCAGGGGGTGCTGCCCGGCACTTCCCAGAAATCATTGGGGCGCAGCGGCCGGCGCCGAAACGTTGCTTTCTCGATGCGGCTGAAATCCTCGGCAGCCAGCAGCGTAGCCGGCGTCCACTGCATCGTCGTCGATGACGTCCTGACCACTGGGGCCACCCTGGCCGAGCTGACCCGCGTGCTGGTCGCCGCAGGCGCACAGGTCGACGCCGGCGCCGTCCTGGCGGCCACTACGGCTCCCTCGGGGACCGAAGCGCATCAGGCCGCCTCAGCCCTTAGCGTAATCCAGCTCCAAAGCCGGAAGGATCACCGGTGGCTCGCGGGCGGGGCGTCGCCGAAGGCAAAATTTCGCCAAAGAGGGGGTGAATAAAGCATGACCGTGGCTTAACGTGAAGTATGGGCTCGAGCAAAAGAACGAGATCCCGTCTTCAGCGGCTGGAAGGAGCAATCTCTTTCAGTCGCTGTTGTGTCATCTAGGCAATATGGAGGGCACCATGGAATTCAATATCAACGGCCGCAACTTGGC
>NZ_ANPE02000206.1 GCF_000328305.2 Arthrobacter crystallopoietes BAB-32 | reverse complement strand
TAGGTGCGGCTCTTCGGAGCCGGCACCTTAGGCTTTAAGTACCATCGTCCCGGCCGGAAAGGACTGTCCATGCCGACCTTCGAATCCGTGAAGTTCCCCTCCGTCACCGGGGCCGTGCTGGCGGGGACGGTGGACATTCCGGACGGCGAGGTGCGGGCGTGGGCGGTCTTCTGCCACGGCTTCACGTTGGGCAAGAACAGTGCGGCAGCGGCGCGGATCTCCAAAGCCCTGGCCCGGCATGGGATCGGCGTGCTGCGCTACGACGCCGCCGGGCTGGGCAGCTCAACCGGCGACTGGTCGGACACGACGTTCACCACCAAGGTCGAGGACATCCGGCAGGCGGCCGCGTTCATGCAGTCGGCCGGCCGTCCGGTCTCCCTGCTGATCGGCCACTCGCTGGGTGGGGCCGCCGTCCTGGGTGCCGTCGGGGCGCTGGATGAAGTGAAGGCCGTGGTCACCATTTCGGCGCCCTATGAGCCCGTCCACGTGGTGCATCTGTTCGATGAGGCCATGGACGACGTCGAGCGCCAGGGAGTAGGGGAAGTCACGTTGGGCGGCAAACGGCTGCAGATCCGCAAGCAGCTCGTCGAAGACTTGAAGCGGACCGATCTGACCGGCTGCATCCGGAACCTGGACCGGCCGCTGCTGGTCATGCACTCCCCCACCGACCAGACCGTCGGGATCGACAACGCCGGGGAGATCTTCCAGGCGGCCAGGCACCCCAAGTCCTTCATCTCGCTGGAAGGCAGCACCCACCTGTTGACCGACAGGGGACAAACGGACCGCGCCGCGCTGCTGATCGCGGCCTGGGCCAACCAGTACCTCGACACCGAGGATCCGCTGGCCTAGGGCCGAGGCAGCCGGCATCAGAGGTCGGCTGCGCCCTCGAACTGCAGCTCTTCGCGCAGGATCCAGACGCCCGATGCGTCGTGTTCGTAGAGCCCCATGCTGCTTGCCGTGAAGGACGCTTCGTAGTCCGAAAGCCGGTCCTCGGCGGCGTCCATGCCGGCCTGGCTGACGTCATGCGCCACGGTGATGTGCGGGTGGAAGTCGAACTCCAGCTGGCGTTCCAGCGGCCCGGACTGCAGCTTGCCGTGCAGTGCGACGCAGTCCTCGAAACCCTCGGAGACATTCAGGTAGACCACCGGGGACACCGGACGGAAGCTGCCGGTGCCGCGCAGCCGAATGGTGAACGGCGCCTGGTCCTTCGCGATCCGGCGCACGTGCTCGGTCGTTTCGTCCCAGTCCTGCACCGGCGTAGTGGTGACCAGCGTGATGTGCGGCGGAATGACGGCGGCCATCGGGTCGCCGAAGGACGCCCGCCAGCTTTCCAGCTCCCCAGCCATCGGCTCGGGTATGGCGATGACCACCCCGACACAGCCGGTCCGGGCACCCGGGCGGGGACCGCCGTCGTTAGTGGTGACGGTGTGCGACTGCAGGTGCTGGCCCCGCATTGTCAGCGCCTGGCTCCCGTGGGCAGGAAGCCGACCTTGTCGTAGACATCGGCCAGGGTTGCCGAGGCGATGGAGCGGGCCTTTTCGGCGCCCCGGGCCAGCAGCCGGTCCAGCTCGGCCGGATCGTCCAGCAGTTCCTGGGCGCGGGCCTGGATGGGCGCCAGCCGCTCCACGACGAGCTCGGCCAGGTCCACCTTCAGGTGCCCGTACATCTTGCCCTGGTAGTCCGCCACGATCGAGTCGATGCTCTTGCCGCTGAGCGTCGAGTAGATGGTCAGCAGGTTGGAGATGCCGGGCTTGGCCTCGCGGTCGAAATGGATCTCGGTGCCATCGTCGGTCACCGCGGACTTGATCTTCTTCGCCGCGGTCTTCGGGTTGTCGAGGATGTTGATCAGGCCGGCCGGGGAATCCGCCGACTTGGACATCTTGGCGTTGGGGTTCTGCAGGTCGTAGATCTTGGCGCCCTCGGCAGGAATCACGGCTTCCGGCACCACGAAGGTCTCGCCGAACCGGTGGTTGAACCGCTGGGCCAGGTTGCGGGCGAGCTCCAGGTGCTGGCGCTGGTCTTCGCCGACGGGAACGCCGTACGGGCGGTAGAGCAGGATGTCCGCGGCCATCAGCACCGGGTAGGCGAACAGGCCGACGCTGGCGTTGTCCGACCCCTGTTTGGCGGTCTTGTCCTTGAACTGCGTCATCCGCGAGGCTTCGCCGAACCCTGTAATGCAGTTGAGCACCCAGGCCAGCTCGGCGTGCTCGGGCACGTGCGACTGGACGAACAGCGTCGATTTCTCGACGTCGATCCCGCCGGCGATGTACTGCGCCACCGTGATGCGGGTGCGGTTGGCCAGGTCCGCCGGGTCGTACTGCACCGTGATGGCGTGCATATCCGGGACGAAGTAGATCGCCTCGTACTCGTCCTGCATGCTGACCCAGTTGACCAGCGCGCCAAGGTAGTTGCCGAGGTGGAGCGAGTCCGCCGAGGGCTGCATGCCGGAGAGCAGGCGGCGGCGCGTGGTCGAGGCGGCGGTGCCGGCAGCCGCTGTGCTGCCGGCGGTTTCAGTGGTGGTCATCAGGTGCGGTCCTTAGAACTGGTAGTCCACGACCACGGGGGCGTGGTCGGAGAAGCGCGCATCGTAGCTGGCGGCGCGGTCGACGACGGCGTTGCCAGCCAGTGCGGCGAGTTCGGGAGTGGCCATGTGGTAGTCAATGCGCCAGCCGGAGTCATTGTCGAAGGCCTGGCCGCGCCAGGACCACCAGGTGTAGGGGCCGGGCACCTCGCCGGCGAGGCCGCGGTGGACGTCCTTCCAGCCGATCCCGTCCCCAAAGAAGCGGTCGAAGTAGGCGCGCTCTTCGGGCAGGAAGCCGGCACGCTTGACGTTGCCCTTCCAGTTCTTGATGTCCAGCTCGGTATGGCCGACGTTCAGGTCGCCGACAACCAGTGCGTAGTCCCGAGTGGCCCGCAGGTCCGTCAGCCGCCCGGTCATCACATCGAGGAACCGGTACTTGTCCTCCTGCTTGGGCGTGTCCACCTCGCCCGAGTGCACGTAGGCGCTGACCACGGTCAGGGTCTTGGTGCCCTCGGCGTCCGGGACCTCGAAGTCCGCTTCGACCCAGCGGCCGGACGTCAGGAAGTACTCATCACCAATGTGGTCACGTGTGGCGACGGGGGCGGTGCGGGAGGCAATGGCGACGCCGGCCCGGCCTTTCGCTTCCGCTTCGGCGTGCAGGATGTGCCAGCCGTCTCCGAGCAGCTTGCGGACGATGGCATCGGGAGCGCGCACTTCCTGCAGGCAGAGGATGTCCACGCCGCGGTCCGCGAGCCAGGAATCCATGCCCCGTTTGTAGGCGGCGCGGATGCCGTTCACGTTGACGGTTGCGATCCTCAGCTGGTGCCGTACGGCGGTGCCGACGCCGCCTTCCGCAGTTCCGAATTCCTCGACGATGCCTGTCTGCAAACTCACTCGACTACCTTACCCAAGCCCCAGCTCAGCTGATAACCGTGCCGCTGACCGGGCCCTCGCCGTCGTTCTTTTTGATCATGCCCCGCCCGTTGTGCGCGGTGATCTCGATTGTCTCGATGGCGCGGTCCACCATGCCCTCGTCCTTGCCCAGATAGTCGCGGATCACCTTGGCTTGGACCTGGACGATCTTGAAGCTGTGGTCCAGCTTCTCGTCGCGCACCGCATTGGCCCGGGCGACCTGGTCCTCCACGACGGTGGTGCCCCCGGAGTTGCCGGCGGCCTGCTGGGCGGCGAAGCCAGCCTGCGCGGTGGCGAACTTTTCCTTGGCGCGCCGCGTGGCTCCGCGCACGCTGAACACCACGAAGGCCGCCAGCAGCAGCCAGCCGAGGGCGATGATGGCCACGATCCAGCCGATCACGTCATTCTGGTTCGCGGCGAACACCACGGCGAAGAGGAAGACCAGCACCATCACGGCGATGCCGATGTTTCCGGCTTTGAAGGGGACGGCGCGGCTGGCGGACGTGTTCGGCGAGGGATTGCCCAAGGATTGCATGCGCCCATTCTCTCAAATCGGCGCCTCGTGCGCGGACGGCTTCCACCGCAGGCGAACGCGGCGCCGGGCCGCGGCCGGTGCACGGGGAAGCGCTTCCGCGCTTGCGTTCGGAGCGCCCGGCAGACCGGGCCGTACCGCATCTTCCCACCAGCGGATACCCGCAGCTGATGCCTGGCTGTGGATAACCTCTGCAGGCGGAGTCCTGCAGCAGGCCTAATGGTGTCATGACCCGCCGACTCCCCCTGCCCGAGCCGCTCGGCTCAAGGCCCTTCCTTCTCCCGGAGTCCGATGCCCTGAATGTACCGCGGCGCCGGACATCCGCTAGTGATCTGCGTACACCGAGCCGTGCAATCCGAGTGCCAGTGGGCGCGGATCTGGCTTTACTCGAGCGCTGCCGGCCCTACACAAATGTCACCTCCGGCTCCGTTATCAGCCATCTGACAGCCGCGCAGATCCATGGATTCCCGCTGCCCGTCGACTTCGAAGTTCCTCAGGTCCTGGACGTGGCCCGGCCTCGAGGCACCGCAGCTCCACGCCGGAAGCATGTCAGGGGAAGGCGCCTGAGGTTGGACGAAGGAGACGTCGTCATGCTGGACGGCGTCGCGGTGACGTCGCTGGCTCGGACCTGGCTCGACCTCGCCAGCATTTTTGCTGTGGAAGATCTCGTGGTCATAGGAGACTTCTTGGTGTCGGAGCACCGCAGGAACTTCGGCCCGCCACGCAAAGCCAAGGTTCCGCTGGCTGAGTTGCGGCGCTACGTCGAGTCGAAGTCGTCCCTGCCGGGCCTGGCAAGGTTGCGGAAAGCCTTAGCCCTGGTCCGGGTGGGCGTCGATTCGCCGCCGGAGACCCGCCTACGGTTGATGCTGCAGCGTGCGGGCCTCCCCGAGTTCCGGCCGAACTACCCCCTCTGCGACGACTCCGGGTACCCGAAAGTATGGGCGGACTTGGGCTGTCCGGAGTTTCGGACATGCGTGGAGTACGAGGGCGAGCACCATCTGACTCCGGAGCAGCAGTCCTCCGACCATGACCGGGATTTCATGACCCTGTCCCTGCAGTGGCATCAAGCCAAGATCAACAAGACGGACATTAAGCGCGGCGAAGGCCACGTGGTCGGCAAGGTCAGCCGGATGCTGACGCTCGGCGGCTGGACGCCGGAGCCGAGGGCAGCCTGACCGTGGTGGGCCCACCGACGGGAGCGGTCCGAAGGCTGCGCCGCCTGTCTCCGGGTTCTCAATCCTGTGCGCAGATCACGACGGTGCCGCGCCTCAACACCGTGCTGATCTGCGCACGAGGTTCCCGGCCCGCCTCCACACCGTGCTGATCTGCGCACGGGATGGCCCATCCGCTTCAGGCTCTGCTCGGGCCGCTTCCGTTGCTACTTCAGGAACAGCGTCCGCAGCCGGCCGGTGGTCAGCACCAGCCCCAGCACGATCATGACGACGTAGTACAGCACGTGGATGCCGGTGGCGGCGGTGAAGACCCCGGCGCTGATCTGGCGCAGCAGCTCCACGCCGTGCCAGAGCGGCATGGCCTGGACCAGCCACTGGATCGGCTCCGGGTAGACGCTGAGCGGGTAGAACGTGGCGGAGAACAGGAACATCGGCAGCATGATGAAGTTGATCCAGTCCATCTGCTGGAAGGTCTTCATGAAGCTGGTGATGCCCATTCCGAAGGAGGCGAAGCCGAAGGCGATCAGCACGGAGGCCGGAATCAGCAGCAGCGCCCACGGCGTAGTGACCAGGCCCATCAGGCCCATCACCGCGGTGAAGCCGGTGGCATAGGCCGCGCCGCGCAGCAGGGCCAGCGTGATCTCGCCCAGCGCCACGTCCAGCGGCCCCAGCGACGTGTTCAGCATCCCCTGGTACAGCTTCGCGAAGTTGAGCTTGAAGAACACGTTCCAGGTCGAGTCGTACACCGCCCCGTTCATCGCGGAAACGGCCAGCAGCGCCGGCGCGATGTAGGCGATGTAGCTGATCTCGCTGCCGCCCGGGCCTTCCACCGTCCCCACCAGCGCGCCGAGGCCGACGCCCATCGCCACCAGGTACAGCACCGGTTCCACGAACCCGCTGGCCATGATCGCCCAGTTGCTCCCCCAGGTCGCCTTCAGTCCGCGTGCGACGACGGCACGGACGTTTCCGGAGTAAAGGGAACCGAGGGGGCGGCGTGAGGGGCGCAGCTGCAGCGCGGCGCTGTTCTGGAGGCCCGGCTCCCCTCCGGGCCTCCCGCCGTTTTGCCCGGCCTCGTCGTTCCGGATGCTCATTTGCCCAGCCTCCTGGTGTAGCTGCGCTTCGCCAGCAGCCAGCCTGCGGCGGCGAGGACGGCGAGGTAGAGGACATGCACCACGGTCAGCCAGGCGGGCTCGGCATGGCCGTAGCTGAGCACCCGGCCGAGCTGGGTGGAATGCCAGAGCGGGGAGACCCAACCGATCCACTGCACGGCCCACGGCATCGCGGCGAGCGGGAAGAACGTGCCGGAGAACAGGAAGAGCGGCATGACCACGAAGCGCTGCACCATGGCGAACTGGCCCTTGTCTTCCTCGATGCTGGAGGCGTACGCCATCAGCGGCAGCCCGAAGGCCATGCCGCCCAGGGCCGCGGTGAAGATCATGAGCCAGCCGGCAGGTTCAGGGACGGCGCCGAATAGCAGCAGGAACAGGTAGTAGAGCCCGGTGGTCAGCAGCAGCCGGAAGAGCAGGCCGAGGGTGTGCCCGCCGACCAACTGGCTGCTGGAGAGCGGCGATGCGTTCGGCCCGTAGTAGGTCCGGCGCCACTTGAAGCCGGACATCACGGAGTAGGTGTTCTCTTCGGCCGCGACCATGATGCCGGCGGTCGCAAGCAGCGCGGGCGCCACGAACACCAGGTAGGGCAGGCTGCCACTGCCGGGCGAGCCCCCGTCACCACCCAGCGAGGCGGCGGTGTTCGCATCAATCAGCGAGGCCAGCCCCACGCCCATCGCGAACAAGTACACCAGCGGCGTGCCGACGGCGGTCATCACCACGGTCCAGCCGTAGCCGCGCATGGTGCGCAGCCAGTGCTCGGCGAAGTAGAGCGAGCCGAACCGCCGCGCCTTGGCAGCCGACTGCTCCGGGGTCAGCGGCACGCGAAGCCCCAGCAGCGGTGCCGCGGCATCGGCTTCCCGGGCAGTGGGCCGGTGCGGCTCAGTCAACGAGGCTCCTGCCGGTGAGCCTCAGGAACACGTCCTCGAGGCTGGAGCGGCGCACCAGCGAGGTGAGTGGATGAAGCCCCCGGTAACGGACCTGCTCAAGGGCCGCTTCGCCGTCGTTAGCGTAGATCAGGACGCGGTCCGGCAACGTCTCCAGCCGCTCCCCGATCCCCTCCAGCTGGGCCGCGACCGTGGCGTTGCGTTCCGAGCCGAAGCGCAGCTCAAGCACCTCGCGGGTGGAGTACTCGTGGATCAGCGAGGCGGGCGAGCCTTCGGCCATGATCCGGCCCTTGTCCACGACGATCAGCCGGTCGCAGAGCTGCTCGGCCTCGTCCATGTAGTGCGTGGTGAGCACCAGCGTGACGCCCTGCTCCTTGAGTCGGAAGAGCCGGTCCCAGAGGATGTGCCGCGCCTGCGGGTCCAGGCCGGTGGTGGGCTCGTCCAGCAGCAGGATCTTCGGCTCGTTGATCAGCGAGCGGGCGATGGTCAGCCGGCGCTTCATGCCGCCGGAGAGCGAGTCCACGCGGGCCTTGGCCTTGTCGGTGAGCTGGGCGAACTCCAGCAGCTCGTCCGCCTTCGGCCGCAGGTAGCTGTGGGGCAGGCCGAAGTAGCGGCCGTAGACGATCAGGTTGTCGCGGACCCGGATCTCGTCGTCGAGGTTGTCCTGCTGCGGCACCACGCCCAGGTGCGCCCGGACCTCGGGGCCGTGGCGGTCCGGATCCAGCCCCATGATGGACAGCTCGCCCGAGGTGCGCTGCGAGACGCCGCCGATCATCCGCATTGTGGTCGACTTGCCGGCGCCGTTGGGCCCGAGCAGGCCGAAGGACTCCCCCGCCGGGACGTCGAAGGAGATGCCGTCGACCGCGGCGAAATTCCCGTACTTCTTGGTCAGGCCGCGCGCCGAAATGACGGTCTTGGTCAGCTGTTTCGAGACTGTGGCGTGGGACACTCCACCAGCCTATGGCAGAGCCGCGATTGAGGAAAGTCAATCAATCCCGAAGCGGTGCAAAATCAACGGGAACGACGGCGGCTACCGGACCGGGCGGTAACCTCAAGTCATGCGTGATGTGCTGGAGGCGCTGCTGCGCGACTGGCGGACCGGGGCGACCGCAGGCCTGGCCACGGTGGTGCGCACCTTCGACTCCGCGCCACGGCCGGCCGGCGCCTCCATGCTGGTCACCGCCGGCGGCGAGGCGGTCGGCTCGGTCTCCGGCGGCTGCGTGGAAGGCGCCGTCTACGAACTGGCCACCGAGGTCGTGGAGAGCGGCCGGCCGGCGCTGGTGCGCTACGGCATCAGCGACGATGACGCATTCGCGGTGGGACTGACCTGCGGCGGGACCATCGACGTCTTCGTGGAACCGGTGTCCCGGCAGCGCTTCGCCGAACTCGAGGACGTCCACGCCGACGTCGAGGCGTCGCGGCCGGTTGCCGTCGCCACCGTGATCGAGCATCCGGACGAGGCGTGGCTGGGCCGCCACCTGGTGGTGCGGCCGCATGGTTTCACCGGCAATCTCGGCTCTGAGCGGGCCAGCCACGCGGTCAGCGACGATGCGCAGGGCCTGCTCGCCGCCGGGCGGAACGCCACCCTGACCTACGGTCCTGACGGCGAGCGCCGCGGCGAGGGCCTGCGCGTCTTCGTCTCCAGCTTCGCTCCCCGCCCGCGGATGCTGGTGTTCGGCGCCATCGACTTTGCGGCGGCCCTGGCGCGGATGGGCAGCTACCTGGGCTACCGCGTCACCGTCTGCGATGCCCGCCCGGTCTTCGCCACGCCCGCGCGGTTCCCGGAGGCGGACGAGGTCATCGCCGACTGGCCGCACCGTTACCTGGCCGGGCAGCTGGAGCAAGGCCTGCTCGATGCCCGGACTGTAGTCTGCATCCTCACCCACGACCCGAAGTTCGATGTGCCGCTGCTGGAGGTCGCCCTGCGGGCCGGACCGGTGGCCTATATCGGCGCGATGGGGTCGCGGCGGACGCACGAAGACCGGTTCGCCCGGCTGCGCGACGCCGGCCTGACGGACACCGAGCTGGCCCCGCTGCGCAGCCCGATCGGCCTTGACCTCGGCGCGCGCACTCCGGAAGAGACCGCGGTGTCCATCGCCGCCGAGATCATCGCCGAGCAGTGGAGCGGCAGCGGCAGGCCGCTCGGTGCCCTGGGCGGGCGGATCCACCACGACGACATCCACGAGCCCTCGTCCGGCTCCGGCACCGGACTAACGACGGCGGGCGGCGGGTTTTAGCTTCCACGTTCCGGTACCGGACTAACGACGGCGGCAGGTGCCTTGGGCTTCAGTGTTCCGGCTCCGGCGGGGGCTGCTGTGTGTTCGGTGCGGCGCTGGCCGCGTAGGCCACCATGGCCTCGGCCCGGTCGGTGAGCCGGATGGCCTCGGGCCAGATCATCTTCACCGCCACGGGCTTGACCGCCGGAGTGATTGCTTTGGCCACCACCGCCCGGCCTTCGTAGGAGCGGTCCACCGCGGGCCGCTGCACCAGGACGGAGTAGCCCACGCCCCTACCCACCAGCGAACGGGTCAGTTCGAAGTCGCGGGTGCGGTAGCGGATGACCGGATGGACACCGGCCTGCTCGAAGAGCGTCAGCGTATGGTGGCTGCTCGGTGGCGCATCCAGCAGGATCATCGGGTCCCCGGCCAGCTCGACCAGCGAAACCTCCGCCTGCTCCGCCAGCCGATGCGAGGCCGGCAGCAGCACATAGGCCGGCACCTCGTAGAGCAGCACCGAGCCAAGCCCCGGCTGCAGGTCCATGTCATAGACGATTGCCAAGTCCATATCGCCGGCCAGCAGCCGCCCCTGGATCACGTCCTGGGCACCTTCGACGAAGTCCAGGCTGACCTTCGGATGGTTGACCGTGAACCCCTCGAGCAGCACCGGCAGGATGGTCGGCGCCACCGTCTGGTAGCAGCCGATCACCAGCGGACCGGCCAGCTCTCGGCCGCCGCTGCCGGCTCTGAGCTCCAGCTCCTCCGCGGCGCGCAGCAGCTCGGCCGCCCGCGCCTGGAGGTAGCTGCCGGCCGGAGTCAGCGAGACGCCGTGGGCCTTGCGCCGGACCGTCAGCTGCGTCCGGAAGATCTTCTCCAGCTCGGTCACCGCCGCCGCGACAGCGGTCTGCGACACGTGCAGCCGGGCGGCAGCCGCCGAAATGGAGCCCGCCTCCGCAACCGCCGTGAAATAGGCCAGCTGCCGCAACGTATACCGCGCCACCGTTTCCTCCCTTGGTTACCCGCGCTTCCTTTTGTCCGCCCGGAGCAGATTCCTCTGGTTTTCAGTGGAGATATCCCGCTTTTTTGAACTTTACCTGTGGATATGCCCCCTGTCACACTCTTGTGAGAGACAAAGCACAGCGCCGGCGTCGTAATTGGTCCGCCGCCGCGAGCCACAAGAACAGAGCAGAAGGAGCCGCAGATGACCGCCGAAGCCATCGAAGCCCGCCCGGTCCCCACCGCGGACTGGGTCACCATCGAGGACCTCTACCGCAACCCGTTCCCGATCTACCGGAAGATGCGCGAAGAGGCCCCGGTGCACTGGGTTCCGGCCGTGAACCGGTACATGGTCACCAGCTACGAGGCCTGCCACGTCGTGGAGAACGACCAGGAGATCTTCTCGGCGAACGAGACGAACTCGCTGATGAAGCGGGCGATGGGCCACTCGATGCTGCGCAAGGACGACCCGGAGCACGATGTGGACCGCAAGTCCTACGGCTCGGTGCTGCGGCCCAAGGCCATCAAGGAACACTGGAACGCCATCTTCCAGCAGAACAGCGACAAGTACCTCGGGCAGCTGAAGGCCGCCGGCCCGGGCGCTGACCTGATCTGGGAGTACGCCGCCCCCTACGCCGCCGAAAACCTCCGCCTGATCATGGGCTTCCACAACGCCACGCAGGAGGACATGCAGCGCTGGTCGCAGACCATGATCAACGGCACCGGCAACTACGCCGACGATCCCGAGGTCTGGGCCGCCTCCGAGAAGTCCTACAACGAGGTCGACGACGCGATCGACGAAATCCTGCCCTACCTGCGGAAGAACCCGGACTCCAGCCTGCTCTCCGGCATGACCAGCATGCCGATCCCGCTCGAAGCCATCCGGGCCAACATGAAGATGACTATCGGCGGCGGCCTGAACGAGCCGCGCGACGTGCTGGGCGTGGCCGTCTGGGCGCTGCTGTCCAACCCCGAGCAGCTGGCGAAGGTCCTCGCCGACACCTCGCTCTTCCCGGCCGTGTTCGAAGAATCCGTCCGCTGGGTCGCGCCGATCGGCATGTACCCGCGCGAGACCACCCGCGACACCGTGCTCGAGGGCGTGCAGCTGCCCAAGGGCGCCCGCCTCGGCGTCGTGGTCGGCGCCGCCAACCGGGACCCGAAGGTCTTCGAGGATCCGGAAACCTTCAACATCTTCCGCGCGAAGAAGCCGCACCTGGCCTTCGGCGGCGGGAACCATTACTGCGCCGGGGCCTGGGTGGCCAAGGCGTCGGTCTCCGGCATCGCGCTGCCGCAGCTCTTTGCCGAACTGCCCAACCTGCGCCTGGATCCGGGCCGGCCCGCGGTCGACGCCGGCTGGGTCTTCCGCGGCATGACCTCCCTCCCGGTCCTGTGGGACAACAAGAAGTAAGGACAGAACCACCATGGCAAAAATCAGCTTCCACCACTCCGACGGCAACGTGGACGTCCTCGACGTGGACCCGGGCACTTCGCTCATGCGCGCGGCCGTGACCAACGGCGTCGACGGCATCGTCGGCGAATGCGGCGGCCAGGCGATGTGCGCCACCTGCCACGTCTACGTCCGCCCCGAATACCTCGACGGCCTGCCCGCCATCAGCGACGACGAGGAGGAAATGCTCGACTGCACCACCGAAGACCGCAACGAGCGCTCCCGCCTCGGCTGCCAGATCAAGGCGGGGGACGACTTCGATACCATCGAGGTCGACCTCCCCGCCAGCCAGATCTGACCACCCGAAAGGCAGTACGCATGACTCCCGAGGAACGCATCGTCATCGTCGGCAACGGCCAGGCCGGCATCCAGCTCATCGACTCCCTCCGCAAGGAAGGCTACGCCGGCCCGATCACCGTGGTCGGCGAGGAGCAGCACTTCCCGTACCAGCGGCCGCCGCTGTCGAAGGACTACATGGCCGCGGGCACGTCCCCGTCCCCGCTGCCCTTGAGGGCGGAGAAGTTTTTCACCGAGAACGACGTCGACTCCCGCCTGGGCGTCCAGGTCACCTCCATCGACCGGTCCGGTCATACCGTCTCCCTCTCGGACGGCACCGACCTCGGCTACTCGAAGCTGGTGCTGGCCACCGGTGCGGCCAACCGGGAACTGACCGTGCCCGGCAGCGATGCCCAGGCATCCACGGCCTGCGGACCCTCGCCGATGCCGAAGCCGTGCAGGCCCGCCTCGACGAGGTGCGCACCGTCGTCGTCATTGGGGCGGGCTTCATCGGGCTGGAGTTCGCCGCCGCCGCCCGCAAGCGCGGCCTCGAGGTCACCGTGCTCGAGTACGCGGACCGGCCGATGGCCCGTGCGCTCTCCCCGGTGATGAGCGGCTTCTTCGCCGAGGCGCACCGGCAGCTCGGCGTGGACCTGCGGCTCGGCGAGGGCATCGACTCCTTCACCACCGACGACGACGGCCGCGTCACCGCTGCCGTGTCCACCACCGGCCAGACCTATCCTGCGGACCTGGTACTCGTGGGCATCGGCGTCATCCCGCGCACCGAACTGGCCGAGGCGGCCGGACTCGCCGTGGCCAACGGCATCACCGTGGACAGCGCCATGCGCACCGACGATCCGGACATCTTCGCCCTCGGCGACTGCGCCAACTACCCCAGCCACCATGCCGAGGCGCGGACCCGGCTGGAGTCCGTGCAGAACGCCACCGACCAGGCCCGGCACACCGCCAAGTCCATCCTCGGCCGGCACGGCGACGCCGAGCACTACCGCGAACTGCCCTGGTTCTGGTCCAACCAGGGCGACCTGCGCCTGCAAATCGCCGGCATCGTGCAGCCCGGCGACGAAACCGTGCTGCGCGGCGACCCCGCCACCGGCAAGTTCTCCGTCTTCTGCTTCCGCAACGGCAAACTTGCCGCGGTCGAATCCGTCAACCAGCCGGCCGACCACATGGCCGCCCGCCGCCTGCTCGCCCGGGAACGCAGCCTCACCCCGGAACAGGCCGCCGACCTGGAGTTCGACTTCAAGGCCTACTCCAAGGCCGCGCCCGCCGCGGCCTGACGTGCCCTCTCAGGTTTCGCAGTGCAGCGCCTGTACTGCGAAACCGAGCACGGCCTCGGCCCGCGGACTGAGCCGCATCTCCTCCGGCCAGATCGCCACGACCGAGGTTTGCGACGCCGGCGGGTCCAGCGGGCGCACCGCTACCTGCCGGCCTTCCAGCGTCTGGGCCGGCGAGTTCGGCCTCGTCATCAGCAGCCCGTAGCCCAGTCCCCGGCCGACCATGGCCTGCACCAGCACCAGCTGCGGCATGTTCGCAACGACCTTGGGCCGCAGTCCGCGTTCGGCGAAGGCCTGGTAGGTGTTCGCCGTGCTCGGGCTCGTGTCGTACATGATCAGCGGCTCGTCGGCGAGCTGCGCCAGATCGACGCTGTCCTGGGCCGCCAGCGGGTGGTCCGGCGGCAGCACGGCCTCCAGCTCGGTGGCATAGATGGTGCGCTGGCTGTAGCCCGCGGGCAGGAGCATGTCGTAGACGATCGCGAAGTCGAGCAGGCCGGTGTCCAGGGCCGGCAGCAGGTCGTCGTGCGTGCCGATCGTGACATCGATATTGATGCCCGGATGCAGCCTCGGCAGGCCCTCGAGGATCGCCGGCAGGACGTTGCTGGCGAAGCTGCCGAAGCAGCCCAGCCGCACGGGGCCCTTCAGCTCTCCCGAGCTGCCGGCCAGGTCGTGGACCAGTGCGTCGGCGTCCTGCAGCAGCCTCCGGGCCCGCTGGGCAAAGTACACGCCGGCCGGCGTCAGCTGCAGCCCGCGGGCCTTCCGCCGCACACAGAGCTGCTCGCCCACCAGTTTCTCCAGGGCGGTAATTGCCTGCGACAGCGCGGATTCGGAAATGCGCAGGCTGGCCGCCGCCGAGCTCAGCGTCGTGTGGTCCGGAAGCGCGGCAAAGAGCTGCAGCTGGCGGAGCGTGAACTCAGGCATTATTCGGTCCCATCAAAGAAGTAACGCAGTTTATTGAAGTTTACTGGAGGAACATCACATGTGAGACTTACTTCACGACCGTTTAGTTAGGAAGGTCACCCCTCCGACCGACTTCCTACCGAACACTTATGGCCATTGCTACGTGGCTGCCAAGCAAGGAATCTTCATGAGCACAACCGTTCCCGCGCGCTCCGCCGCCGCCAACCAGCGGCGCGTGGCGTTTGCCACCATCGTCGGCACGACGGTCGAGTGGTACGACTTCTTCATCTACGCCACGGCCGCCGGCCTGGTCTTCGCCCAGCTGTTCTTCGAACCAGCCGGTTCCCAGATCGGCCTGCTGCTGTCCTTCGCGTCCGTGGGCATCAGCTTCCTCTTCCGTCCGCTGGGCGCGTTCCTGGCCGGCCACTACGGGGACAAGATCGGCCGCCGCGCCATGCTGGTACTGACCCTGCTGCTCATGGGCGGCGCCACCACCCTGATCGGCGTGCTGCCCACCTTCGAAACCGCAGGCGTGCTGGCACCGGTCCTGCTCCTGCTGCTGCGCATCGTCCAGGGCATCTCCGCCGGCGGTGAATGGGGCGGCGCCGTGCTGATGGCCGTCGAGCACGCACCGCGCAACCGCCGTGGGCGCGCCGGTTCCTTCCCGCAGCTGGGCGTGCCGCTGGGCATGCTGCTGGCCTCGGGCATCACCGCACTGATGACCGGCGTCATCTCCCCCGGGGACGCGTTCCTCGAGTGGGGCTGGCGCGTTCCCTTCCTGCTCAGCTTCGTGCTGATCATCGTCGGCTACATCGTCCGCCGCGCCGTGGACGAGAGCCCGGTCTTCCAGGAGATCGCCGAGAAGAAGCAGCAGGCGAAGGTCCCCGTCGTCGAGCTCTTCAAGAAACACTGGCTGCTGGTCATCCTGGCCGCGCTGATCTTCGCCGGCAATAACGCCGCGGGCTACATGGCCACCGGCGGCTTCATCCCCAACTACGCCACCAGCGACGCCGTGGGCCTGGAGCGCACCGACGTGCTGCTGGCCATCACTTTCGCCGCCGCGATGTGGTTCATTTTCACCTTGCTGGCCGGCATCATGTCGGACAAGATTGGCCGCAAGAAGACCTACCTGATCGGCTTCTCCGCCCAGCTGCTGACCGTCTTCCCGCTCTTCTGGCTGATCAACACCGGGTCACTGGGCATGCTGTACCTCGCGCTGGGAATGTTCACCATCGGCCTCGGCCTGAGCTACGGTCCGCAGGCAGCATGGTACAGCGAGATCTTCCCGGCGTCGGTGCGGTTCTCCGGGGTGTCCATCTCCTACGCCATCGGTGCCATCCTGGGCGGCGCGTTCGCCCCGACCATCGCGACGGCGCTGGTGCAGGCCACCGGCTCCACCACGGCGGTCTCGGTGTACCTGTTCATCATGACCGTTGCCTCCATCGCTGCGGTGCTGATACTGCGCGACCGTCCCGGCATCGACCTGAGCATCAACAACCAGGCCGAGCAGGAAGTCGGGGCCACCATCTTCGACTCCCGCCGCGCCCCGGCGTTCGAACCGGTCAAGACCGACGCGTAACCGCCCGACAGCAGGCAGCTGGCTCCCGTCCCTTCCGGACGGGAGCCAGCTGCGTTTTGGGGTGCTGTTTCGACGGCGGCTATTTCGACGGCGGCTATTTCGACGGCGGTGAGCGCAGGACTTCCAGCCGCTGCCGGAACTCCGTCTCGTCCACTTCGCCGCGCGCATAGCGTTCGCGCAGGACGCCCTCGGCCCCGAGCAGGTTCTCCTGCCGGCGGCCGCGGAACCACGTCCGCCGGACGGCGAAAACGGCGAACCCGATCACCAGGATCCAGAAAAGCGGGATCAGCAGGACCCACCACCCGGGTCCGGATCCGGTGCCCCACGGCCCGTGCGCCAGCAGGGCGCCCGCGCCGCTGGCGGCGGTTGCTGCGGTCAGCATGACTACTCCAAACTGTCGGTAAGCGACCGGCTTTCGATCGCACTTCCAGTCTTCGCGCCAGGGAGCGGGAAATCGTCGGCCCGCGGGAGACACTTGGCCCGGGGCGCGTACTTCCCCGGGAGGCCCTGAGCCTGCCCCGGCGGCGGCACGTGCGCGCTGCGGCTTACTCCGAGCAGAGCGATGCGCCTGGTACTCCACGATCAGGCGAGGCTGGGCCTACCCCGAGGCGGGGCCGGCCCAGCCCGGACGCACCAGCCCGGACTCGTATGCCAGCACTACCAGCTGCGCGCGGTCCCGGACCATCAGCTTGGTCATGATGCGCGAGACGTGGGTCTTGGCGGTCAACGGCGTGATGAACAGTTCCGCGGCAATCTGGGCGTTGTTCAGGCCTGCGCCGACCAGGGCCAGGACCTCCCGTTCGCGGTCGGTGATCTGCTCCAGCGCCGGCAGCGGCGGCGCAGGCCTGGCCTGCGCGGCGACGCGG
>NZ_ANPE02000207.1 GCF_000328305.2 Arthrobacter crystallopoietes BAB-32 | reverse complement strand
CTTGGCAGTCTCAGAAAGGAAGACGTCATGAGCAGCATGAATCTTGCACTCCCCCGCATTTTCGGCCGGCCGTCAGTACGGGAGCAGGTTCTCCTCCCAGAGCGGAGTGCATCTCCCAGTGCCTGGCCGTATGGGATCTCGGGACGGATTACCGCCAATCCTTGGGAAGGCCTATACCTGATCGAGACGGAAACGAACCCGTCACTGGAAGGTCCTGGTCTACTCGGCTAAATCCAGTTCGGGCTTTACGACCGCCTGCATGCCAGAGGTGTAAATATGGC
The DNA here is from genome assembly GCF_000328305.2 of Arthrobacter crystallopoietes BAB-32. Lineage (GTDB taxonomy): Bacteria > Actinomycetota > Actinomycetes > Actinomycetales > Micrococcaceae > Crystallibacter > Crystallibacter crystallopoietes_A. The sequence goes on along the minus strand of NZ_ANPE02000207.1, from coordinate 18,419 downwards.
GCGTTTGGCCCATGTAACCAAGAAAGACCCGGCCTTGCCCATGACATTTTCGGGGAAGACAAGGAACAAAGAATCGCGGTCCTGCTCGCCCCCCTGCATCGCCGAGACGCACTGCAGTCACCGTAACCCATACCCGGGTCGCTGCATGAGCCGGAGTATCCCTCCACACATGCTGAACAGATCCCGCAAGCCCGCCGAGAATCGAATCTCCACAACCCGCCACGGCCCTGGTAACAAGGAGGATGGACGCTCCCTTAAGGGAACACCAGCGCTACAGCATCATTCTGGCCGAAAGACGCTGCACATAACGAGGAAGCCGCTGAAGGCGCTCCCCTGCAGGTGGCCCAACTGCACCAGCGGCTTGCCGCCGGCATAGGAGAGAGCGCCCTCCCAGGGTGAATGGCATTAGCCGCGGGATTTCTATACCCGTACCTGCGGGCAGACAAAACACAACCACCGATTATTAGATCGCCCAGGACCTGAGGCAGATCACTTCTTACGCACCGGTAATGCAGGCGGGCGCACCACCGCGGACGGCGGCTGACCGGCCTCAACTGACCGCAAGCGTGCGTGCAGCCTGCGGCATCCAAGCCTGGCTCCTGCTGAGTCTCGGGATCCTGATCTCGTGCGGACATGCGTGTAGCCGGTCAGCCTACTCACCGCCGGATTTCTCGGGCTCCCTCTACAGGACCAAGGTATAGGCCTGGCGCCGGAATACGGCATTAACCTTTGGCGAGCTGTTCCGGGCCAGGGGCTGGTTATTCTTCCAGCCTAGGTGGCGTGTTCGGGGCGTGCCAGAACTGTCGGACCACCGTGGCGTAGCGGCTACTCATCCGGGCGCGGTTGCGAGGGGCGGCTATGGAAACGTGTATCCCGCAGTGGATCCTGTGCAAGAGGGGAATCCTGTGCTCGGCCGGATCGGCACCGTAGTACCGGACAGGGAGGTTGTACAGGTCGTGCTAGTCCGTTTCCGCCCCATCGCAGTAGAAGCAGCGGGCGGGCGATGTCCCGTCGCATGCCTCATCGCTGCCTATGTCTGCGGAAGGGGCAATGGAATGCCGGGGGAAACCGTGAGGTTGGGCAAACCGCGGCAGTGCCGTGCTAGGCATTGGCGTCCTTTCGGAGGGCTTCGGCTATGATCTGGACGAGGTGGCGGCTGTCGAGGCCGGCGAGGTCGCGGACCTGGGTACGGCAGGAGAAGCCGTCGGCGAGGATGGCCCGGTCCGGCGCTGCGTCGGCCTTGGCGAGGATGCCGCCGCGGGCGATGTTCCCGGAGACTTCGTAGTGGCCTTTTTCCATGCCGAAGTTCCCGGCCAGCCCGCAGCATCCGGTGGAGGTTTCGACGTCGCAGCCCATGGCTTCCAGCAGCTGCTCGTCGGCGCCGTAGCCCATCACGGAATGATGATGGCAGTGTGGCTGGACTAGGAGCTTTTCGGCCGTGGTCGGGGGCCGCCAGCCGATGCCGGTGAGGAACTCCGCCACGGTCTTCACCGCGCCGGCCAGTTCGGCAGCGCGGGGATCGTCGGGGAGCAGTTCGAGCAGGTCCGAGCGCAGGGTGGCGGTGCAGCTGGGTTCGAGGCCGACGACGGTGCGTCCGTCGCGGACGTGCGGGATGAGCAGGTCCAGGGTCCTGCGAAGTTTGGCCCTGGCTGCGGTGAGCTGTCCGGTGGATATCAGGGTCAGGCCGCAGCAGGCGCCGGGGCCGGCGATCTCGACGTCGGCGCCGGCGGCGGCCAGTACTTCGAGTGCGTCCCGGGGAACACCGGGTGCCATGGCATCGGAGAAGGAGTCCACCCAGAGCAGGACCTTGGCGGCGCCGGGGACGGCGGGCAACTGCTTCCCGGCCTGGCTGGTCCAGCGGAAGGGGCGGGCGGGCAACGGCGGCAAGGACCGGCGGGGGTCGGCTCCCATCAGGGTCATCATAAGTTTGCGTGCCGCGGGGATCCGGCCGACGGCGTTAACCAGCGGGGCCAGGGGTGCCGCGAGCTTGAGCCACTGGGGCAGCCGGCCGAGGGTGTAGTGGCTGAGCGGGCGGATCCGTCCCTTGTAGGTCTGGTGGAGGGTTTCGGATTTGAACATGGCCATATCGACGCCGGTGGGGCAGTCGTTGGCGCAGGCCTTGCAGTCTCAGGCACAAATCCAGGGCGTCGTGAACTTCCGGCGAGTTCCAGCCAAGCGTGACGACGCCGCCGTTGAGCATTTCCTGCAGGGTCCGGGCCCGGCCGCGGGTGGAGTCCTTTTCGTCCCGGGTGGCGGTGTAGGACGGGCACATGAATCCGCCCTGGTCGCGCAGGTCGGCGCGGCACTTGCCCACGCCGACGCAGCGGTGGACGGCCTTAGTGATATCGCCGCCGTCGTGAGCGAAGGCGAAGCCGTCGGTGGCCCGCAACTCGACGGCCTGGGGGCGGCGGAGGTCCGCGTCCAGCGGGGCCGGCCGGACCACGATGCCCGGGTTCATGACGTCATCGGGGTCGAAGAGTGCCTTGAACTTCTCCATGGCTTGCAGCGCCTCCGGGCTGTACATGGTGGGGAGCAGCTCAGACCGGGCCCGCCCGTCGCCGTGTTCACCGGAGAGAGAGCCGCCGTGCTCGGCGGCCAGGTCCGCGGCGCGTTTCAGGAAGCGGCGCATGAGCGCGGCATCCTTTTCGAGCGGGAAGTCGATACGCACGTGCACGCACCCGTCGCCGAAGTGCCCGTAGGCCAGGCCGGAGACTCCCTCGTCGGCCATGAGGGCTTCGAGCCCGCGCAGGTAGCCGCCGAGGTTCTCCGGGGGTACGGCGGAATCTTCCCAGCCGGGCCAAGCCTGCTCGCCGGCGGCGGTGCGGCCGGCCAGGCCGGCGCCGTCGGCACGGATCTGCCACAACCGCGTCGCTTCCGGGCCGGCGGGCAGGACCCGGGTTTCCAGGGCGCCGGAGGCAGCGGCGAGCTTGCCGGCGACTTCCACCGCCTCCGCGGCGGTGGCCCCGCCGACTTCGGCCATCAGCCAGCCGCCGCCGGTCGGCAGTGCCGGGACGCTGCCGTTGCCGTGCGCCCGGCGCACGACATCGACCAGCTGAGCGTCCAGGCCTTCCAGCGCCAGCGGGCGGAACGGCAGCAGGGCGGGCACGTCGTCGGCGGCGGTGGCCATGTCGGCGTAGCCGAGCACGGCCAGCGCCGGGGCCGCGGCACGGGGGACGAGTTTGACCGTGGCTTCAAGCAGGATGCCGCAGCTGCCCTCGGTGCCGGTCAAGGCCGCGGCCAGATTCCGCCCGTTCTCCGGGAGGAGGTGTTCCAGTGAGTAGCCGGAGATCTGTCGGCCGAAGCGGCCGAACTCGGTGCGCAGCACGGCCAGGTTCTCACTCACGAAGGCGGCCAGGCCCGCCACCGCGTCCAGGGCGTCGGCTCCGGAACCGGCCGTGACTATGTCGCCGCTCCCGGTCAGCCACGTCATCGACACGACATTGTCCGCGGTCCGTCCGTAGGACAGCCCGTGCGGGCCGCAGGCGTTATTGCCGATCATCCCGCCAAGCGTGCACCGGGTCGCGGTGGAAGGATCGGGCCCGAACCGCAGGCCGAAGGGTTGGGCCGCCTGCTGGAGCGTGTTAAGTACGACGCCGGGTTCCACGACCGCGGTGGCGGATTCCGGGTCGATGGACAGGACGCGGTTCATGAACCGGGAAAAGTCGATGACCATCCCAGGGCCGATTGCATTGCCGGCGCACGAGGTGCCGGCCCCGCGGACGGTGACCGGGATTCGGTGTCGGCGTGCTGCCTGCACCGCGGTGACCACGTCCTCCGTTGAGCGGGGCAGGACCACAACCTCCGGGACCATCCGGTAGTTGGACGCATCGGTCGAGTACAGGCCCCGGGTCAGGGACGAAAAGTCCACAATGTCCCCGAGCCGGTCCCTCAGATCCGCGAGGAATGACTCCACTGACGTCTGCTGCCGGAATTCTGTCGTTGTCGAGCCCATGGCTTGCTGCTGCTCCTTGCTGGGTCTTGCGCGAGATTTTTCCTCGGCGGGCTGTCACCGCTCGAAGAGTTGTATGGGCAGCTGTGGCCCGGAGGCGTGATTCCGGGCCACAGCCGATATCGACGATTTGCCGTCGTGGGCGCACCTCGCGCCGGCGTTTGCGGCTCGTGACTCGGGCACGAGCCGCCTCAAGTCTTAGCCGGTGATGTCCGCTCCCAGGCTTTCGCCCAAGGCGTGCATCGAGGCGTCCTGTTGGCGTTGGTAGAGCTCGTTGGGATCGGCCACCGGGCGGCCGACGATCTGCGACATTACCGAAATGTCATAGTCGGTGCCGGTCCGGGTATCGTCACGGGTGCCTTCGTCCGTGAGATTGGACTGGAAAATCCCGGCCGCGGAGCGGGGCAGGAAGTCCTCATAGACGATCGGTTCGGGCACCGCGACCCCGTTTTCGATCAGCTCGTCCAGGGACGCGGTGCGCCCCTGCAGCGAGCCGCCGTAGCGCGAGTTCAGGGCGTCTTCGTCCACCGAGTAGGTGAAGTAGGCCAACTTCTGCACGGCCAGCTCCTTCTCGGTGCGAGGAAGGTACTCCTCCCAGACTCCGCGGGCGACGTCGACACGCACGCCGTTGCCTTCCCCGGCCGCCAGCCGGCGGTCGGTCTCGGCAACCATCCGGTCGTAGAGGTCGCGGCCGGCCGGAGTGAGCGCGATGCCGCGCTGTTCGACCTCGCCGAACCGCACGCGCAGCTCACCGGGGGCGACGGTGCCGTCCTCGAAGCGGAAAATGCGGTCCTCGGACAGGGCTCGGAAGGAGGTCTGACGCAGCAGGATGTCCGGGCCATCCCACCGGGGCGGACCTTGGATTTCGTCGATCATGGTGATGCCCTGGGCTTCCATCCGGGCGTAGAGGTCGTCAATGTCCAGCACCCGGGGGGTGAGGTGGTTGATGTGAGTCGTGGTGACACCGCCGATGTCGGAGGCGACCGCCGAGACGGCTTCGAGCTTCTTGTACCATACGTAATCGACCGGGTCGTCGGAGAGCTTGAACGCCGCGGTGGCCAGGTCGAGCAGGCGCCCGGCCTCGTCCGCCTCAAGGCCGGCGTTGGCCGCGGCCTTGTCTGCCAGTTCCAGCAGCTCCTCGGGGAAGAGGGTGCGGGCGCGGATGAACTCACGCAGCTGTTCCTGCAGTTCGGGGCTGAAGAACCGGGGGTCGTCGGCGGCGAGCATGGACGTGAAGACACGGAAGGGGTTCTTGGCCAGTTCGTCCGGATCGACCGGACGAAACGCGGTGGAGACGACGGGGACTGAGGACTTGGACGCGTCGCGCAGGTCATAGAAGCCCACCGGGTGCATGCCGAAGGCGGCAAACACCCTGGCGACCTGCGACATTTCCTTCGCCGAGCCGACCCGGATGGCTCCGTGCCGTTCAGCGGTGACCCGGGAGATGCTGCCCAAACGCTCGGCCTCGGCGCCCTTGCGCTTCAGGAAATCTTCGTTGACCTCGGTGGATACCTCCACGAGGGTGTTGTAGGCCGGGACTTCTTCCCCGTACATGAGGGACAGCCGACGGGCGAACTCTGCCCGCAGCTGCCACAGCTCAAGGAAGGACATGGTTTGATCCTTTCGATTCCACTAGTGGGCGCATGGTGTCGGGGCTACCGTCTTCACAGACCGTTCCCCGTATGGTTGGTTTAGGTTTCCCGCCTAAGCGGGCTGCGGAGGAGGGCAATGACCGAGATGAGGAACAGGCGACATTAATCACCACCGAGGGCCAGGCGCCGTGGTGGGCGCATTGACAATCAAGGCGCATGAACCCACGAGATGTGCTGCCTGGAAACGCCCTCCGGTTCATGGAAACGGAAACTGGCAGGTAGGCGGTCCAAACCGCGGTTGCTCCCGCCCACCCGGCGATTCTGGCTAGCTCATCCCTTGCTCTCCTCTTAATATTGGCTAGCCTGCATTGCCGGCTTTCGTATCGTTGCACCCTTACTAGCCACGGTCTCTCCGGAGTAGAGCAAACAGCGCCGAATCATGCGTTTACTCAGTCCGGTCCGGCGGGCGAGTTCTGCCGTGCTTGCCCTGGCACGGCCGGATCGACGCTCGAGGGTAAGGACTGCGTTAACTCTCTGAAGGGCCCAAACGGGCACTGCTGGGTTGATCATTGCTGGTTCCGATTCGTGCAGGTGCGGACAGAGTGCAAGGAGGCTGTGGTGGACTGCCCTTATGCGGTGCGGAACCGCGGGGCAGCCGGTCTAGCCGCCCAGACGTTGGCCAAGGACGTGCATTTGCGGAGCGTGGTTCAGCTGGCCGCACTTTCCCGGAAACTACCGAGGCGGCCACCGTGAAATACCAAAGGCTCTCCCTCGGCGGCCTGCATCTGCAGAACCTCAGCGACGATCAAGATGTGATCGCCTCCGTCAAGTTCCTCACGAATGGCGCAGTCTATCCATCCCAGGGCACCGTCAATGTGCGGGGTCCCGAACTGGGACTTGGTCCAGGAAATGGACTGAAATTTGTCTCCGGTCTTACTCGAGAGTGCCTTGCAGATCGGCTGCTGGCCATCGGCTAGCAGGCTGACGCTGAACCAGCGGGCTCGGGCGACCTTGGGCCAGCTGCTCGAGGTGCGGGCCACGCTGAAGGTTACCAGTGCGGGGTCCAGGGACAGGGACTGGAAAGTGCCGACGATGAGGCCCGCGGGGCCGCCCGTTTCGGGATCTTCCGCGCAGATGGCTGCGACTCCTGTGGGCAGGTGCCGCATAACGGCGCGGAAGTGATCGGGGCTGATGGTGCTGGCAACGGTGTCGGGGAAGGTTTCGGTGCTCATTGGTTGCTCCTATTCCTGATGATGTCCGTGTCAGGCCATGGAAGGCTGTTGAAGGTGGGCGTGGATGTCGAGTGCTGTCTGCAGGCCGCTTTCGATGGCTCCATCGATGAACCCTGCCCAGATGTTGGCGTGGTCGGCGCTGGCGAAGTGCAGCACGCCGGTGTTCTCCTGCTGGGCCTGGTGGTACTTGGTCAGCTGGCCAGGGCGCTGGATCTGCCACGTTTCCTGGGCATAGGGGTCGGACATCCAGTCGTAGCCGCCGACCTCCTCTACTTCGAGGTCCTCGCGCCAGACCTTCAGAGCCTCGGTGACGGCCTTGGCATCCGTGACGTCGAGCTTGGTGGAATCGGGGCCGAAGCCGACGAGGATGGCGTAGTCGTCTCCCATGAACTCGGTGCGCACCACCGCCAGCGGGTGATGCTGGGACGAGTAGGCGAAGAATGGTTTGATGGGGCCGCGCACGCGGATCCATGCCTTGACGCCCTGGGACGCTGTCTTCTCCAGGCTGGGACGGATCTTGTTCTCGGGCAGCGGCGGGGTGATGTCCAGCTGGTGGAGGATGTTCTGGGGGACTGTGATCACCACCCGCTGTGCCCTGATGCGTTTGCCATCGCCGTAGGTGACTTCGGCTCCGTCGCTGTCATGGGTGATGCTGGTGACCGGCGAGTTCAGAATAATTTCGCCCTGCACGTCGTTGGCGATGGACTGGATCAGGGTGCGAGTGCCGTCGACCAGACGGTAGATGGCCGACGCTTCGTGCATCAGGTGCCAGTGGCCGGCGGCGGCGGCGGTCCAGCGCAGAGCGCTGATGTAGGAGCATTCACTCAGAGGTGCGTTGAAGTGCCCGACCCATGCCGCTTCATTGGCGTTCTTTTCGTCCTCGGAAAGGTTCAGCTTGTCGAGCATTTCCTGGACGCTGTACTGGTCGATCTCACTCAGATCGGGAACGGCCAAGGGTGTATCCGGGCGGGGAATCCACTTCGTCGTATCTTCCAGCAGGCGGGTCATGCCGGGGTCGATGAGGGACATGATGTCCTCCGTCCCACCCTTGCGCACTTCGTCGCCCGCCAGCCAGTAAGTCTCTTCAGCGCGGGGTCCGCGGGTGACGCCCAGCCCGTAGCGCGTGATTTCTGCCCAGGTATGCGGCTGGGTCCAGTGCACCCAGGTGCCGCCAATTTCCAGGTCGTGGCCGAGGCGGTGATCAGTCCACGTCCGGCCGCCAATGCGGTCGCGGGCTTCCAGGACGACGGCATTGATGCCCTTACGTCCCAGTTCACGGGCGGCGATGAGTCCGGCAAAGCCAGCGCCGACGATGACGACATCCGTGTTGTCGGTCATTGAGGTTCTCCTGTTCGAAACGAAGTGATGGGTATCAGCGGCTACCGGCGGGAACTGCTGCCCGCGCCATGCGGTAGTCGGTGGCAGGATGTCCGTGGGCCGTGTGCATGGTGCCGGGGCCGTAGAACTTCTCGCGAAGGGTCAGTGGCTCTTCCGGCTCGGCACGTTCGGCGATCAGGCCTTGGCGGCGCAGCTCGGGCAGCGCCAGCTCGATGAACTCCTGCCAGCCTCCTGGCTTGGCGGTGTAGCTGAGGTTGATGCCGTCCACCCCTGCTTCGTCCCGCCAGCGCTTCAGTTCGGAGGCAACGGTGTCGGGCGAGCCGACGATAGTCGATCCCGTGCCGCCGATGCCCAGGAACTGGGCGATCTCCCGCGGCGTCCATTCCCGGTCAGGGTCGGCCTTGGAGAACATGTCTACTACCGACTGCACACCCTTCGTCTCCACGCTCTGCAGCGGGGTGTTCGGGTCATAGGAAGACAGGTCTACTCCGGTCCATCCGCCGAAGCGGGCCAGAGCCCCTTCTATGGTCACGTTCTCCAAGGACCGGTCGTACTTTTTGCGGGCTTCCTCGTCGGTGGGGGCAACGACGACGGTGAGCAGGACGATGACCTTCACATCGTGCGGGTCCCGTCCGGCGTCCGCTGCTGCCTGGCGGATTTTCTCCACGCTGCGGCGGGCCTGATCGATGGAAACAGTATTGATGAACACGGCCTCGGCATGCTTGCCGGCGAAGGCCATGCCGCGGGACGAGGCTCCTGCTTGGAACAGCACGGGGGTACGCTGCGGTGAAGGCTCGCACAGGTGGAAACCTTCAACCGAGTAGTACTTGCCCGTGTGTTCGATGGGGTGCACTTTTGAGGGTTCCACATAGGTGCGGCCTTCTGTGTCACGGACAACGGCATCGGATTCCCACGAGCTTTCCCAAAGCTTGTACACCACGTCCATGTACTCCTCGGCCACCTCGTAGCGCTCGTCATGGCCCAGCTGCTGGGTCAGGCCGAGGTTGCGCGCCGCCGACTCGGAGTAAGAGGTGACAATATTCCAGCCGATCCTGCCACGGGTGAGGTGATCGAGGGTGCTGAAACGGCGGGCCAGCAGGTACGGCTGTTCGTAGGTCAAAGAGCAGGTGACCCCAAACGTCAGGTGCCTGGTGGCGGCAGCCATGGCGCTGATCATCAGCAGTGGGTCGTTGACGGGGAACTGGGCCGCGTCACGCAGCGCTGCGTCGGGTTTTCCCTCATATACGTCGTGGTAACCGACGGTGTCAGCGAAAAAGATGCCGTCAAAACCGGCCGATTCCAGCAGACGCGCGGTCTCGGTCCAGTAGTTCAAATCAGTGTAGCGATGCCCCTGATCGCCTTCGGTGCGCCACGAACCCGCCGTTAGATGGGCGGGGGCAACAACATCGAAGGCAAAGAGGCTCAGCGGACGGTTCTGCATGACGGCGGCACTTCCTTGCGCACTCAGTCGCTTAGAGCAAAAGTCTAAGCGTTCATTTGGCGAACGTTGACGTTCAAAAAATATAGGGAGTTACTTGAGTCACTGTCAAGCACCGCTCGCAGCTGGGGAAAAGTGACGGGAGAGTGACGCTTGACATAGTGGCCTGCGGCACAAGATACTTTTGGGCAGCCGTTCACTTCATGAACGTGCCTATTCATTTTTACGGGCGCTTCGTATCCCGTTTGCCGCAATGCTGCGGCTGAATACGCGGTCCTGTTCCGTTTCATCGGAGAAAGAGTCAGACATGACCTCAAGCGAAACCCTTACTCACCACGACCTGGGGGCGTCTTCCGGCATGACGCCCAAGCAGCGCCGGTTTCTGACGAAACTTACGGCCGTTATCGCCGGCGGCATGTTCATAGACGGTTTTGTGCTCGGCGGTATCGGTGCTGCCATGCCGTCGATCACCTCCGATCTCGGGCTTGACGCCGTGTGGCAGGGGCTGATTGGCGCCTCCGTGCTGATCGGCATCTTCCTCGGTGGACCCATCGGCGGCTACCTGGCCGACAAAGTCGGGCGCAAACCGATGTTCACCATCGACCTGTGTATTTTCCTGGTCGGATCGATCGCACAGTTCTTTGTCGCCGAAGCCTGGCAGCTGTTCGTCATACGTCTGGTGATGGGCATTGCTGTTGGCGCCGACTACGCGGTCGGCTGGCCGCTTCTTGCCGAATTTGCCCCGGCCCGACTGCGCGGCAAGCTGCTCGCGTTGGTGGAAGTCATGTGGTATGTGGGCTATCTTGTCGCGTACGCCGTCGGTTACCTGATGGTGGGGTCCACAGACCTGCCTTGGCAGGTCATTCTGGGTGTCAGTGTGGTGCCGACCGTGATTGTTATGTTGCTGCGGCTGGGCACTCCGGAGTCCCCGCGCTGGCTAATGAGCCAGGGCAGGGCCGAAGAGGCAGCCGAGCTGGCCAAGAAGTACATGGATGAAGACGAGCAACGGGACCTGCTCAGTGAAGTCCAGGTCAAGCCCCGCTTCGCGAGATTGTTCTCCCGGAATTACATCAAGGCCACCACCTTTGTCTGCGTGTTCTGGATCTGCAACGTCACGCCCTATTTTGCAATCGCCACATTCGCTCCGGTAGTGCTGAACCAGCTCGGTATCGAAGACGGCCTCGCCGCCGCGCTGGCCCTGAATAGCGTCGTCGTGCTTGGCTCCATGGCTTCTGTGATGCTGATCGAACGCATCGGCCGCCGTAAATTGGCTATTCCGCCGTTCTGGATTTCCGCGGTCGCTCTGGTGTTGGTGGGCCTGTTCTCACACCAGTCTCCCGCCCTGATCATCATCTGCTTCCTGATTTTCTCCTTCGTAAACGCAGCATCCTCGGCACTGGCAGGCGTCTTTCCCGGCGAGATCTTTCCCACTGAGATCCGCGGGGCGGGAGTCGGCTTCGCGACAGCTGCTTCCCGCGTGGGAGCAGCTGCCGGAACGTTCATCTTGCCCTTGTCCCTTGAAGGCCTTGGCGTAGGCGCCACGATGATGTTCGCTGCCGGCATGTGCCTCATCGGCGGCGTCGTTTCCCAGGTCATGGCTCCTGAAACCAAGGGCCTGCTGCTGAGCGAGGCCTCCGGCCGGCGCAAAGAGACCAGCGTGTAAGTCTTGGGCCGGGCGCCCCTACTCCACCGAGCAGGAATGAGGGGCGCAGGGCCAGCCAGCCCCGTTATGCCAAGATTGCGTCAGGTCCTCTCCCCTCATCGGGGAAAGTGCCCTGCGGCGACAAGGGGCTTACGGCCTGCACATGTAACCACCAACGGGAAGGCTTCGAAGAACATGCCCAGCAACGAAGACAGCACGGCGGAGAGCACGGACACACAGGACCTGATCAACAAGTCCGTCGTCAAAGCCATCAACCTGCTGCGCGAGCTGGGCCGTCACCCTCGAGGAGTCACCGTCACTGACATCGCCCACAAGGTCGGCATGACCCGCCCGACCGCATTCCGCCTGCTGCTAAGCATGGAACGCGAAGGATTTGTCGATCGGAAGGACAATCTATACACCGTTGGCTGGGACCTCCTGCGGCTAGGGCGCCAAACCGACCTCACCTTCGGTATGGCGGCCCGGGTCCAGCCATACATTGAACAACTTGCCGAGCAGCTCAATGAATACACCGCATTTGTACTGATGAAAGGCGAACTGGACTACGACATCATTGCGGAGGCCGCCGCGGCCTCCCGGATGCTCAGCGTTTCGGCCATTCACCAGCGCTTCCCGCTGCACGCCAGCGCCTTCGGAAAAATCATGCTCGCCGAACTGCCCGACGACCGCATCGCAGAGATCCTCCCTGCCAAACTCCCGCACTTCACTAACGAAACAATCATGGACCGAGACACACTGCTCCAAGAGCTGCACGCTGTGCGCAGGCAATCATACGCAGTGCTCGACAGCGAGCTCGAAGAAGGACTGTTCGCCGTAGCCGTGGGCTGCTATGACGCAGACGGCCGGCTGTTCGGTGCCCTTAGCGCTACCGGCCCCGAACAGCGCATGAAGACCGGCAAACTTCCCCACATACTGGAAAGCCTTCACACGACGGCCGACGAAATATCCCGGATCCTGAGCTAAATCCGCTGCGGGCCTGGGCCTGCCCCGCCCGGGTTGAGCAGTGCCTGAACTAACACTCACGCACAACCGGGGACCCGGTTCCCCTGTATCCCCCTTAAGGAGCCACTTCTATGACAACCATGGCCACCCGAGGCCAGGCACTGGCCGACACAACTCCTCAAGAACTCGAGAACATCCTTGCCTCGGCCCACGCGGCGGCCGGCCCCTGGGGCCGGTTCCTGCCATCCGAAAGGGCCCGCGTCCTCGATACAATTGCCGACGCCCTGGAAGCTGACGCTGAAGAGCTCGTAACCGTGGCGGCATCCGAGACCAACCTCGGCCGAGACCGGCTCACCGGAGAACTTAAACGGACCGCGTTCCAGCTGCGGCTTTTCGGAGATGTCCTCCGGGACGGCGGCTTCCTGGATGCCCGAATCGACCATGAAGACCCTAACTGGCCTTCAGGTGCTGCCCGACCGGACACACGCCGCACGAAACACCCCATCGGTTCGGTCATAGTTTTCGCCGCCAGCAACTTTCCTTTTGCCTTCTCCGTGGCAGGAGGCGACACTGCATCCGCTCTGGCGGCAGGCAACCCCGTAGTTGTTAAAGCACACTCAGGGCATCCGCAGCTTTCAGAACGGACTGCGCAGATTGTGTTGAGCGCCTGCCGTACAGCCGGAGCGCCGGAGGGTATCTTCGCCCTAATCAGCGGCACCGCTGCCGGGGTCGAGGCGCTGCGGGACCACCGCATCAAAGCCGCCGGATTCACCGGATCGATTCCGGGTGGCCGAGCTCTCATGGACATTGCCGTATCCCGGCCCGACCCCATCCCGTTCTATGGGGAACTGGGAAGCAACAATCCGGTCTTCGTCACGCCCTCTGCAGCGGCAGCACGCGGCGACGCGATTGCAGAAGGTTATCTGGCCTCCTTCACTCTTGGAGCCGGTCAGTACTGTGTCAAGCCAGGAATGCTGTTCGTACCCGCCGGCTCCGGAATGATTGAAAAACTGCGGGCCAGCGTCCTGCCCGACGGTGCCAAGCTGCTCAACGAGCGCATTCAAAAAGGCTACGTTGACAGCCTCCAGCAGCTTTCATCCAACCCGCACGTTCAGGTACTGGCACAAGGACCCGCGCCTCTGTCAGAGTTGCCCTCCCCCACCCTGCTGCTCACCAGGGCGGAGCATGTTCTCTCCGCCCCACAGGAGTTGGAAACCGAGTGCTTCGGCCCGACATCGGTCGTGGTTGAATACGATGACCTGGCCGAACTGGTCCCCTTGGCTGAAACCTTCGAAGGCCAGCTCACGGCCACCATCCACGGCGAAGACGACTGTCCAGTGGAAGAACTGGTCCAGGTTTTGTCGGAGAAGGCAGGCCGAGTCCTGTGGAACCAGTGGCCCACAGGCGTAGCGGTCACCTACGCCCAGCACCACGGCGGACCCTATCCCGCCTCAACTGCAGTCGCCTCGACCTCTGTAGGTACGTCGGCCATCGACCGGTTCCTGCGCCCCGTCGCCTACCAAGGGTTCCCCCAGCACCTTCTGCCAGAGGAACTCCGGGAAAGCAACCCACTGGGAGTACCCCAGATGATCAACGGCAGCCGGTAGGCACCGACCGACACCCGCAGGCAAGCACGGGGCGGGGCCAGGCTCCTCCCCGTGCTTGCCCTGATTCGTTGCGCCCGGCACTCAGATCGGGGAGCGGTTGCCGGACCAGGCTCAGCAGATGATCTCAGCCGCTCGCGGGGACGCAACGAAGAACATCACCTGCCGCCGCTACGCCACGGTGCCGACATCCGGCGGAATGGGATTCATCCGGCCAAACGCCACGACAACTAGACCGGTGGCATCACATGCGTGCCACCGGAAAGCACGACGAACAAGGAAGCACATGTCGAACGCACAAGCAAAAGTCCTCCGTTCCCTGGACACCCTGTCCCTCGCCGACCTGGTACTCAAGCCGAACGCTGCGAATGGCACCGCACCAAAAGATGCTGCCGACAGCGCTTTCTCGGTCAGCGCCAGCAATGTGGACCTTGGTTTCTGGGAGTGCTCCCCGGGCAGCTTCAGGACTGCCCGTGACGGCGTAAACGAAGTCATTTTGGTACTGGAGGGCAAGGGAACCCTTGTCTCTGATACCGGCGAACGCGTGGACCACCAGACCGGCGACCTGGTGCTGATCCCGAACGGCTGGAGCGGGTTATGGGAGATCCACGAGCACTTCAAGAAGCAGTACATCACCATGACCGTCTAGGCTGACAGATCCCAAAACCGTCGGAACCGGGAAGGCAGGAGTGTCTGCCTTCCGCCTCTGACACCGGATGCGGGTCCGCTTCCGACGATTTGCCAGATCATCGGAAGCGGTCACAAACAAACCGAAGACCAACACAGCCTGCTAGTGCCAATAACGTCGACAATGGCGGTGGAGCGGCCTGCTTTCGACACTGCCACCTTCTCAAGGCCGAGGAGCCCGGAGTTCCCCCTATCTAGGTCGGTTGGGGGCTTAGGCGGCGCACTCAATCAGCCAGAGCGCCCGAAGCCACTCGGCCGAGGACCAAGACTGCTGGATCCGCTTGGTGACCTGCCTATCCCGCCCAGGCGGTCCAGTACCACTGATACCCAATCGGCCCGAGGGCACTACATTAGTCTCTTTCCTGAAGCGCATAGTCAATTGCTACCACCGGGAAGGTGATAGCGCCTGAAGAACCGGCGTCCCATAAGCCGGTCCTTCAGCGCGACACCGGTTGGCACTCCCCCGGCCAAGGAAAATCCCATATAGAAGCTGCCTTGGCCGATTCGCGTAGACCCCGCCCGCAAAAAAGCCCGGTGAAGGTGCCCTAACCGCTACACTCGGGCATGTGACTGCACATCTCGTGGGGTACGCCCGCGTTTCAACCAATCAGCAGGACCTCACGGCGCAGCGCAATGGACTCACTGCCCTCGGCGTCCCCGAAGATCGGATTTACACCGACCACGGGCTGACCGGAACGAACCGCGCGCGGCCCGGACTCCGCGAGGCCATTGCCGCGGTCCGCGACGGCGACACCCTGGTCGTGACCAAGCTCGACCGGCTCGCCCGCTCCGTTCCCGACGCACGGGACATCGTCGAAGAGCTGACGAAGAAGAAAGTGAAGCTCAGCATCGGCGGATCCGTACATGACCCCACCGACCCCGTAGGCCGGCTCCTCTTTAACGTCCTGGCCATGGTCGCGGAGTTCGAAGCGGACCTCATCCGTGCCCGCACCCGCGAAGGCATGCAGGTCGCCAAGGCCAAAGGCCGACTCCGCGGCAAGCAGCCAAAACTGTCGAAGAGCCAGGAAGCCCACCTCGTCTCCCTATATAAGGGAGGAAATCACACCACCCCGCGGAAATCGCCGAGCTCTTCAAGGTCGCCCGGAGCACGGTGTACCGGATCGTCCAGCGGACCTCCTAGCGATGCGCCTCCAGCTAGTGCCGGCTGAACCCAGAAACTTAAACCACGAGGATGATTTCGAATCCGTTGTAGAGGTTTCGAAGGCACCGGCGTCGCCAAGTTGGAAGGTTACCGTTTTCGCGCCACCTGTCCGTTGGCGATGGCGTCCAGGTTCCTCGCCGACGATCAGCTTGCCGGAGAAGTTATTGCCGGACCGTTTGAATTCCTTGACCGGCCAGTTGCCCGGAACCCTGTGGTTCAGCACCAGAGTGCAGACACCCCCTGTTCGGCGACTACACCGACCTCTGCGATGATGGTGTGGGCGCCCTTGCGGTGCTGAGACTCGACCTCGACTGCAGCATCCCGGGGCTCCGGATGGCACCGAGCAATCCACTGCTCGGCAATGCTTTCGTGCACCAGATGTCCGCAGGACTACAGCATCAGCCGCGAGACGGTGTACCCGTATTTGCGCGCTTCCACCGTCGTAGCTGGCGCCTGCCGTAACCAGGACACTTAGGTGCCGTGGTCATTCGCCGATCAGGGGACGAGGTAATCGCTGTCCCGGGCGTCCGTGATGAGCATGTGCCCGGGCGCGTGGCCGATGGCCAGTGCCGGACGGGACTCCATAACCGCCGCCTGCGGGGTGACGCCGCAGGCCCAGAACACCGGGATGTGCCCCTCTGCAATCTGCACCGGGTCGCCGAAATCGGGCCTGGACAGGTCTGCTATGCCGAGCTCGTGGGGGTTGCCCACGTGCACCGGCGCACCATGGACCGCCGGGTAGCGGGAGGTGATGCGGACAGCGTCGGACACTTGGGAAGCGGGGATGGGACGCATCGAGACCACGAGCGGGCCGCTCATCGAGCCGGCCGGTTCGCAGCGCACGCTGGTGCGGTACATCGGCACATTGACGCCCTGGTCGATGTGCGCGATGGAGATCCCGCCCTCGCGCAGCGCGGATTCGAAGGTAAACGAGCAGCCGACAATGAAGGTGACCAGGTCGTCGCGCCAGTACTCGTTGATGTCCGTGGGCTCATCGACCTTCTGCCCGTCGCGGTAGACCGTGTAGCGCGGCACGTCGGTGCGGATGTCCCCGCCGGCCAGCAGCGGCCCGGTGGTCTCGCCGGCGTCGAGCACGCCCAGGATCGGACACGGCTTCGGGTTCCGCTGGGCGAAGAGCAGCACGTCGAACGCCAGCTCGCGGGGCACGATGATCAGGTTGGCCTGCGCGAAGCCGCGCGACCAGCCGGCAGTGGGGACGGCCAGGCCGGAGCGGAAGACGGCGCGCGCTTCGGCCGGGGACAGGGCGCCCGGATCCGCGGGCAGGGAGACAGTGGCAGTGGCCTCTTGTTGGTTGGTCATCGTCTAGCTCCAGAATCATGAAAGACCGGTCAGTCAGATCAATCCGGGACACAGCGGACAAATCACTGCACCCAGTCATCGCCTCTTGAGCAGGTCGCGATGGCAGCAGGCGCATCGGCATGGAGGCAACGCAGTCACCCTATGACTTGTTGAACAATGAAGACAAGGCCTGCTCAATAAAATTTTCGGGCTAGTCCGCGGAGGCTCTAACTAGATTGTTGAACAATTGTCACTTTTGGTGCATTCTGGAGTCAGTAAACGAACGAGACGGGTGTCACACATGGCAATTATGGACCTCAACAGCGACGCCGGGGAGTCCTTCGGCAACTGGGAAATGGGCGACGACGCGGCGATCTTCCGCTCGGTCTCCAGTGCCAACGTGGCCTGCGGTTTCCACGCCGGAGACCCGAGCACCATCGCTGCAACCTGCCGTGATGCGGTGGCAGCCGGAGTGACCATCGGCGCCCATGTGGGCTACCGGGACCTCGCGGGCTTCGGCCGGCGTTTCCTCGACTGCTCCCCCACGGAACTGGCGGACGACGTGCTCTACCAGCTCGGCGCGCTGCAGGCCCTAGCCCAGGCAGCCGGAGCGCGGATCCACTACGTTAAGCCACACGGCGCTCTCTACAACGCGATCGTCCATCATGAAGCCCAGGCCCAGGCAGTGGTCGATGCCGTGCGCGCCTTCGGCGGGGACCTGCCGCTGCTCCTGCTCCCAGGTTCGGTGGCCCTGTCCAAGGCCGCGGCCGCCGGACTACGAGGCGTCGCTGAGGCCTTCGCCGACCGCGCCTACAACCCCGATGGCACGCTGGTCTCACGCCGAGAGCCGGGGGCGGTCCTCCACGACGCCGACGTCGTCGTCGGCAACATGGTGCGGCTGGCCCAGACCGGCAAGCTCACGGCCATCGACGGCTCCATCATCAGGGTGGATGCCGAAAGCATTTGCGTCCACGGCGACACCCCGGGTTCGGTTGCGATGGCGGCCGCCGTGCGCGCCGGGCTCGAGGCCGCCGGCGTGACGGTTCGGAGCTTTGCGTGAGCGTGACAGACATCCGGTTTGCCGGGCCGCGCGCGCTGCTCGTTGAACTCTCCGGCCTGGAGTCCGTGCTGGCCCTGCATGCACGCCTGACCGCGGACCCGCTGCCCGGCCAGCTCGACGTGCTGGCCGCTGCCTCCACCGTGCTGGTCGAGTGCGACACCCGCGCCCACGCGGTGGCGGCTCAGACTGCCATCGAACAGCTGGAGCTGGACCATACCTCCGCCGGGACTGGGAAGACCATTGAAATTCCCGTGACGTATGACGGCGATGACCTCGCCGAGGTGGCCCGTCTCACCGGCCTCAGCCCCGAGGGCGTGGTCAATGCTCACACCGGGCAGGTTTGGACCGCGGCCTTCGGCGGCTTCGCCCCCGGCTTTGCCTACCTCACCGGCGAAAACGGCTCACTCGACGTGCCGCGGCACGCCACCCCGCGSACCGCCGTGCCCGCCGGCT
>NZ_ANPE02000208.1 GCF_000328305.2 Arthrobacter crystallopoietes BAB-32 | reverse complement strand
CCATGGGCCCCCACAAGTCCGCCGTCTGCTGTGCCTGCAGTCTAACGAGCAGATCCCGGCGCCCGCCATACCCGCCGAACTTCGGCCCGCGACGTCGCCGCCGCCGTCATGGACGTTACGCGTTACGCGGATTGCACATAACTGTCGCTTGAATGGGGTAAGAAGAATACTGATGATCCCCAACGTCAGGAGCAGTTGATGGAAGCATGGCCCGGAGATGCCTACCCGCTCGGCGCCACTTATGACGGCAACGGCACGAATTTCGCGATCTTCAGTGAAGTAGCGGACGCTGTCTACCTTTGCCTGTTCGACGACGACGGCAACGAGACGCGCGTCAAGCTGCGCGAAGTGGACGGCTACGTCTGGCACGCCTACCTGCCGCAGATCCTGCCCGGCCAGAAGTACGGCTACCGGATCGAGGGCCCGTACGACCCGGCCAGCGGCGTGCGCTGCAACGTGAACAAGCTGCTCCTCGACCCCTACGCCAAGGCGGTCAGCGGCGAGATCGACTGGGCGCAGCCGCTGTTCGGCTACAACTTCGGGGACCCGGACTCGCGCAATGACGAGGATTCCGCCAAGCACATGATGCTGGGCGTGGTGGTCAGCCCGTTCTTCGACTGGGACGGGGACCGCAAGCCCCGCACGCCGTACCACCGCTCGGTGATCTACGAGGCGCATGTGAAGGGCCTGACCCAGCTGCACCCGGATGTGCCCGAGGAGCAGCGCGGCACGTACGCCGGCGTGGCGCACCCCTCGGTGATCGCGCACCTGCAGAAGCTGGGCGTCACGGCGATCGAGCTTATGCCCGTGCACCAGTTCGTCAACGACAGCACCCTGCAGGAGAAGGGGCTGTCCAACTACTGGGGCTACAACACCATCGGCTTCTTCGCCCCGCACAACAAGTACTGCGCCACCGGGGACGCCGGCCAGCAGGTGCAGGAATTCAAGGCGATGGTGCGCGAGCTGCATCTGGCCGGGATCGAAGTCATCCTGGACGTCGTCTACAACCACACGGCGGAGGGCAACCACCTGGGGCCCACACTTTCCTTCCGCGGCATCGACAACCAGGCCTACTACCGGCTGATGGAGGACGAGCCGCAGTACTACATGGACTACACCGGCACGGGCAATTCGCTGAACGTCCGGCATCCGCACTCGCTGCAGCTGCTGATGGACTCGCTGCGCTACTGGGCCACCGAGATGCACGTGGACGGTTTCCGCTTCGACCTGGCGTCGACGCTGGCCCGGGAGTTCTACGATGTGGACCGGCTGTCCACCTTCTTCGAACTCTGCCAGCAGGATCCGGTGGTTTCGCAGGCCAAGCTGATCGCCGAGCCGTGGGACATCGGCCCCGGCGGCTACCAGGTGGGCAACTTCCCGCCGCTGTGGACCGAATGGAACGGCAAGTACCGCGACACGGTCCGCGACTTCTGGCGCGGCGAACCGGCAACCCTGGGCGAGTTCGCCTCCCGGATCACCGGCTCGTCGGACCTGTACGAGGATTCCGGCCGCGCCCGGTGGCGTCGATCAACTTCGTCACCGCCCATGACGGCTTCACGCTGCGGGACCTGGTTTCGTACAACGAGAAGCACAATGAGGCCAACGGGGAAGACAATAACGACGGCGAATCCCACAACCGCTCGTGGAACTGCGGCGCGGAGGGACCCACGGAGGACGAGAAGGTGCTGGCGCTGCGGGCCCGCCAGCAGCGCAACTTCCTGGCGACGCTGCTGTTGAGCCAGGGTGTGCCGATGATTGCGCATGGCGATGAGCTGGGCCGCACCCAGCAGGGCAACAACAACGTGTACTGCCAGGACTCGGAGCTGTCCTGGATCGACTGGGACAAGGTGGACCAGCCGCTGCTGGAGTTCGTCGCGGCGGTGAACCGGCTGCGTTCGGAGCACCCGATCTTCCGGCGCCGCCGGTTCTTCGACGGCCGGCCGGTGCGCCGCGGCGAGGGGGAGGCGCTGCCGGACATCGCCTGGCTCACGCAGGACGGCACGCCGATGGAACCGGAGGACTGGGACTCGCCGATCGGACGGTTCATCGGGGTCTTCCTGAACGGGCGGGGCATCGGCGGCCGGGACGACCGCGGCCAGCCGATCACGGACGAGAACTTCCTGATCTACTTCAATGCGGACGATGTGGCGGTGGACTTCGTGCTGCCGTCGAAGGACTACTCCAGGAAGTGGGACGAGGTCATCGACACGGCCGGTGAGTACGCCGACTCCGAACCGATCGCCGCCGGCCGGAAGATTGCGGTGCAGGCGAAGTCCATGGTGGTGCTGCGGGCCCACACTCCGCCGCCGGAGGAACCGGACCACTCGGTGGCGGCCTCGCTGGCGGTGCTGGCGGACGAGAAGGGCGCCCGGAAGGACCACGCATGAGGACGCCCCTGTCCACGTACCGGCTGCAGATCCGGGAGTCCTTCACCCTGTTCGACGCCGCGGCGCAGGTGCCGTACCTGCGCCGCCTGGGCGCGGACTGGGTCTACCTCTCGCCGATCCTGACCGCCGAGCAGGGCTCGGACCACGGCTACGACGTGACCGACTTCTCCGCCGTTGACCCGGCCCGTGGCGGCGCCGCCGGACTGAAGGCGCTCTCCGACGCTGCGCACGCGGCGGGCCTGGGAGTGCTCGTGGACATTGTGCCCAACCACATGGGCGTGGCGACGCCGGCACAGAACCGCTGGTGGTGGTCGCTGCTGGCTGAAGGGCGCGGCTCCCGCTACGCCGAGGCCTCGACGTGGACTGGGACGCTGCCGGCGGCCGGATCCGCCTGCCCGTCCTCGGGGACGGCGAAGGCGAACTGGACCAGCTGAAGCTGGCCGGCGGCGAGCTCCACTACTACGACCACCGCTTTCCGGTCGCTGCGGGCACCGCGGAGGACGGGGCGTCCGCACGCGAGGTCCACGACCGCCAGCACTATGAGCTGGTCAACTGGCGCCGCGCGGACTCCGAACTGAACTACCGGCGCTTCTTCGGCGTCAACAGCCTCGCCGGCGTGCGCGTGGAAGTGCCCTGGGTCTTCGAGGAGTCGCATGCGGAGATCAAGCGTTGGTTCGACGAGTCGCTGGTGGACGGGCTGCGGATCGACCACCCGGACGGCCTGGCCGACCCGGCCGGCTACCTGGAGCAGCTGCACGAGCTGACCGGCGGCGCCTACGTGCTGGTGGAGAAGATCCTGGAACCGGGGGAGCACCTGCCTGCGCGCTGGCACTGCCAGGGAACCACCGGCTACGACGCGCTCGCCGACGTCGACCGTCTGTTCACCGATCCTGCCGGCCGGGCCGGGCTGGAAGCGGTGGCCCCGGTGGAGCCGTTCCATGAGATGATCCATGGCACCAAGCGGGCCATCACAGACGGCATGCTCCGCTCGGAGGTGCTGCGCCTGGTCCGGTTGATTCCGGCCGAGGCGGACCTGCCGGAGGAGGCCGCCGAGGATGCCCTGGCCGAGCTGTTGACCTGCTTCCCGGTCTACCGCAGCTACCTCCCGGACGGCGCCGAGTATCTGGCGCAAGCGTCGATCGCAGCGCAGGTCCGCCGTCCGGAGCTCGCCCCGACCATTGCCGCGCTGCAGCGCCTGCTGTCCCCCGGAGACGGGCTGACCGAACTGGCCGTGCGATTCCAGCAGACCTCCGGCATGGTCATGGCCAAAGGCGTGGAGGACACGGCGTTCTACCGCTACCCGCGGCTGACCTCGCTGAACGAAGTCGGGGCAGACCCGTCCATCTTCTCGGTGGACCCGTTCGAACTGCACCAGCGGCTGCTCCGGCGCGAACTGCACGCCCCGCTGGCGATGACGGCACTGTCCACGCATGACACGAAACGCAGCGAGGACACGCGGGCCCGGATCAGCGTGCTCTCCGAGCTCCCGGAGGAATGGTCGGCGGCGGTGTCCCGGCTGGAGGCAGCCGCCCCGATCGGGGACGCGCCGCTGGCAAACCTGCTGTGGCAGGCGCTGCTGGGCGCCTGGCCGCTGAGTCGCGAGCGGGCGCACGCCTATGCGGAGAAGGCGGCCCGGGAAGCCGCCGATTCGACCACCTGGGTCGCGCCGGACGAGGAGTTCGAGCGGCGGATGCACGCGGCGGTCGACGCTGCTTTCGACGACGCAGGGGTCCGCGGGATCCTCGACTCGCTGGCCGGGGCGGTCAGGGCGGCCGGCTGGAGCAACTCGCTCGCAGCCAAGCTTGTCCAGCTGACCATGCCGGGCGTCCCGGACGTCTACCAGGGCACCGAATTCTGGGACCACTCGCTGGTGGATCCGGACAACCGGCGGCCAGTGGATTTCGCCGCTCGTATGCAGTCACTGGAGCGGCTGGAGTCCGGGACCGGGCCGGGAATCGACGAGGCGGGTGACGCCAAGATGCTGGTGGTCTCCCGCGCCTTGCGGTTGCGGCGGGAACGGCCGGAGCTGTTCACCGAATACCGGGCCGTGCACGCCACGGGACCTGCCGCCGGCCATATCTTCGGCTTTGACCGCGGCGGCGCCATCACGCTCGCTACCCGGTTGCCGCTGGAGACTGGCCAGGGCTCTGGCGGGTGGCGGGACACCGCCGTCGTACTGGCCCCCGGACGCTACCGGGACGAGCTCACCGGCCTGTGGTTCAACAGCACCGGCAGCCTGCCCCTGGCCGAAGTGTTCCGAAGCCTGCCGGTAGCCCTGCTGACGAGGGAGGAAGCATGAGCCGCTTCGACGTCTGGGCCCCGAAAGCCGGTTCAGTGGGACTGACCGCGGACGGCCAGGACTTCGCGATGGAACGCGCGGACGGCGGCTGGTGGCGGCTGCCCGCCGGCGCTGCAGTTCCCGGCGGCGAGGTGGACTACGGGTACCGGATCGACGGCGCGGAGAAGCCACTGCCGGACCCGCGCTCGCGCCGCCAGCCGGACGGCGTGCACGGGGCTGTCGCGGA
>NZ_ANPE02000209.1 GCF_000328305.2 Arthrobacter crystallopoietes BAB-32 | reverse complement strand
GCTCGCGTCCGGATTCGTGCTGGCCGTCCTCGTCGGCGCGGCGATCGCGGGAGCCGGTGGCCAGGCACCGCAGGGAGCCCCGAAAACCCCGGCAGCGGTTGGGGCAGCCGCTTCGGATCCAGCCGCATCAGTTGGTGGCAGCACGGTCGCCAGGCTTCCGGAGGCACTGGCCAAAGCAGTCCGGGGAGATGATCCCGCTGCCGCAGTGGAGGGCTTGGCCTGGCTCCGGGCGGAGGCGCTTCGGACCAAGGATAGCGGTCTGCTCGCCCTGGTCAACGCGGATGGTTCGGCGCCCATGGCGGCGGACCGGGACGTCATCGCGCTCCTGGAGGAACGTGGCAACAGTTTCAGCGGACTCGAGGTGGATGTGACAGAGTCTGTGGTCGTCAGCCGTGCCGCAGGTAAAGCTGAAGTGGCCGCCACGGTGACAACGTCCGCCTTCGAGGAGCGGGATGCATCCGGCGCCGTCGTTGCGTCGGCCGACGAACCCAAAGTGCAGGAGCTGGTCCTTGCGCTCGTGCGCCAAGAAGGCCGCTGGTTGATCGAGGGGGTGCATTATCCGCCGCGGTAGGCGGGGCTCAACGGGCGGCGGCAGCCTCGTGGCTAAGATCGTTTCATGACTTCATCGAGCTATTTCCGCTACCCGCACCTGCACGACGGCCTCGTAACTTTCGTAGCCGAAGATGATGTGTGGGTTGCGCCGGCCGATGGAGGGCGGGCCTGGCGCATCTCCGCCATGCAGCTGCCGGCCCGGAACCCGCGGTTTTCCCCCGATGGTTCGCAGATCGCCTGGAGCGTTGTGCAGGGGAGTGCTCCGGAGGCCGTGGCCGCGGCAGTTGATGGAGGCGGCTTCAGGCAATTGACCTACTGGGGCCATCCGACCACCCGGGTGAAGGGCTTCACGGCCGCCGGCGAAGTCGTCGTGACGAGTGCGTTCGAGCGGGAGGAATCGCGCCATACCTGGGCTTACGGCGTGCCACTGGACGGCTCGGTTCCCCGGCTGCTGAATTTCGGACCGCTGGATTCCATAGCCTTCGGCCCCTCAATCGGCGATGAACGCCCGGTGGTGGTGGGCAGCGTCCTGTCGCGCGAGCCTGCGTGGTGGAAGCGCTACCGGGGCGGAACGGCCGGGAAACTATGGATTGACCGCGACGGCTCCGGGGAATTTGGCCGGCTGGTGCCCGAATTGAACGGAAACCTGACCGACCCGCTGTGGATCGGCAACCGGGTCGCCTTCCTCAGCGACCATGAAGGTTACGGAAACCTGTACTCAGTGCGCCCCGACGGCACAGGCCTGCAGCGCCACACCGACCATGAGGACTTCTACGTCCGCCACGCCTCGAGCGACGGAAAGCGTGTGGTGTTCGAATCGGCCGGCGAACTCTGGCTGCTCGAGGGGCTGGACGCGGAACCGCGCCGCCTGGAACTCACCCTGGGGTCCGCAGCCACCAGTCGCCGGCCGCGTGCGCTGGATGCCGAGCAGCATCTTGCGGCGGCCGTGCCCAACCAGGACGGGACAGCATCCGTTGTTGAAGCCCACGGCACCATTCACTGGCTGACGCACCGGGACGGACCGTCCAGAGTGGTGGAAGCCGAGCCGGGAGTCCGGGCCCGCCTGGCCCGTCCGCTCGGCGACGACACCGTCATTTACGTGGCCGATCATGGTGGTGCGGAAGCCCTGTACCTGCGCCGCGTTTTCGCCGACCTTTCGGTTGCCGCCGGCGCGCCCGAGCCCGGTCTGGCCGCCCCTGCCGGAAGCGAAGCGGCCGTGCCCCAGCCGGTCTCGGCGTCGGCAGTGCTCGGCCGAGCTGCAGAGCCCGCCGCACCCGGTCAGAACCCGTCCCAAGGACAGCAGTCCGGGAGGGCATGGCTCTCCGGGGAAGAGCCGGAAGCGGCTCCCTCAGGCCAGGGTGAAAACGTAGCCGTTCCGGGTGCCACGCGCATCGATTTCCCGGAGCAGACCCGGACCAGCCAGCTCTGTGCCAGCCCTGACGGGAAACTGGCCGCGATCGCCACAGAGTACGGTCAGCTGCTGGTCCTGGAAGCCGAATCCGGGGAACTGCGGGAACTGGCCTCAACGTCCTATGGCGCTGTCAACGAGATGGCCTTCTCGCCCGACTCCGAGTGGATCCTTTGGGCCGAGCCGGTCACGGCCGAGGGCACGCGAACCAAATTGCGAATCGCCCCGGTACGGGGCGACGGCGCCATCCATGACATTACTGATGGTCGCTTCCGGGACCACGCGCCGGCGTTCACTCCGGACGGCAAGTTCGCGGCATTCCTTTCGGAACGCAGTTTCGACCCGGTCTATGACACGCACAGCTTCGACCTGAGCTTCCCGCAGTCCACCAAGCCGTTCCTCGTGGCGCTGGATTCCACGACTCCCTCGCCGTTCGGACCGGCCGTGCACGGCACGGTTCCGGACAACAAACCCCGCAACGAGGCCGGCACCGAAGGGGAGGTGCCCACGGCGGCAGCCACCGTCGTCGACCCGGTCCAGCTGGCTGAGCGCATAATTCCGCTTCCCGTCGCGCAGGCCGGTACAGCAACCTCAGCGCGGTGGACGGTGCGCTGCTGTGGCTGGCCAGCGACCCGGCCGGGGTCACGGGCGAGGGCCGCGCCTCCGCCGAGGAACCGCAGGAACCCCACCGCCTGGAGCGGTTTGATCTCTCCCGCCGCGAGGTGGCCGTGCTGGTGCCTGCGCTGGACTCGTATTGGGTCTCCGGCGATCGCAAGCACCTGGTGTACGTCAACCAGAAGAAGGTCCGCGCAGTTCCCGTTGCTGCCAAAGTCGATGAGGATGCGCCGGAGAACGTGCTGGTCGATCTCAGCCGGATCCGGGTCCAGCTTGATCCCGCAAAGGTGTGGGCGCAGGCGTTCGACGAGGCCTGGCGGCTGCAGCGGGACTTCTTCTGGACAGCGGACATGGCCGGCCTGGACTGGGAGGAAGTCTACCGCCGGTACCGGCCCCTGGTGGACCGGCTGGGCTCCCATGACGATCTCGTCGACCTGCTCTGGGAGCTGCACGGCGAACTTGGGACGTCGCATGCCTACGTGACGCCGGCGCCTGCCGCCGAACCCGGTGCCGGAAAGCAGGGCCTGCTCGGGGCCGACCTCCACGTCACGCCCGCGGGGTGGACCGTGCGGCGGGTGCTGTCCGGTGAGTCCTCGGATCCGCTGGCCCGGTCGCCCCTGGCGGCACCCGGCGCGGGAGTCCGGCCCGGCGATGTGATCGCGGCCGTGGACGGCGTTCCGGTGGACCGCCGGAAGGGCCCGGCCCCGCTGCTGGTGGGGGCTGCCGGGAAGACGGTGGAACTGACCATCATCAACGGACCGGACGCGGCCGAGCCCGGCCGGCAGCGCCGCATCGCCGTTGTTCCAATCAGGGACGAGGAACGGCTGCGCTACCAGAACTGGGTGGCCGCCAACCGGCGCACCGTGCAGGAAGCCTCCGAAGGCCGGTTCGGCTACCTGCACATCCCGGACATGGTGGCCCGCGGCTGGTCCCAGCTGCACCGCGACCTGGACGTGGAGACTGCCAAGGACGCCCTGATCATCGACGTGCGCAGCAACCGCGGCGGACACACCTCGCAGCTGGTAGCGGAGCTGATCGGGCGCAAGGTCACGGCCTGGAACCTCGCGCGCGGGGAACAGCCGGGCACCTACCCGGCCCATGCGCCGCGGGGCCCCGTCGTCATGCTCACGGACGAGTATGCCGGTTCTGACGGGGACATCATTACCCAGGTCGCCAAGCTGCGCGGCATCGGTCCGGTCGTCGGCACCCGCACCTGGGGAGGCGTCGTCGGGATCGACGGCCGGTTCTCGCTAGTGGACGGCACCGGCGTCACCCAGCCACGCTATGCCTTCTGGTTCACCCAGGACGTCGGCTGGAGCGTGGAGAACTACGGCGTGGAGCCGGACATCGAAGTGCCCTACCCGCCGCATGCCTATGCCGCCGGCGAGGATCCGCAGCTGGAACACGGGGTCGGGATCCTCAAGGAGATGCTCCAGGAGCTGCCGACCGACCGTCCCCCGGCCCTCGCCGGCTATCCGAAGCTGCTGCCGGCACCGCTGCCGCCGCGTCCGCAGGCTGGCTGACACTGCTGGACCGCGCTGTCCGATCCTGGAAGCGCACCGCAACGGGAAGGGCCCGGGCCGCGCGATCTGCGCGCAGCCCGGGCCCTTGGCCGTTCCTGCCGGAGGGCTAGGAGTTCAGCTTGGCATCCAAAGTGATGCTGGGAACCGAAGCCAAGGCCTTGGAAACCGGGCAGCCTTCCTTGGCGGCCTGCGCGCTCTTCTGGAAGTCCTCATCGCTGATGCCGGGAACCGTGGCATTGACGAACAGGCGGATTTCGCTGATCTGCGCGCCAGTGGAGGTATCGAAGTCCACCTCGGCCGACGTTTCGATGCTCTCCGCGGTGTGGCCGGCCTCCTTGAGGATGTTGCTGAAGGCCATGGAGTAGCAGGCCGAGTGCGCCGCGGCGATGAGCTCCTCGGGGCTGGTCTTGTCCTTGGCGTCCTCGGCGCGGGCCTTCCAGGTCACGTCGTAGGTGCCCAGGCCCGAGGTCTCCAGCGACGTCTGGCCGTTGCCGGAGAAGAGGTCGCCCTTCCAGACTGTACGGGCGGAACGTGTTGTTGCCATGTGCACTCCTTGCATGGATTCGTCCTGTTGCTGCTTCTTCCATCAGGCACCGTCCATCCGGGCGGCGCCTTCTCCCTCATCCTAGGGGCGCCGGTTGGGCAAGGCCACCGCGCGCCATAGATGAAGGCGGCCGGCCTCCCATGAGGAAGCCGGCCGCTGAGCCCGAACCCGGTTAGTTCCAGAGCGTGGCGATGGCGATGTTCAGCAGGGCGAGTCCGCCCACTGAATGTGCCAGTCCTGTCGAGATCGGCTCGCCCGCCTTGTACTTGCGGCGGCCGATGAAGGCCAGGACGCCGACGACCAGGGCGATGAGCAGTTTGACGATCAGCTTGGGGTAGTTGGCGTCCAAGTCCAGCGCGGGAATCAGGCCCATCATGATGACGCCAGTGATCAGCTGGAGGGCCGCACCGTCGAACTGGCGGGGGTGGACGGTCGGCTTCTTCATGTTGCCGATCCAGATCCCGACGATCATGGCAGCGCCGACGATGTGCAGGAAGACGAAAATGTTGTAAAGGATCTCCATCGTTTCAGCTTATCCAGCGCCGGCCGGCATTCAGCGCAGGACCGGCGGCAATCCATAACTTTTCTACAACGTGTAGTAGAGCCCGGCGGAAACAAGGGGGAGAACGACGGCGGGTGCACCCCTTTGGCGTAAGGGGTGCACCCGCCGTCGTTAGTGGCTTGCGCCTGCGTTAGAGGCCGAGGTCCGCCTCGAAGGCGCCCTCCTCAAGGCGCGCCTTGAGGGTCTGGAGGAAGCGGCCGGCATCGGCGCCGTCGACCAGCCTGTGGTCGTAGGTCAGGGACAGGTAGACCATCGAGCGGATGGCGATCGTGTCGTCGCCCTCGGCATTGGTGATGACCACCGGGCGCTTGACGATCGAGCCGACGCCCAGGATGCCCACCTGCGGCTGGTTGATGATCGGGGTGTCGAACAGGGCCCCGAAGCTGCCGATGTTGGTGATGCTGAACGTGCCGCCGGAGAGTTCGTCCGGACCGATCTTGTTGGTGCGGGTGCGGTCGGCGACGTCGGCGATCTTGCCGGCCAGGCCGGCAAGGTTCAGGCTGCCGGCGTCACTGATCACCGGGACGAGCAGGCCCTTCTCGGTGTCGACGGCGATGGCCAGGTGCTCGGCGTTGTGGTAGGTGATCTCCTGCTGCTCTTCGTCGTAGGAGGCGTTGAGCTTCGGATGCTGCTTCAGCGCCTCGGCAACGGCCTTGGCGAAGAAGGGCAGGAAGGTCAGCTTCACGCCGTTCTGCTGCTGGAAGGTGTTCTTCGCAGCGGCCCGGAGCTTGGCAATCTTGGTGACGTCGACCTCGGTGACCTGGGTCAGCTGGGTGGAGATATCCAGGGACTCGCGCATGCGGCGGGCGATGACCTGGCGGATCCGCGAAGCCTTCTCCGAGGTGCCGCGCTTGCCTGCCGCAGCGCCCGGTGCTGCAGCGGGGS
>NZ_ANPE02000210.1 GCF_000328305.2 Arthrobacter crystallopoietes BAB-32 | reverse complement strand
TGGCAGGGCTTCCCCGAGCCGCTGCGCACGAGTGTGCCGGTCAACGCCACCGTGCCTGCCGTGGAGCCGGCAGACGTTCCGGCGGTGCTGGCCCGTTTCGACGGTCCGCAGACGGTGAAGGTCAAGGTGGCCGAGGCTGGGCAGGATCCGGAGCAGGATGTCGCCCGCGTGGCGGCCGTGCGCGAGGTGCTGCCGGACGCGGCGCTGCGTGTTGACGCCAACGGCGGCTGGGACCGGGACACCGCCGTCGAGACCCTCACCCGGCTGGCCGGCTACAGGCTGCAGTACGCCGAGCAGCCTGTGCCGGATATCGCCGGGCTGCGCCAGGTGCGGCTGGAACTGGCGCGGCGGGGAGTGCCGGTGCCGGTGGCCGCGGACGAAAGCGTGCGCAAGGAATCCGATCCGCTGCAGGTCGCGCGCGAGGATGCCGCGGACCTGATCGTGGTCAAGGCCCAGCCGCTGGGCGGGGTGCGGCGGGCGCTCGAGGTCGTGGCGGCGGCCGGCCTTCCCGCGGTGGTCAGCTCGGCGCTGGATTCGTCGGTCGGGATCAGCGCCGGAGTGGCGCTGGCGGCTGCACTGCCGGAACTGCCCTACGCCTGCGGCCTTGGCACAGTGGCCCTGCTGGCAGCGGACGTGGCCAGGGACTCCCTGGTGCCGGCGGGCGGGATGCTGCCGGTGTGCCGGGTGCAGGCTGACCCGGAGCTGCTCGAGCGGCATCAGGCGGCGCCGGACCGGACGGACTGGTGGGTGAGCAGGCTCACCCGGACTTACCGCCATTTGGCAAGCCTCCGCCGATAAGGTTCGCTGCGCCGTCGTGATTTGTTCAGCTGCGGTTCACCCCAACTCGGCATCCCCGTCGGATTCGGCTGAAAACGTGAGGGCGTTGCTTAACCGTTCAAGTCTGGAAGGCCACTTACGTGTCTGATCTCAAGAACCGCCTGCTGCCCATGCTGGGCCATGTCTCGGGCAAGCGCAGCGCCGTGACCTGTGCGCTCAAGTGCGGCAACGCCTGTGCCCAGGGTGTGTGCAACACCTCGTCGAACAACTACTTCCGCGACGTCGTCTCCGCCGAGTTCTCCCGCCGCAACATGCTCGGCGTCAGCGGCGCGGGCGTGCTGGCCCTGATGTTCGGCGGCGGCGCAGCGGCGAACGCCGGCTCCGCCACCGGGCTGGCCCCGGCAGCCAAGGTCGGCCAGGCCGGCAACGGCAGCAAGCTGAAGTTCACCGGGATTGACGGCGTCGCCAACACCGTCGACGACGTGGTCGTGCCGAAGGGCTACAACTGGAAGCCGGTCATCCGCTGGGGCGACCCGCTGTTCAACGACTCCGCCGAGTTCGACCCGGAGAACCAGACTCCGGAGTCCCAGGCCGGCCAGTTCGGCTACAACAACGACTACCTGGACATCATCGAGATCCCGGGCACCAACGGCAAGCGCGCGGTGCTGTTCGCGAACCACGAGTACACCAACGAGAACCTCATGTTCCCGCCGACGATGGATCCCAGCGTGGTCCGCCGGACCGCCATGGCAGCCCACGGCCTCAGCGTGGTGGAGCTGCGCCGCAAGGGCAAGGGCCAGCCGTGGGAGTATGTGCGCGGGGCCAAGCTGAACCGCCGCTTCTTGATGGACACCGAGTACGAGTTGACCGGCCCCGCCGCCGGCTCCAAGCTGCTCCAGACCCAGGCGGACCCGACCGGCCGCAAGGTGCTGGGCACCCAGAACAACTGCGCCGGCGGCACCACCCCGTGGGGCACCATCCTCTCGGGCGAAGAGAACTTCAACCAGTACTTCAAGGTCAGCAACCCCAGCGACGAGCAGCGCCGCTACGGGCTGACCAACACGAACCCCTCCCGCGGCTGGCATGTCGAGGAGACCCGCTTCGACGCCGACCTGCCCGAGGGCAAGAACGAGGACAACCGCTTCGGGTGGATCGTCGAGGTGGACCCGTTCGATCCGACGTCCACCCCGCGCAAGCACACTGCCCTGGGCCGCTTCAAGCACGAGGGCGCCAACGTCACCATTGCCAAGTCCGGCCACGTTGTCTCCTACTCCGGCGACGACGAGCGCTTCGACTACCTCTACAAGTTCGTCTCGAAGGGCAAGTACGTCGAGGGCGACAAGAAGCACAACATGACGCTGCTGACCGAGGGCGACCTGTTCGTGGCCAGCTTCACCGGCAACTCGCCGCGGAACCAGATCGATGGCTCCGGCGTGCTGCCCTCGGACGGCAGCTTCGACGGCACCGGCCACTGGATCCAGCTGACCAAGGACGGCAAGTCCCTGGTGCCCGGCATGGAGATCGACCAGGTCCTCGTCTACACCCGCCTGGCAGCGGACAAGATGGGCGCCACCAAGATGGACCGCCCGGAGGATGTCGAGGTCAACCCGCACACCGGCAAGGTCTACATGGCGTGCACCAACAACACCAAGCGCACGGCCGCCGAGGTTGACGAGGCCAACCCGCGGGCCAACAACAAGCACGGCCACATCGTCGAAATCACCGAGACCGGGGACCAGGCCTCCACGGAGTTCACCTGGAACCTGCTGCTGGTGGCCGGCGACCCGGCCGTGGATGAGAGCGTCTACTTCGCCGGCTACCCGGCGGACAAGGTCCAGCCGCTCTCCTGCCCGGACAACGTGGCCTTCGACTCCGCCGGCAACCTGTGGATTTCCACGGACGGCCAGCCGGGCACCATCCAGCGCAACGACGCCCTCTACCGCGTCACGCTGGAAGGCCCGGAGCGCGGCAAGGTCGAGCAGTTCATGGCCGTGCCCATCGACGGCGAAACCTGCGGCCCGGTCATCCACGACGAGGACGGCATGGTCTACGTCGCCGTGCAGCACCCCGGCGAGGACGGCTCCTGGGACAAGCAGCGCTCGCTGTTCCCGGACTACCTGCCGGCCGGCACGCCGTCGGGCAAGGGCGGCCTGCCCCGTCCGTCCGTGATCCAGATGTACAAGGGCAAGAACGGGCACTAATCGCCATCGGCGGCCGGCCACCAGGGTCCGGCCGCCCTGCGCGCCGACACGACGGCCGCGTCCACTTCGGTGGGCGCGGCCGTTGGCATCGCGGCGTCTGCATCGGCCCACCTGCATAGGATGGGGAGCGTGACTGTCCCGCTCAGCTCCCTCGATGCCGCCTGTTCCGCCGTCAGCGCCCTGCTCGAGGGCGGCGTGCGTGACGTGGTGATTGCTCCTGGCTCGCGCAGTGCCCCGCTGGCCTACGCCCTGGCCGAGGCGGAATCCCGCGGTGAGCTCAGGCTGCATGTGCGCATCGACGAACGCGCCGCAGGGTTCACCGCCCTGGGACTCTCGCTCGGCTCGCTGCGGCCGGTTCCGGTGGTGACGACGTCGGGGACCGCGGTGGGGGAACTGCTGCCGGCCGTCATGGAGGCCAACCACGCCGGTGTCGAACTCGTGGTGCTCAGCGCGGACCGGCCCGAGGAACTGCGCGGGACCGGCGCGAACCAGACCACGGTGCAGCCGGGGATCTTCGGCGGGCAGGTGCGCTACGCCGTGGACGTGCCGGCGGGTGAGGATCCGGCGGAGCCCATTGCCGCCGGCCTGCTGGCCGCCAAGGGCATTCCGCTGCCCGCGGCCGGGCCGGCCGACGGCATCCAGAGCCTCGCAGCGACGCCTTCCCGCGAAGCGGCGGCGCCTGCCACCAACCCGGACTATCATCAGGGAGCCGTCGGTCCGGTGCATATCAATCTCGGGCTGCGTGATCCGCTGGTGCCGTTAATTGACGACGGCGGGGGTGCGGCCTCCGCGCCCGGCGAGCCTACCGCCGTGGGCAGCGGTGAGGTTCCGCGCGCTGCCGCC
>NZ_ANPE02000211.1 GCF_000328305.2 Arthrobacter crystallopoietes BAB-32 | reverse complement strand
GGCTCAAGGAGTGACACCGGATTATCCCGACAAATCACGTCATCAGAGTGCGTCTTCCCAAGTCACTGGCCCATCACCCACGCAAAGCAGCGGGCATCGGAATAACCCGAGAATCGGAACAATCGATATTATTCCGAGCTCGGAATAATGTCGATCTCCTGCTCTACCATGTCCCTTCCGACCGTTACGTGGTCGTGGAGCTGAAGGCCGGCAAGTTCAAACCCGAGCATCTGGGACAGCTGAACTTCTACGTCGCAGCCGTCAACGACATGCTCCGGCTCCGCAGGCAGGCCCCGACAGTCGGAATCCTCGTGTGCGGGTCCAGGAACGAGCGCACGGTGCGTTACGCTCTCGACGGCTCCGCCCAGCCCCTGGCCGTGACGTCCTATACTTACGATGCGCTTCCCGCGGATGAGCAGGCTACCCTGCCGTCCCCGGCCGTCATCACCGCCGCGCTCGAGCACGACCCGAGTGTTCTCCCATGAGGGTAGCCAAAACCGATACGATAGCCGGTTTGCCGGCACCGGTGGCACGGAGTCTCGTCCGCCTGTTCCGCGGCGGAACCTTCGTGCAGGAAACCGCCGACGCCCTGCTCGGGCGGAACGGCGTCGAAGACGCGGAGGCGGCCTTCGCGCACATGGAGGAGGCCGGCTACCTGGCCAAGGTCGATCTCGGGGATGACGGTTACGTGTGGTGGGAGGCGACAACCCTCGGTAACGCCCTCGCCATGGCCAGCTTTGGAAAGCCGGTCAGAAGACGAACCGCCGACCGGCTGGTCGCCGGGATGGTGGAACGTGCCGGCGAGTACAACAGCGACCCTAACAAGCCGCTCTACGTGGAACGGCTCCGGATTTTCGGCAGCTACCTGGATCCTCACATTGACCCCCTCGGCGATGTCGACGTCGAGCTGTCCTTCGGCATGCGCACCAGGGACCACAAAACAATCAGCGCCTACACCCGCGCCAGCGGCAGATACTTCCGCTCCTTCATGGAAGAGCTCATGTGGCCGCAACGTGAGCTGGTGCAATACCTCAAGAACCGCTCGACCGCCGTTAACGTCACGCTGGAAAACATCGACCACATCACCGACAGGTCGGTGACCATTTACTCCATCGCGAACGACACGACGGCGGTCCCGCCGCCCGATGAACCGTCATCGCCAACGGCCAGCCAAGTGCACACCGGCCCCCCGAGCCGTAAACAATGTCCCGGCCTCCGGCCGCACACTTCTGAGACCATGGACCCCATGGAAGGGATAGCTCCGCCACCGGGCCCAGGGCTCATGCGGGTGCACGTTGTGTTGGAGGACAGCCGGCCGCCGATATGGCGGGTTCTGGACCTGCATGCATCGATGCCACTGGACGGTGTGCACCGTGTCCTGCAGGCGGCCTTCGGCTGGCAGGATACACATCTGCACCGGTTCACCGATCTGTACCCTTTCGAACGCCTCAAGCCGGTGGACGGCGAAATCGACTGGCCCCTCCAGTGGCTGCCCCGGGGCCTCGTGGAGGATCCCATTGACATGCCCGAAGAGGACATGACGTTGGGACAGCTGCTGGGCCGCGGCTCGGGAACGGCGTTCTACGAGTACGACTTTGGCGACAGCTGGCTACACCGCCTCGAACTACTGAAGGTCTGGCCCGCATTGCCCGGCGGCCCAGCGGCATCGTTGGTCGACGGCGCGCGCCATGGTCCCCCGGAAGATTGCGGCGGCATGCCGGGCTACGAGGAACTGCTCGACGCCCTGGCCGATCCCGCTGATCCGGACCATGCCGAGGCCAGAGAGTGGGCGGTTGAGATGACAGGCTCCGACAAGCCCTTCGATCCCGACGCCTTCGACGCCGCCACGACCGATCACGCGGTTACGACGGCCGGCGAAACCGGAGCGCCCGATCCCGGGGTCCCAGGAGTTTAGAATCGATTTCTTCCGTTGGCCAAGAACCTCCAGACAATGAACATGGCCGAAGGCGGAGCGGACATAACGTTAGCCAGAAGGAGGTCGGCACGTATTTGTCCCGTGTCACGCGAGATGTCAGTGCCACCAATTTGTCAGTGGTTGCAAGCCGTTCTATTTGTCACCGCTTTTTCCCCTGCAAACGCTTCTTTCCCCAACAACTCCCTCAATCCGTGGGCTGCGCGTCGATGAAGTCCCTGACGAATTTGGAGACACTCTCCGGCAACGGAAGTGGCCTAATCCTCGACCCTTCTGGCGCAGACGGAGATACTTCAAAAAAGCCGGGCCATTCGTCCTCAGCAAGCACTCCGTCAGCTTCCACAAACAACCGGGCCAGCGAATTGACCGCCAGCCCCATTCCTGGGCTGAGCAAGTGCATTATCTCTTCGTGGAGGGCCATCGTTCCCTTGGCCGTCTCGGTGGCTATGGAGATCAGCTCCAATTCTTCTGGAAGTGCGACTACCCCATCGCGAACCTTCGCGTTTTGAGCGTGCTCTCGGAAACCATCACGGGAAAGTCGCACTTCAACTGTCGTGGCGGGTTGCCCAGACGTAGACAGGCTGGTGTTGAAGGTCGTTTGCATCAGCTCAATCGGGGATCCGTGGACCAGGGCGTTCCTCAGGTGGTTGCACACCCTGTAGGAAAGGCTGGAGTCGTACAGCTGCGAGAATAGGGATTTCACGTCGCGCCGTTCCGTCGACTCTTTTCCATACATCTTGCCGAGCAGGACTATGACGTGCTCCGCGTACATCTTTATAACCGCGCAGACGTTGATTACCCATAGCTCCAGCTCGCTAACGACAGGCCCGGGGCTGAAGCTGCTCCCCTTCTCCGCAAACTGCCTCCGCGCTTTCTCTGCGGTGGCGAGCAGGTCCTCCAGCGACCGCCAGATGTAAGCATCAAAGCCGGTCAGGTAGTTCTCCACCCGATAGATGGCCGCCCGCGTTTCCTCAAACTCCTGCTCAGAAATCTCACGAATTAGGCGAGCCGAAAGCTCCCCGACGTCGACACGTCTAACAGCCTGGAATGTATAGTACGTTCGCTCTTTGGTCACGGTTCATCCTGTCACCGAAACTCTTCCGCGCTCGAGAAATGCTAGATACCTCAGCGCAGGCCCGGTTACTCAACGTTTAGCCAAGCCCTCGCCGCGCACATGCAGTACAACTGCAGGGCCTTCAGTGCTTCATTGGGCGATGCAGATGGATTCGTCGTTTATATAGTTGGGACCCCAGTGGGTGGCGTCCGGCTGCATGGCCCGCCCTGGCGAGTTCGGGCGTCCCAGTGGGCGCCGGCCGGTCTGTGGAGTCGGGATTGCTCCTGACCTTGGCCGGCGCCGTTGGCTTGCGCTCTAGGATCTCCTGTACTGCTCGGTACTGGAGATTAGGAGGCACCCTGACTCCGACGCGTTCACGGCCGGGCCAGACCTGTGGCGCCCGCTTGAGCACAGGTGGGTCAGAGTTGCGGTAGGCCTGCGTTGATCATGGCCTGGATTCTTTGGGAGAAGATCCGGAGAAGAAGACCAAGTCCGATCGCGGTCGCGGCAATCATGGCCAGGTAGGCCTCGTGGCTCATCGTTGTGTATAGCTGCCCCAGGAGCCCGGAAAGCGATGAGCCTGCAGCGAGGGCGAGGAAGATCAGGGCGACGAGCTGAGACTTGTACTTGTCCGGGGCGATACGTGTGGCCAAGGACAAGCCGATCGGGCCGATCAGCACTTCGGACGTACCCACGATGATCATGAACAACAGCATCACGATGAGGGAGATCTCTGAGTCCTGAATCATTGAGACAGAGAGCAGGAACACGTACCCCACGCCGATCTGAATCATCCCGAAGGAGAACTTTGCCGCCGAGCCGGGTTGCCGCGAGCCCATGCGGGTCCAAAGCCGGGCAATTATCGGAGTGACCAGCACTGCCGCGAGGGGTCCCATGGTCGTGATCCATGCCGCCGGAAAGGACCAGGACCCGACCGCGAGGTCTACCCGATCCGTAATGATGATCGCGATCGTCGTGAAATTCTGAAACAAGAATCCGAAATAGAGCCCGCTGGCGATGAACAGCGGCACGAACCCCCTGACCCGCTGCTTCTCCACACGGGTGACTTGCTTGGAAGTCAACAGGACGAGGAAGTAGACGGCTGCGGCCATGACCACCACTAAGGTGGTGACGTTTGCCATGTTGGAGTCGTTGACAATACCTGTGGCCCATAACGCGGCGAGAAGTGCCACCAGCGCGGCCACAATTGCAGCGGGAGCCCAGGCCTTTCGCATCGGTAAGGGGTTGCGCACGACGCCGGCCTGCTGCGGAAGCTTGCGCATGCCGACCGCGTACTGAACGAGTGCGGCAATCATGCCGATCGCGGCTAGGCCAAAACCTAGATGGAAGCCGGCCATGCTTTGTGCAAGTCCGGTGGCTAAGGGGCCGATAACGGCGCCGATATTGATGGCCATGTAAAAGTACGAGAAGCCGGCATCGCGTTTGGTCGGATCCGACTCCAGTACAAACCCAACAATCGAGGTGATGTTGGTCTTGAGCGCCCCCGTGCCGATGACAATGAGGCCGAGGCCAACTCCGAGGCCGGTAAGTCCGGGAATGAAGGCGAGAGCAAGATGGCCCAGGGTGATCACGATGCCGCCCCAGAACACCATGCGTTTAGGGGCTAGAACGCGATCGCCCATCCACGCCCCGAATATTTGGGCGAGGTAGACGGCTCCGCCATAGGCACCGACAATGCCCGCGGAAACAGCAGGGGCGAGAGCAAGACCACCTTCGTTGAGGGCGTACAGCAGGTAAAACGCCAAGATGCCCTGAAGCCCGTAGAAGCTGAAGCGCTCCCATAATTCAGTGAAGGCCAGGGTCCCCAACCCCTGGGACTGTCTTGGAGGTCGGGAAATGTGTCCGTTATCCGGGCTCTCGTGCCCGGATAACGCTGTGTGTTCATTGATGGATGTCATAGCTCTCACCTGAAGTCGCGTAAGGGAAACGGCAGCGAACCTATGCAGCCGGAGCAGAGAGGCTCCGCCGGTGTAACGCTGACCACATTCAGGAAACCATTCCTCCTAGCCATAGTCAACACCTTTGACTACAGTTATGACTAAGATGCAAGAAGCCATAAGGAGCCGATATGAGTAAGAGTGCGACGGGACGGGCGAAGCTTTCCCGCGGTTCCTTGACTGCGCGTTCCATTGCCGAGGCCACGTTGCGTTTACTGGACGAACACGGGTTGGCAGCATTCACGCTGCCCCGCTTGGGGCGCGCACTTGGAGCCGACCAGACGGCGGTCTACCGCCACTATGCGGATAAGGACGAAATTGTCCTGGCCGTCGCAGACCTGTTACTAGATGAGGTGATGGCAGGATTTGCCTCGTCCGGGTGCTGGCGCACCGACATCGCAGATTTGAGTCGCCGGATCCGCGACGTTTACAAGCGGCACCCGGCCGCCGGCTCCCTCTCGGGTTCACGGACCACCGGCAGGGACGGCGAAAAGCGTCTGGTCGAGGCCTTCCTCTCCGCCATCCTGACGGCCGGCTTCGAGGGACACGACGCCGCTCTCTACTACCGGGTGGTGGCAGACTTCTCTCTGTTCTGGGCCGGCGGCCACGCCGCGTACCTCTCGCTCGACCCGCAGCGGCAGTTCGCCGACGAGTCATCGTGGGTGCGGGAATACTCCACGGTAAACCCCGGAATCTACCCGCATACCGCAGAGGTTCGCCGAAACCTGGCCGAAGTCGGCTTCGACGAGATTTTCGAAACTGCCCTCACCCTGATGCTTGACGGAATCGCGGCCCGCGCTCCCGCCCCGTGCTCCTGTGCGCCCGGTAGCCATGCATCCTCCCAGCCGAAGGCGGGGCCGATGCATGGCAGGCGTTCATGAGGATTCCCGGCCACTGCATAAAGACAACCGATTACGGGATGGTTATGAAAGACACTCCCGCACGATCCGGCATTGTGTGACTTCAGAAGCGGGGAAAGCAAGGTCATATCAGGTCCCTGATGGCGTGCGCGTAGCCTTGCCCCTCCAAGCCGCGCCCCCTTCATAGCCATAGGGCACGAGCACAAAATTTAGAGAACTTCATTAGGAGACAAACTCATGTCTGAGCACAGTTATTCAAGGACCGATGTCATTGTGATCGGCGCAGGGGTTGCGGGTCTAAGCGCAGCCTGCAGCCTGCGCGAGGCCGGCCTTGATGTCTTGGTCCTGGAAGCACGTGACCGTATAGGTGGGCGCATCCTCACTCTCCGGGAGGGTGCCACTCGTCCTGTAGAACTTGGAGCCGAGTTCCTGCACACCGCGCAGAACCCCCTGCTGGAAATATTTGAGGACGCCGGAACAGCAACGGTGGGCGTTGGCGGCACCCGAACCTTGCCGGAAGGCTTTGACGCGCAACTTGCCGCTACCCTGGACTCGTTGGCGGCTCCCGACCGAGCCCAGCCAGCGAGCAATTACCTCGCCGCGATTTCTTCCGAGGATGACCGGGCTCTGATGACGGAGGCGTTTGAGGCTCAAACTGGCCGGGAGTCGCTTCGCCGAACGAGCGCGGCCGATGCCATAAAGGAACTGCATCTCGAACTTGAACACGGCGAGTTCATGAGCACCTACAACTCCCGCGTACCCGAGGGACTCGATCTGATCACAACGTTCCTCGCGGAGGATCTTCCACTGCAGATCTCTACCCGGGTTGAGCGCATTGTTCGAACCGATAACGGTGTGTCCGTTATCGCCTCAGCCGGCGGTGCCGTCCAAATATTCGACGCCTCACGCGTCGTCGTTACCCTCCCCCTTGGGGTACTAAAGAATAACGACGTTCAGTTTGAGCCACCACTGCCTGACGATAAGGTTCAGGCCATCCATGAGACGATCAGCCTGGACATCGTTAAAGTCCTCTTCGTCTTCGATGGAGACGTCTGGCCCCTAGATGAGGAATTCAAACACACGGACGATGACATCGTCTCTGCGCTCTGGCACTCCACGTACGGTGGTGCCCCCGGAGGGGAGACCGTTGTGGTTGCCTGGGCTGTGGGCGACGAAGCCCGGCAGCTGATGAGTCTACGGGCACCCGATGTCTTGCCCGAGATGCTCGGCCGCGTCCGAAAGCACTTGGGAAACACCGCGCTGAATCCTACCTTCGCCACGTACCACTCATGGCTTAGCGATCCATATGCGCGCGGAGCGTACAGTCACCTTCCTCCGGGCGCTTCCCCCGACGCAAGGCTGCGATTGGCCCAAGCAATTGACGGTCGGGTCTTCTGGGCTGGTGAGGCAACTGCTGAATGGCGTCCCCGCACCGTCCATGGAGCTTACCTCTCCGGCATGCGCGCTGCAGCCGAGATCCTGGCAGAAGAACCAGCAAGATTGGTTTCAAACTGACACCCGAGACATCCGGATCCTTGGAGTCGCTTAATAAGGACGCCGCAAGCCATGATCTGCCCCAGAGTGATTCCCGGAAGCTGATCCTTCAGCACAGTTGGTAGATCGCGCAGCCGGCAAGCAGCGAATGCTGGTCCGGTGCCAGAATTGGACTTCGAGTGGGGCGATGGTTTGCGCGGTGAGGAAAAGGACGTCATGACGATTGTTGAAGGAGCGAAGACGGCGCGTAAAGTGCGGCTCGGACTCGCGTTCATGGGCATCATGGTCATTGCGGTGAACCTGCGGGTCGCCTTCGTCAGCGTCGGGCCGCTGCTGACGGAGATCAGCAGCGATCAAGGCTGGTCCAACAGCACTGCAGGACTATTGACCGGGCTGCCGATTATTGCCTTTGCCGTCTTCTCCCCCGTTGCCCCGGGATTGGCGTTTCGGGTTGGCCTGGACCGCGCCCTGTGGATCTCGCTGCTGCTACTTATGATCGGCATCCTCGCCAGATCTGCCCCCGGCGACGGAGCTATCTGGGCCGGAACCGCTCTACTGGGAATGGCAATCGCGTTCCTGAACGTCCTGCTGCCTTCCTTGGTCAAACGGGAGGTCCCTACCCGGGTCAGCCAGGTGACGGGATTGTAAACCTCGGCCCAAGGCGCCGTCTCGGCCGCCGGGGCAGCGCTCGTCGTGCCCATCGCGAACGCCACAAACTCGGGCTGGAGACTGGCACTGGGGATCTGGGCTGGCTTGGCGCTGATAGCTCTGGCTGCCCTGTTGCCCCGGCTACGCCGTCGAATGACCGTGTCAGGATCGGCCGGTGTTCCGGGCCAAACTTACCGTTCACCATGGAAATCGGCGTTGGGATGGCAAGTCACCATCTTCATGGGGCTGCAATCCATGGCGTTCTTCATTCTCATAGCCTGGCTGCCGAGCATTGAACAGAACCTTGGCATCTCACAGGCTGCCTCGGGCATGCATATGTCGGTGTTTCTCTTCACCGGGACGCTGGCCAGCCTCGGTGCCGGCGCACTGCTGCACCGTTTCGCGGACCAGCGGCCGCTTGCCCTGATATCCAGCGTGCTTGCTTTCAGCGCCTATGTCGGCTTGGCGGTGTCCCCGGAACTGTCTTTGCTCTGGTGCGTGGTGGCCGCGCTTGGTTACGGCAGCCTCATCGTCATTGCCCTCTCCCTGTTCAGCCTACGCACGGCACACCACACCCAGGCAGCGGCGCTTTCCGGCATGGCCCAATCAATCGGTTATGCCATCGCGGCAGCCGGCCCCATTGCTTTCGGCGCCCTTCACGACCTCTGGTGAGCCTAGAGATTTCGGACAGTGGACCCTCTTAAAATCGGAGGGACTACTGAAATGAGGAATCTGCAGAATGTCTGCATCACGTCGACGGTTCACCCAGGAATTCAAGGATGAGCTGTGCG
>NZ_ANPE02000212.1 GCF_000328305.2 Arthrobacter crystallopoietes BAB-32 | reverse complement strand
GAATGGCTTCCCATCGATTAGGGCTTCTTCCTCGCGTTCGTTCTCGAGCTCCTCGAACACACGAAGGAACAGGAGCCACGAGAAATGCTCCAAGTACTTGGTCGTGCCCTTGGTGTTGTCGTCGCTTCGCATCTTGTCCGAGGCGGTCTTGATCAGCCTCTCAAGCGACTGTTGGTGCTTCAAATTACGGTCCAATCGTTCTGACGTAGGTGATTAATTTTACGGCTCTACCGAATGGTTGCCGCTTGGGCCGGACTCATCGGAAATGTAGAGGGCTGCCTGGAGAGCGTTAAGCAGTTCCCGAAGCTGCAGTGCACCGCCAAACGCTCGGCTAACACCACGGACACCCCCGTATTGATCGGCGAAGGGCGTCAGCTTGAATACTGCGGCACTTGAAATCTCGTTCACTCCGGCCACTCGATACTTGTCAAGCAGGTGGTCGACGATCTCCTGCTGAAGTTCCGTCATTGTGGAAAGCCCATCAAATTGGAACTGCTCTATCCGGCGTGACCGCTGCTCACGGGTGAGCATGGTTTGGCCGAAGGCGGCGTGACTTAGCAAGTCGAGCCCATCCACGTCGGGTCGATCCAAAAGCATCTCCAGAATCGTCAGTTCGACGTGTTGTTTGGAGAGAGACTCCAGCAAGCTTTGCCGGTCATCCGGATCGCTCCAGAGCTTGGCCAGCTGATCGGCTGAGGAGGTTACCTGCAACACCTCTTGCTTGACATACGCGAAGTACTCATCAGAAGTCATCGGTGTAGTTCCCGGCCCGACGGTCAGTTCCACTTCGTCAGCGATACGCACAGTGATCCCCGAGATGCGGATGAGGCCAGCACGATCGTCAACAACGGGGAGTCGAAGACTAAGGTCATTGACGTCCTCCACGCCGAGATCCACTCGTTCCCGCTTCGTTTGGTAGCCTTTATGGCCAGCAGTTACCGTCACTACGACCTGCGGAAGCCCACTAACAGCGAATAGACCGTCGCTGTCTGTGACCGTCTGCGCCAGCTCCAATCCCTCAACGCTGAGCGAAACAGCGGCTCCCGTGACCGGCAACCCCGTCGCTGCGTCAACCACGATGCCAGCTACTTCTGCGTCCCCCTCGATGGGACCGTCATATCCCGTTGGGGATACCGGACGGTCCCACTGATCGAACAGCCTCGTGGCACCCGTGTAGTCGACGATTCGGAAAAAGAGCTTGCCCGTTTCTTCATCGATCCGACTTCCACGGCCGATGATCTGCTTGAACAATGTCGGTGAGCCGACCGGCTTCATGAACACGATGTTCTTGCAGGAAGGGACGTTTACTCCTGTGGACAGCAAGTCCACAGTCGTTGCAATTACCGGTTCGGAGGAGTCAGAAAGCTGAAACTCTTCCAGCAAATCCTGCGCGTCACGCTCTTCGGACACAATCCTCACCGCATATTGCAGCTTGCCGGCTTCCGGTCCCAACAGTGTCTGCATCTTGGAGCGAACCATCTCCGCATGCTCCATCGAGACGCAGAAGATCATCGTTTTGTCGTTTACGCCCCAGGTTCGCATCTTTGATGCAAGATGTTCGCAAAGGGTCTGTGTCCTGTCGGGCAACATGATTTCGCGCTCGAACTGTGCCATCTCGTACACGTCTCGTACGGTGGCCTCCTCCGGAACGAAAAGGTCGGCACCGCGGGCCACCTCTTCACTGACACGAAGGCCGTTGGCGTCCACGTCTGAGCGCACCCGGAGCACTTGGTAGGTCGCCAAGAATCCGTCGTCGATGCCTTGTCCGAGCGAATACTCATACAGAGGCTGAGGCTCCCCCTTCGCGTCTCGATTCTCGGCGGCGAAGAACTCATATGTATCGATTGAGTCCGCCCGCTTTGGCGTCGCCGTCAAGCCGAGGTGAAAGGCTCCGTTGAAGTGTTGAAGAACTCCGCCCCAATCTCCGTAGCCGGAACGATGGCATTCGTCCACAATGACTAGGTCGAAATAGTCCCTCGGGTAGCGTTCGAAGGTTCGCACCCCTTCTGTCGCGGTGTAGAGCGTCTGATAGGTGGCGAAGTGAATATCGCGGCTCAGCGGGATTGACCCTGAGGCGACGATGCCTCGCGCTTCTCCATGCGCTGCGAAATCGTTGTAGGCCTGATTCAGTAAGCTCAACCGGTCGACAAGGAAAAGGATTTTCTCCGCGTAGCCCGATTTCCTAAGCTTCCATGCGAGAGTATGACCAATCCGCGTCTTACCTGTTCCAGTAGCTAGCGACAGCAGACCTCGCTTGTGTCCAGACAACATCGCGCTCAGCGCTGCGGTCACGGCTCCCTCCTGGTAATAACGGAGACTGCCGCCACCTGCCACAGCGGGAACCGGCTGGATCAGAGGATTACCCGTCTTCACTCCCTGCCGATTCGTAACTACCGGCCCCCGCATCTCCGCCTTCTCCTCCTGCCTTGCAATTAGGGCATCGGGCGTAGGAAAAGTCTCCAGATCTTGAATTATTGCGGTAGCGAGGTCAGCTTCAACAAGGCCGTGCCCGTTCGAAGAGTAAGCGAAACGGACACCAAGGTCCTTCGCGTACGCCATAGCCTGCTGCAGTCCCGCTCCGGCGCTATGACTTTCGTCCTTGGCCTCCACCACCGCCAACGCCAACCCGTGAGCATCCCGGCGCAGCAGGTAGTCGACGTACTGCGGCTTCTCCCTTACAGGTTCGTCTCCGAGCAGGCGGATCCTTCCCTTCTTGTACAGATATTCCTTTTCAACAAGTTCGGCCTTCCATCCGGCCTCTTCCAACATCGGGTCAATCAACTCAGTCCGAGTCTCGTCTTCGCTACGCATGTAGCACCACCTCCTGCAATGACAATTTCACGCTGGCGTGAAAATGTCAACACACCGCCGTGAAAATCGCGTCACGCCGTCGTGCAAGGTGTTGAGCTTGCGCGCGTGAGAGGGGTTAGCGAGGGGTTGATGTGTTTGGGCAAAAAGAAAACCGCTCAAACC
The DNA here is from genome assembly GCF_000328305.2 of Arthrobacter crystallopoietes BAB-32. Classification (GTDB taxonomy): domain Bacteria; phylum Actinomycetota; class Actinomycetes; order Actinomycetales; family Micrococcaceae; genus Crystallibacter; species Crystallibacter crystallopoietes_A. The sequence goes on along the minus strand of NZ_ANPE02000212.1, from coordinate 9,195 downwards.
GGGGTTACTTCCCAGTGTTTGAGCGGTTCTTGCGAGCCCCCTGCCGGATTCGAACCGGCGACCCCCTGTTTACAAGACAGGTGCTCTGGCCAACTGAGCTAAGGAGGCGTGCTGGCATGTGGCCAGCGGTGCTGGGAGAAACCAGCTAGATAAGGTTAGCCCAGATGGGCGCCCGGCGTGAAACCGCGGCGCCCATCCGGGCCGCCTTGATCAGGCGCGGGCGTCCAGGATCGGCTGGGCGAACTCGACGAAGTCGCCGGTGTTGTCCCAGGCCTTGCCATCGACGTAGACGGCGGGGGTTCCGCCGACTCCGTCTGCACGGGCCAGCGTGTCGGTGTACTTGGCGTACGGGCGGTAGGTGCCGTCCGAGATGCAGCTTTCCGCTCCTTCGGCGCCGGCTTCGGCGGCAAGGTCGGCGAGCGCGTCGCTGTCCATGCCGGTGGGAACCTGGCGTTCGAACAGCAGGTCCACGAAGGGCAGGAAGCTCTGCGGCGCCGTGTCGGCCACGCAGGCCATGGCGTTGGCGCCGCGCGAGGAGAAGTTGCCGGTTGCGGGCTGGTCCAGGAAGGCCACGGCGCGGTATTCAACGGTGGCGACGCCGTTGTCGAGCCATTCCTTGAGCTGGTCTCCGTAAGTCGCCTCGAAGGTGGCGCAGTGGCTGCAGGCGGCATCTACATAGACGACGACCTGGGCCGGCTCGCCTTCCGGTGCCGCTGCAACGCCGGATGGAACGGCCGGCGGGGCCGCTTCCGTGTCCACGCTGTTGACGTCCACCGTGGTCGCCTCCGTGGTCGCCAGCTCGGTGCTGGAGGTCAGCGTGATGCCGCCGTACTCGTTGCCGTGCGCAGGCGCCGGCCCGGCGTCGGGGAAGTCGCCGCGCTGGTTGCTGGCGACGATGACGGCGATGATCGCCACAATCGCCACGACCGCGGCCACAACACCCCAGCGCACCAGCAGCGAATTGCGCTTTTGCTTCCGCTGCTCCGCCTCGCGCATCTGCCGGGCTTTGTCCCGCGCCTGCGCGGTGCGCTCGGCCTTGGTCGGCCTCGGTGTGTTCTGGCTTGCCATAAGTCCTCAAGTCTTTCGGTCTTCGGGCGCCGGCCGGCCACCCTGGGAGCAATTTGTTGAAACTACAACAGTCTTACCGTACCGCGTTGCTGGCCCGCGGTTCCATTGTTTATTAACGCAGGTCGGCCTCCCCGCGGTTCCCGTCTTATAGAGTCGATGGCAGGATTCACAATTGTCAGGAGACTCACATGGTTAGCAAGCCGGCAGCATTGGACGTGGAACCGGCAGGGTCTGACTACGGCCAGTACGACTTCATCGTAGTGTCCAACCGGCTCCCGGTGGACCGTGTCACCGACGACGGCGAGGACACCTCGTGGCGCCGCTCACCCGGCGGCCTGGTAACAGCCCTGGCTCCCGTGATGGCCAAGACCGACGGCGCGTGGATCGGCTGGCCGGGCTCGGCCGATGAAGTCCTCGATCCGTTCGACCACGATGATATGCGCCTGGTCCCCATTCCCCTGAGCCAGGACGACGTCGAACTCTACTATGAGGGGTTTTCCAACGCTACGCTGTGGCCGCTTTACCATGACGTCATCGCCCCGCCCGAGTTCCACCGCGCCTGGTGGGAGTGCTACAAGCAGGTGAACCAGCGGTTTGCCGACGCGACGGCCAAGGTCGCCGCCACCGGCGCCGTCGTCTGGGTACAGGATTACCAGCTGCAGCTGGTGCCCAAGCTGCTGCGCGAGCAGCGGCCGGACCTGAAGATCGGCTTCTTCAACCACATTCCGTTCCCGCCGCTGGAGATCTTTGCCCAGCTGCCGTGGCGCCGCCAGGTGATCGAAGGGCTGCTTGGCGCGGACCTGGTCGGGTTCCAGCGGCCCAGCGACTCGAGCAACTTCCTGCGCTGCGTCCGCAGGTTCAGTGGCCACGCGATCAAGTCCCAGCATGTGAACATCAAGACGGAGACCGGAACCCGCATCTGCCGCGCCGGGGCCTTTCCGATCTCCATCGACGTGGACCAGATCAACGAGCTGGCCAACCGCCCGGACGTCATCGAAAGGGCCCGGCAGATCCGCGAGGAGCTGGGCAATCCCAAGACGGTCCTCCTCGGCGTGGACCGGCTGGACTACACGAAAGGCATCGGGCACCGGATCAAGGCCTACGGCGAGCTGCTCGAGGACGAGCGGGTCACCGTGGAGGACGCTGCGCTGATCCAGGTCGCCAGTCCCAGCCGCGAACGCGTGGAGTCCTACCGCCTGCTCCGCGAGGAAATCGAAGCCTCGGTCGGCCGGATCAACGGCACCTTCGATACGCTGAGCAACACCGCCATCCGGTACCTGCACCACAGCTACCCCAAGGAAGAGATGGTGGCCCTCTACCTGGCCGCCGACGTCATGCTGGTCACCGCGCTGCGCGACGGCATGAACCTGGTGGCCAAGGAGTACGTCGCCTCCCGCACCGGCGTCAATGGCGCCTTGGTGCTCAGTGAATTCGCCGGCGCAGCAGACCACCTGAAGCAGGCCATCCTGGTCAACCCGCACGATATCGACGGCCTCAAGGACGCCATCATGCGCGCCATCCATATCTCCCCCGGCGAGGCCACCCGGCGCATGCGCACGATGCGCCGGCAGATCCTGCAGAACGACGTCGAACAGTGGTCGCAGAGCTTCCTCCGCGCCCTCCAGGTCGACCCTGCCGAAGAACTTGGAGAGCAGCCGTGAGCGGCGGCCTCGCCCCGGAACTGGAAGCGGCACTGCAGGCAGTCAGCCGCACGCAGCAGCTGCTGGTTGCCTTGGACTTCGACGGCACGCTCGCCCCGATCGTGGAGCGGGCCGAGCATGCCCGCGCGCTGCCGGCATCAGCTGCGGCGGTGCGTGAACTCGCCGCGCTGCCCCGCACCTATACGGCCTTCATTTCCGGCCGCGCCCTGGACAGCCTCCGTGTCGTCGCCGCCCCCGGCGACGAAACCCTGCTGATCGGCTCCCACGGCGCCGAGGTCTTCACCGGCCCGGACAGTCCCGCCCTGACGCTCACCGAAGACCAGGCGCTGGCACTGCGGCAGGCGACCACCGTCGTCGAAAACGTAGTTGCCACGCATGCCGGCACGCGGCTGGAAGCCAAACCCGCCGGCGTCGTACTCCACACCCGCACCGCCGAGGACGATATTGCCCTGGCCGCCACGGAAACGGCACGAAAGCAGCTGTCCGCCATCGCGGGCGTGCACCTGAAGGACGGCAAGCGGGTCCTCGAATCGTCCGTGATCAGCTCCGACAAAGGCCAGGGGATCGAGCTGCTGCGGGGAGTCACCGGGGCCACCGCCGTGGTGTTCGCCGGCGACGACGTCACCGATGAGGACGCCATCAAAGCCCTCGGGCCGCAGGATCTGGGCATCCGGATCGGACAGGGCGTCTCCGAGGCTGCGCACCGGGTGGATTCGCCGGAAGACTTTACCCGCGTCCTCGAAACGCTGGCCGCGCTGCGCCGTACCGCCGTCGGACCTGCCATGCAATACTGAGGCGTGAGCCAGCTCACCAACTGAATACCCGCTTCACTACGGATCGTCGGGCACGTACCTGCCCGTGAAGGGAAACAACATGGCAACGGTAACGTTCGATCGTGCCACCCGGCTGTACCCGGGCACGGACAAGCCGGCGGTGGACGCCCTGGACCTGGAAATTGCCGACGGCGAATTCCTGGTTTTGGTGGGTCCGTCCGGTTGCGGCAAATCCACCTCGCTGCGCATGCTCGCCGGCCTCGAGGACGTCAACTCCGGCCGGATCCTGATCGGCGACCGCGACGTCACCGACGTGCCGCCGAAGGACCGCGACATCGCCATGGTGTTCCAGAACTACGCGCTCTATCCGCACATGTCCGTGGCGGACAACATGGGCTTTGCGCTCAAGATCGCCGGCGTGGACAAGGAGGAGCGCCGCCGCCGCGTGCAGGAGGCCGCGAAGCTGCTGGACCTCGAGCAGTACCTGGACCGCAAGCCCAAGGCCCTCTCCGGCGGCCAGCGCCAGCGCGTGGCCATGGGCCGGGCCATCGTCCGTTCCCCGCAGGTCTTCCTGATGGACGAACCGCTCTCCAACCTCGACGCGAAGCTGCGCGTGCAGACCCGCACCCAAATCGCCTCGCTCACCCGCCGGCTCGGAGTCACCACCGTCTACGTCACCCATGACCAGGTCGAGGCCATGACCATGGGCGACCGCGTGGCCGTGCTCAAGGACGGCATCCTGCAGCAGGTGGACACCCCGCGCCGGCTCTACGACGCCCCCGCGAATGTCTTCGTCGCCGGGTTCATCGGCTCCCCCGCGATGAACCTGCTCGAACTTCCCGTGACCGACGGCGGCGTCCAGTTCGGCGGCACCGTCTACCCGGTGCCGCGCAACGTCCTCGGCGAAGCCCACGGCTCTACCGTCACCCTCGGCGTCCGGCCTGAGGACCTCGAGCGCGCCGAGGACGGCCAGGGGCTCGAACTGGCCGTCGACGTCGTTGAGGAACTCGGCGCGGACGCCTACGTCTACGGGCACACCACGCTGGACGGGAAGCGGCACGATATCACCGGCCGCACCGACGGCCGCCGCCCGCCGGCCGCCGGCAGCACCGTCTATGTCCGGCCCAAGCAGGGCCACGTGCACCTGTTCGACTCGCAGACCGGGCTGCGCCTCGGCGGCCATGATCCGGCCACGCCGCAGGCCTCCCTCGCGGACCTGGAACGGCCCGTGGAGGCCGAGGCCTGACTCCTGCGCAAGCTGCCACGCCCATGGACGCCGACTGGCACAACGAGCCCACTGACTACCGCCAGCTGGGCAAGCTGCCGCGCAGCCAGGGGCCGATGGAAGCCGCCCGGCTGGGCCCGCTGAGCATCACGTCCGCTTCCGTGGACGAGGACCTGCTGGAGCTGCCCTGGCACATCGCGCTGGAAGAGTGGCCGGTGCAGAACCTGGCGGCCCTGCCGCGCGGCATCTCCCGGCACGTCGTCCGGTTCGCGCACATGGGCGGCTCGGTGGTCGCGGTGAAGGAAACCACCGAGCACGTGGCCCGGCACGAGTACCACATGCTGCGGAAGCTGCAGCGGCTCAACGCCCCCTGCGTGGAACCGGTGGCCGTCATCGCTGGACGCCGCAACGCCGCCGGCGAAGAGCTCAAACCGGCCCTGGTCACCCGGCACCTGCGGTTCTCCATGCCGTACCGTGCGGTGTTCTCGCAGACCCTGCGCCGGGCAACGCTCACCCGGCTCATCGACGCCCAGGCCCTGCTGCTGGTGCGGCTGCACCTGCTCGGCTTCTACTGGGGCGATGTCTCGCTGTCCAACACGCTCTTCCGCCGGGACGCCGGGGCCTTCGCCGCCTACCTGGTGGACGCGGAAACCGGCGAGCTGTACCCGGAGCTGTCCACCGGCCAGCGCGAGTACGACCTGGAGATCGGACGCGTCAACATCGCCGGCGAACTGATGGACCTGATGGCTGGCGGCGTGGTCGAAGAGACGGTGGATCCGGTGGCGACGAGCGAGCGCATTTTCAACAGCTACCGCAACTTATGGGCCGAGCTGACGGAGATGGAGTCCTTCGAGTTCGGCCAGCGCTGGCGGGTCAACGCGCGCATCCGCCGGCTCAACGAACTCGGCTTCGATGTGGAGGAATACTCGATCAAGACGGCCCCCGGGGAGTCCCTGGTCCAGCTGCAGCCCAAGGTCGTGGACGCAGGCCACCACCAGCGGCGCCTGCTCCGGCTGACCGGGATCGACGTCCAGGAGAACCAGGCCCGGCGGCTGCTGAACGACCTTGACGCCTACCGGGCCGACACCGGTCCGCAGCAGGATGAGCAAATCAGCGCCCACAACTGGGTCAAGCACCTCTTCGAGCCGATCGTCAAAGCCATTCCGCGGGAGCTGTCCGGCAAGCTCGAACCCGCCGAAGTGGTCCACCAGGTACTGGAGCACCGGTGGTACATCTCCGAAGCGCAGCACCGCAACGTCCCGCTAGCCGAAGCCGTCCAGGCCTATATCGACGACGTGCTGCGGCACCGGCGGGATGAAGCCGCGATCGTCCTTGATCCAGGCTCCGGCGGCCCCGGACTCGCCGATTACGACGACGCCGGGTAGCCGCCCTTAGGCAGCCCGGCTGAAGACAGCCACCAGGAAGTCCGATGCCGGCGTGAACGGCCGCAGGTCCCACGTCGCGAAGGTGTGGTCCAACGCCAGCCCTGCGCCCGCGGCGTCCTTCAGGAACACCTCGAACTCGTAGCCGCGGCCGGCGCCGAAGCCTGTCACCAGCCGCCCCTGCGGCGCCAGATGCCGTGCCAGCCGCACCAGCACGTCCGGCGCAGTTCCGGGCGCCACGAAGGTCAGCACATTGCCGGCGCTGACAATGAGGTCGAACGGCTCCGCGATCCCCTGCCCCGGCAAATCAAGCTCCGCCAGGTCGCCCACCAGCCACTGCACGTCCGGATGATCCTTGCGCGCCGCCTCGATCAGTTCCGGATCGACATCAATGCCGATGACCTCATGGCCGCGCGCCGCAAGCTCGCCCCCGAGCCGGCCCGGCCCGCATCCGGCATCCAGGATCCGGCTGCCACGGGCCGCCATCGCATCAATCAGCCGCGCCTCGCCGTGAAGGTCCATGCCTTCGGAGCGCATCGCCTCGAACCGCTGGATGTACCACGCCGAGTGGCCCGGGTTCCGGCGCTTTTGGGCTTCCCACAGAGTCTCTTTCCGCACCACACCAGCCTACGCGCTAACGACGACGACGGCAGCCGCCCCACTGTCCCCGGTCACCTACGGAGTCCGCCGCACCGGCCCTCCCCGAGAGGACCCTGTGCCTCATGAAGCCTGCGGCTCCACCCGCTCCGGCAACGCCTTGCCCGGATTCAGCAGCCCCTGGGGATCGAATAGCTCCTTGACTCCACGCTGCAGCTCCAGCACTTCCTCACGCTGCTCCAGCGGCAGCCAGCGCAGCTTGTACTGCCCCACCCCGTGCTCGCCGGTGATGGTTCCGCCCAGCGCCAGGCCGACCTCGATCGACTCGTCCAAGGCAGCGTCCAGGACCGGCACCTTGTCGGTCTCGCCGGCCGGCACCCAGAACGTCGGATGCAGATTCCCGTCCCCGGCATGCGCAACAACCTTCAGCCCCACCCCGCGCTCGGCGGCGATCCGCTCCAGCTCGGCGATGTAGTGGACCAGCCGCGACCGTGGCACGGCAACGTCTTCGCCCACGCGGAATACATCGTCCACCTCGGCGCCGCGGCTGTGCCTGCGCAGTTCCACCAGCCGCACGGCTTCCTCGCTGACCTCGGTCGTCACCGTCGCACCGAGCTGCCGCAGCACCGTCCGGATGATGCCCGCCTCGATCTCCGCCCCGAACCCATCCGTCTGGATCAGCAGCAGCGCCCCGCCGCGCTGCCGCAGGTCCGATCCCTGCTCCTCGTCAAGCTGGACCAGGGTATTGGCGTCCAGCAACTCCATGATGGCGGGCTGCACCCGGGCCTTGCCGACCGCCAGCACTCCGGCCGCCGCCGTCGTGACCTCCGGGAAGAACGCCGCAATCGTGTGCACATCCGTCGGCAGGTAGCGCAACCGCAGCGTCGCGCCGACTACCACACCCAACGTCCCCTCCGATCCGACGAACAACCCGGTCAGGTCGTAGCCGGCCACCCCCTTGAAGGTCCGCCGCCCGGTGCGGATCAGCGATCCGTCGGCGAGGACAACATCGAGCCCCAGCACCGACTCCCGCGTGACGCCGTACTTCGCGCAACGCAGCCCGCCGGCATTCGTGGCGATGTTGCCGCCGATCGTCGAGAGCTTGTAGCTGGCCGGATCCGGCGCATACATCAGCCCGTACTCCGCGGCCGCCGCATTCAGATCGGCATTGATCACGCCCGCCTCGACCCGGGCGACCTCGTCCTCGGGATGAATCTCCAGGATGCGGTTCATCCGCTCCAGGCTCAGCACCAGGCAGTCAGGGGTGGCGTGGGCTCCGCCGGAAACACCGGTGCCGGCACCGCGGCAGACCACCGGAACGCCGTGCCGGCTGGCCAAGCGCATCACCGCCTGCACGTCTTCGATGCTCTCGGCCCACACGACGGCCGCCGGCAGCCAGTGTTCGAGCACCGGCCCCTGGTCCACGGCATACGCTGCCAGGACATCCTCACTCGTGCTGAAACGCTCCGCAGGCAGCGCCGCCTGCAGCGCCTCGGTGATCGATGCGGTCATGGAACCAGTGGCCTCCTCAGCCAGACAATTACAATAACGACGACGGACCCGCGCCGCTGGCCGGAACGGGCGCCAAAGGCCTCAGCCGCTCCCTTCCCGCCCGCTGGACCGCAGAACCGACGGTGCCGTCCCGCTCCTGCCTCCTCCACCGGACAACCAGCTGGCCGCCCTAGCGGATGCCGCCCATGAACCTCGAGTACTTGCTCAGGACAGCCGGCCAACCGTGAACGTACCTGGTCCGCGCCGCTTCGCCGTCCGGAACATTATGCCATCCCGAATGAGTGAGCCGGACCACTGTGCGCTCCGCACCCTCGGGCAGGAATTCGACCTCCACCTCGCTCGCAGCGGTCGGCCCCGAGCCGGGATGCCAGGACAGCCGCACCAGCCTCGCAGGCTGCCACTCGAGGATCTCGGCCCAAATACTGATCTCATCCTGTTCGGACGTCTCGGTAAGCACCCGGTCCTCAAACTCCACATGAGCCGCTCCGCCCAGTACACCGTAGTCAGCCACCGGCCACCACAGATGGATAAGGTCGGTGAACCCCTCGAACGCCTGCTCCGGAGCGTGTGGAACCGTCACTTCACAGCTGACCGGTGCCAACCGTCCGGCAGGTTCCGGGGGCTGCGCGGCATGCGAAAACAGAGATGAATTCATGAGCTAACCCTAGCGGTGTGTGGGTGGGGGTGTCCGTCGGCCGGGCAGCTGGCGCCGCGTCCCGGGCTGCAGGCCCCCTGCCAGGGGGCCTGGCCGCAGGGCACGCCCGCAGGGCACGCCCGACCTTGGGGGCTGTTAACGTGCGAAGGGCCCCGGGGACGCACGAGGGGGTGCGTTCCCGGGGCCCTGGGCCCGGAGCTTGTTCGGGCGGGTTAAAGGGGTCAAGGGCCCCGCCGTCGTTGGCGGTGCCCCTTGACCTGTGATGTTGTGTCCGGCGGTGACCTACTCTCCCACACCCTCCCGGGTGCAGTACCATCGGCGC
>NZ_ANPE02000213.1 GCF_000328305.2 Arthrobacter crystallopoietes BAB-32 | reverse complement strand
GAAGCGAGCGGCGGCACTCCGGAGGCGCAGGCCGCGGACGGCCGGAAGCTGGACGCGGACATCGCCGCCAGCGGGGAGGACACACCCGCCCCGGACATGGCCAGCGGCAAGGACAGCCAACCGGACGGGGCAGGCCGGGACACGGTCTCGGACGCCAAGGCCAGCGAGGGAGGAACCGCCACCGCGCAGGTCTCCGGCGGCCACGCCCAAGGAGGCACCGCCGTCGTCAATGCCCCGGGCACGGCGAAGGACCCGCGCGAAGGCCACGGCCGCCCGGCACACTCGGAAGAGAGCAGCGGCCGCGCCACCGGCGCGGACGACGCCGCCGAAGCCGAAAGCAAGCGCAGCCGGGGAGCGCCCGTCGTGATCGAACGCAGCTACGTCGACTCCAGCTTCGTGCTGCGCACCCGCTGGCAGACCGCCACCGGCGAAGCCACCATCACCGAATTCATGCCGGTGGGGGACCGCCGCGCGTCGCTGGTGCGCCGGGTGGAATGCATATCCGGCACCGTGACCATCCACCAGGAGATCCTCGTCCGGTTCGGCTACGGCGAGGCGGTGCCTTGGGTCTACCGGATCAACGACGAGGACACCGGCGCCGAATCGATTGTCGGCATGGCCGGCCCGGACGCGATCGTGCTGCACGGTTCCCGGCTGCCGATGTCGGAGCACCGCCGGCACCGCGGTGACTTCACCATGCAGGCCGGCGAGGTGGTGGATTTCGAGCTGTGCTGGTTCCCCTCGCACCGCAAGGTCCCGCCGATGTGCGATGTGGACGAGAAGCTCGAGGAGACCCTGGCCTACTGGCGCAACTGGTGCTCGCGCTTCCCGCCGCAGGGCGAGTACCACGAGATGGTCAAGCGCTCGCTGCTGGTGCTGCGCGCCCTGACACATGAGAGCACCGGCGGGATCGTCGCGGCGCCTACCACCTCGCTGCCGGAGCAGTTCGGCGGTGAACGGAACTGGGACTACCGCTACGTCTGGCTGCGCGACGCCGCCCTGACGCTGGAATCCATGATGACGCACGGCTACGAGCAGGAGGCGCTGGAGTGGCGGAACTGGCTGCTGCGCGCGGTCGCCGGCGACCCCGAGGACCTGCAGATCATGTACGGGCTCGCCGGCGAACGCCAGCTGGCCGAGCGCGAGCTGGACCAGTTCCCGGGCTACATGGACTCGAAGCCGGTGCGCGTGGGCAACGGTGCGTACGGCCAGTACCAGGGCGACGTGATCGGCGAGGTCATGGTGGTCCTGGAGAAGCTGCGGAACATGGGCCAGCAGGAGGACCACTTCTCCTGGCCGCTGCAGAAATCGCTGCTGCACTACGCGGAGAAGCACTTCTACAACCGGGACCACGGGATCTGGGAGATGCGCGGGGAGAAGCAGTACTTCACGCACTCGCGCGTGATGATGTGGGCGGCCTTCGACCGCGGCGTCCGCGCGGTGCGGGACCACGGGCTGGACGGCGAGGACGACCACTGGGTGCGGCTGCGCGACGAGCTGCGGGACGAGATCATGGAGCACGGCTTCAACAAGGAGATCAACTCGTTCACGCAGACCTATGACAACACCGAGGTGGACGCGTCGCTGCTGGTCATCGCGCAGGTGGGGTTCGTGAAGTACGACGACGACCTAATGTTGGGCACGGTGGCGCGCCTTGAGCGGGACTTGCTGGACGAGGCGGGGCTGCTCATGCGCTACCGCACCGAAGCCGGCGTGGACGGTTTGGCGCCGGGGGAGTATCCGTTCCTGGCCTGCTCCTTCTGGCTGGTGGAGCAGTACGCGCGCTCCGGGCGGATCGGGGACGCCCGCAAGCTGATGGACCAGCTGGTCGGCTATGCCAACGAGCTCGGGCTGCTCTCCGAGGAGTACGACACGGCCAACAAGCGGATGGCCGGCAACTACCCGCAGGCCTTCTCGCACCTGGCCTTGATCCGCGCGGCTGACGCCATCAACGGACGGGCGCAGGAGGCGCTGTAGCTCACGGTCGGTCAGCCCACCGATCTGGCGGCGATAGGCTGGAGTGGTGAAAATCCTGCAGTCCCCGGCGGTCAAGGTGGGCCTGTCCATCTCCATCGCCACCGGCCTCTACGGGATCTCGTTCGGTGCGCTCGCCGTGGCCTCCGGCCTGGATATCTGGCAGACCATCGCGCTGAGCCTGCTGCTGTTCAGCGGCGGCTCCCAGTTCGCGTTCATCGGCGTGGTCAGCGGCGGCGGAACCGGCCTGGCCGCGATGAGCGCCTCCGCGTTGCTGGGCATCCGCAACGGCATCTACGGCATGCAGATGAACGCCCTGCTGTCCCCGCGCAGCTGGCGCAAGCTGGTCGCTGCCCAGGTCACCATTGACGAATCCACCGCCACCGCCTCCGGCCAGCAGGACCCGGCCGAACAGCGGCGCGGCTTCTGGACCGCCGGCGTGGGCATCTTCCTGCTCTGGAACCTCTTCACCGCCGTCGGCGCGCTCGCCGGCAATGCGCTGGGGGATCCGAAGCAGTGGGGGCTGGACGGGGCTGCCGTAGCGGCGTTCCTGGCGCTGCTCTGGCCGCGGCTGAAGGGCAAGGAGCCGGCCGCCATCGCCGTCGTCTGCGCGTTGGCCACGCTGCTGGCCGTGCCGTTCGTGCCCAGCGGCGTGCCGATCCTCGTCGCCGCAGCCGTGGCCGCCGTGATCGGCTGGTTCACGCACAAGCCCGTTCCCCAGGGCATGGCGCCGGACATCGAGCCCTACGCGGAGCCGTACTCCGAGCATGACTGCGCGCACATGGTGCTGCCCGAGGACGGCGCCAGCGCGCGGCCCGGCCGGCGCGAGGGAGGCCAAGGATGAGCCTCTGGTTCTGGATCCTCGCCGCCTGCGTGATCTCCTACGCCACCAAGTTCGCCGGCTACCTCGTCCCGGCCAAGTGGATGAAGAACGAGCGGATGTCCCGCATCGCGGCCACAATGACCATCGGCCTGCTGGCCTCGCTGACCGTGGTCAACGCCTTCTCCACCGGCCAGCAGCTCACCCTCGACGCCCGGGTCGGCGCCCTGCTGGCCGCCGCCATCGCGCTCGTGCTGCGCGCCCCCTTCCTCGTCGTCGTCATTGCCGGCGCCGCCGCGGCGGCCCTGCTCCGCCTCGCCGGCTGGGGGTAACCGCCTTGACACTCATGAAAGGCTAGGGGAATGACCGCCGGAGACACCCTTCCACCGCCTTTCAAAGGCCCGCGCGATCCTGGAGACGCCTGGGCCGTGGGACCGGACGGCACCAAGATGTGGGGCCTGTTCGGCTCCGCCGGCCTGCTCGCGGTGGACCGGACCCGCGGCGTCCTGCTCCAGCACCGCGCCACGTGGAGCCATTTCGGCGGCACCTGGGGCATCCCCGGCGGCGCTCGCCACGAGGGTGAATCCGCCGTGGATGCGGCGCTGCGCGAATCACACGAGGAAGCCGGCGTCCCCGCGGAGGCGCTGGAGCCGCTCTTCACCCGGGTGCTGGACCTCGGTTTCTGGACGTATACGACGGCGGCGGCCTGGGCCACTCGCGAATTCGAACCATCCGTGCGGGACCACGAAAGCCTCGACCTGGCCTGGGTTCCGGTGGACGAGGTGGACCGGCGCCCGCTGCATCCGCACTTCGGCGAGGCCTGGCCGCTGCTGAAGGCCATGATCGGCCACCGCCCGCGCCTCATCGTGGACGCCGCCAACGTCATCGGCTCCCGTCCCGACGGCTGGTGGCGCGACCGGGCCGGCGCCGCCGCCCGACTGCTGGAGGAACTCGCCTCGGCCGTTGACGCCGGCCTGCCTGCAGACCTGCTGGGGATGGATGCCCATACCGCCTGGCCGGACACCGTCGTCGTGCTGGAAGGCGCAGCCAAGACCGCGTCCGGCACAGAGGCGCCCCGGCTGGAAATCGCCCGCGCCCTAAGGTCCGGTGATGACGAGATCGTGGCGCGCGTGGAGTCCCTCCTCAAGAACGACGGCGGTGCGCCCGTCACGGTGGTGACTTCCGACCGCGGTCTGCGGCAGCGGGTGGAGGATCTCGGTGCCCGCTGTGTCGGTGCCGGCGCACTCCGGAAGGTGCTGGAGGGCGTGCAGGCGGATTGATCCGGGCCGGCGGTGCACTGATGGCAGCACCGCCCGCAGCCGGAAAAACTGTGCCGCTGGACCCTTGACGCGTCGCCGCTCGAGCGGGATGGTAGGGGTCGTCAAAGGAGGCGAGCATCATGCAGGACAAGCGCTGGTCGGTGAACATCACCATCGACGAACATGAGAACCGGACGCGGGCCGAAGCTCGGCTGCAGAAGGAAGGCGGTGGCGAACTGGTGGGGACTGGGTTGGCCCGGCTGAACCCGAAGGACACCGACGTGCCCCAGATCGGCGACGAACTGGCGGCCGCCCGGGCACTGGCGGATCTGGCCCATCAGCTGATCGAGGTCACTGCGTCCGACATCGAGCAATCCACCAAGACGCCCTCGGACCTGAACGCCTGATCCCTAGGGTTCTGCAGCTTCAAGACCGGCGGGCTTGAAGCTGCTTGCCCGTGCGCGATGAAGCCGCCGCTGGCAGCGCACGCCTTCCGGGATGAAGCCGCCGCTGGCCGCCATGGCGGACCGGCTAGAGCGTCACGCCCTCCGGCAGGTCGGCCTCTTCGAATTTCTGGCGCTCGCACTCGTCTGCCAGGGCCGGGTAGGCGTCGGCGATCAGGTCCAGGATCCGCCGCCGGACCACCAGGTAGGCTTCGCCCACGCCGACGACCCCTTTGAAGGCTTGCAGCTCCGTCTCGTAGGAAGTCTGCTGGTGCCGCAGGTAGTTCACGGTGAGCCGGTCCAGGCGGTGCTTCACGGTCTTCAGGCTGGCCGGCGACTGCCCGCGCCGCAGCCGCCGGTTGAAGTGCTCGATGGCCTTCTGCTGCACCACCGGCCACGGCTCCGGATTGATCCGCAGCGGCAGCGCCTCGGCGACCGCCACGGCCTCCTTCTTCTTGGCCAGCGCCCGTTCGCGCGCGGCGAGCTGCCGCGTCCGCGACGTCTCCCGCGCCTGCTGGAATTCCGGCGTCGCCTCGACCTGCAGCACCCGCTCCAGCGCGTACAGCTTCATCGGCGCTGCCTTGCGCGAGAACGGATTGCGGGCCAGCTTGTCCGGCTCGGGCAGGAATGTCTTGATGTGCGTCTCGGTCCAGCCCCGGTCCTTCTTCAGGTCGCCGGCGATCAGCATGTCCTCGCTGCCGGCAGGCTTCGGTCGGGGCGGATGGTGCTTGCCTCGGGCCAAGGTCAGGCTCCCGGGATCCGGATGAAGATGGGGTCCATGGGCTGGCCGGCGGGGTACTGGTCGTTGAAGGTCTGCGAGCCCTCGGTGGTCAGGGCGGTCTGCACGCCTTCCCACAGCAGGCTGCCGTCGGCGTCGACAGGGGAGTCGGGAGCGGCCTGCAGGGTCACGAGGGCGTACCGGTTGTCGTCGCCGGGTTCGCCGATGGTCAGGGCGGCGCCGTCCGCGGTGAATTCGATCCAGGGGTCCAGCAGCTGGACGAACATCATGCCGTAGTGGCCGCTGAGCCGGACGTCGCCGCGGAACCGGAGGGTGCCGGTGCGGGTGGCCGGGTCGAAGCTGCCGCCGTCGGGCGTGAAGTGGAAGAGGCTGCCCTCGATGATCTCCGCGCCGTCTGTGGCGGAAACCTGCGCGTCCGGCAGGCTCGAGAGGTAGCGGACGAAGCTGCGTTTGATGCCCCAGGTCAGCCCCGGCGGCGGCAGCGCAGGGCGGTCCGCGTCGGCGTGCAGGTTCGCGGCTGGCTCATTCATGGTCGGGCTCCGGTAGGTGGACTTAGGTCTACCACACGAGCCTAGCGGCACCAACGGCCACGCGCGCACCCGCGCCAGGCTCCGCCGTCGTACTCCTTAACCTGCAGGACCGACGGCGGTGGCCGGGTTTGCGCCGGCTGCATGCCTTGGCGCCGGAAGCCTTAGCGGGAAGTGACGACGGCGGCGGTCGCCTCCGCGATGATCTGTTCTTCCTCCGTGGGCACCACGAGCACCGGGATGACCGACTCCGCCGCACTGATGGTGCACGGCTCCTGCGGGTCCTCCGCCGCGGCGTTGGCGTCCGCGTCCAGGCGGACGCCGAGCATGTCCAGCCGGTCCACGGTCCGGCGGCGGAACTCCGCCGAGTGCTCGCCGATGCCGGCGGTGAAGACCAGGGCATCTGCGCCGCCGCAGGCCACATGGTACGCGCCGATGTACTTGGCGAGCCGGTAGCTGGCGACGGCGAGGGCCATGTCGGCGCGGCTGTCGCCCTCCCCGGCGGCCTTGACGATGCTGCGCATGTCGTTGCTGCCGGCCAGTCCTTTCAGGCCGCTGTCCCGGTTGAGCAGCTCCTGCAGCCGGTCCGCGCCGTAGCCTTGCTGCTGCAGGTAGAGCAGCAGCCCGGGGTCCAGGTCGCCTGGGCGGGTGCCCATGACGAGGCCTTCCAGCGGGGTGAAGCCCATCGAGGTGTCCACGCTGCGGCCGCCGCTGATGGCCGTGGCGGAGGCGCCGTTGCCCACGTGGGCGATGACGGCGTCGAACTTCTCCAGCGGCGTGCCGAGCAGCCGGGCTGCCTCCCGGGTGACGTACTCGAAGCTGCTGCCGTGGAAGCCGAAGCGGCGCAGGCCGTGCCGTTCCTGCAGCTCGGCCGGCAGCGCGTACCGCCAAGCGTGTTCGGGCAGCGTCCGGTGGAAGACGGTGTCGAAGACCGCCACCTGCGGCAGGCCGGGCCACTTCCGGCCCGCGGCGCGGATGCCCTCGGCGTTCGGCGGGTTGTGCAGCGGTGCCAGCGCGGCCAGCTCATCGATGGTGCGCAGGACGTCGTCGTCGATCAGCTGGTGGCAGTCGAAGTGCGTGCCGCCGTGGACCACCCGGTGCCCGACGGCGTCGAACTCCACTCGGCCGAGTCCGGCTTCCAGCTGCTCCACCATGGCATCCAGCGCCTGGCCGTGGTCGCCGACCTCGCGCTCGCCGATCTCCTCGATGGAGCCGTCCGCCAGCACCTCGCTGCGGATGCCGGCCGCGGGGACTTCTCCCGCAGTCCCTGCGCTGTCCGGGTCCATCCGGCGCACCTGGTACTTGAGCGACGAGGAGCCGGAGTTGATAACAAGGATGAGCATGAAGCCTCCTGTCGGCGGACTGCTTCGGCGCGGCGGCCGGTTCCATCCACCATCCTGCCAAATCCCTCGTGATCCCGTCCGCCGGGCGGTCTGCCGGTCAACGCGGACGATGTGACGGACGGTGTAGCGGTCCTGTCGCCCGCCGAAGGGCTGTGCCAGACTGAACTCATGCTTGTAGCCTTCTCAGTTGCTCCCTCCGGCACGCCGGCCGCCGGGCCCGCCCCGGCCAACGCTTCGGTCCATGACGCTGTAGCTGCTGCAGTGAAGGTGGTGCGCGAATCCGGCCTGCCCAACCGCACGGACGCGATGTTCACCACGATCGAGGGCGAGTGGGACGAGGTGATGGACGTGGTGCGCCGCGCCACCGAGGCCGTCGGACACTACGGCGAACGCGTGTCCCTGGTGCTGAAGGCGGACATCCGCCCCGGCTACTACGGCGAGCTGACCGGCAAGGTGGAGCGGCTGGAGGCGGCACTTGGACAGGCTGGAACGGCCGGAAAGGAAGGCCAGGAATGAGCGTGGCGGAGGAGCGCTGGCTCGAAGTCGACCGATTCCTGACCGGCACCCTGGTGGGGGAGGACGGCGTCCTGGCCCAGGCACGCGAGGCCAGCGCCGCCGGCGGGCTGCCGCACATCGAAGTGTCCGCGCCGCAGGGGAAGCTGCTGATGCTGCTGGCGCAGCTGACCGGCGCCCGCAAGGTGCTGGAGATCGGCACCCTCGGCGGCTACAGCACCATCTGGCTGGCGCGCGGCCTGCCGGAGGACGGCGAAATCATCACCTGCGAGTACGAGCCCAAGCACGCCGAGGTCGCCCAGCAGAACCTGGAGCGCGCCGGCCTGGCCGGGAAGGTCAGCATCCGGGTCGGTGCCGCGCTGGATACCCTGCCGCGGCTCGAGGCGGAAGAAGCCGGTCCCTTCGACCTGGTCTTCATCGACGCGGACAAGGTCAACAACGCCAACTACGTCCAGTGGGCGCTCAAGCTCACCCGCCCGGGCAGCCTGATCGTGCTCGACAACGTGGTCCGCGGCGGCAGCGTGCTGGACAGCGGTGAAGGGAACGACGACGAGGCGGCGGCCATCCGCGGCACCCGGGGCGCCCTGGAACTGCTCGGTTCCGACGAACGGCTGGAGGCGACCGCGGTGCAGACGCTCGGCGCCAAGGGGTGGGACGGCTTCGCTCTCGCCCGAGTGAAATAGCCCCGGCACGGCGGCGGCACCGGCAGGCAGAGTCCGCCGGCGGAAACGGTCCGGTCGAAGGCCGCTACGACATCTCCTCCGGAGAGGCCGAGCTGGTCCGCGACTTCGACGGCGGCGACGCCTGGCTGCTTAAAATCAACGGCGTGCAGTCCTCGCACATCGTCATCGGCGAGCCGGAGCGGCTCGATTTCGAGTACATGCGCTGGATCGCCGCCCTGGTCGAATCCACTTGGGACAGCAGCTCATCCCTGCGCGCGCTGCACCTGGGCGGCGGCGCCTGCTCGCTGGCCCGCTACTTTGCCGCGCACTACCCGCAGGCCCGGCAGGTCGTCGTCGAAATCGATGCCAAGCTGGCCGAGCTGGTCCGGCAGTGGTTCGACATCCCGAAGGCCCCGCTGGTGCGGATCCGCGTGGGTGAAGCCCGGGCGGTGACCGAAAGCCTGACCCCCGGCAGCCGCGACCTGGTCATCCGCGACGTGTTCGCCGGCAGCCGCACGCCGGAACCGCTGACCACACTGGAGTTCACCGAGGCGGTCCGCCGGGTGCTGGCTCCCGGCGGGATCTACGCCGTCAACTGCGGGGATTCGCCCCAGCTGCAGCTGGCGCGTGCCGAGGCCGCCACCATCGGCCGGATCTTCCCCCACGCGGTCATCATTGCGGACCCTCCGATGCTCAAGGGCCGGCGCTACGGGAACATCATTATTGCCGGCAGCGATGTGCCGCTGGGCCAGGATCCGCAACTGGTCCGCCGGCTGCTCGGCGGTGCCGTTCCCGCAACTCTTTGGCAGGAAGATGACGTGGCCGGTTTTGCCCACGGGGCAATGGTCCTCCGGGACTGGACCCCACCCGGAAGCACGACTTAGAATCGTTTCACCGGGGTACATCATCCGCACAGCGAATGTGTGGTTATATTTAGAACGAACGGTCGGACAACGGCCGTAACAGGCCCGGGAGTGTTCCTCGCGGAATGCTCTTCGGAGGCAAGCACGGGACAAAATCGGCTTCGACACTATGGATGGTGGCTGGAGCACCTGTGTTTGCTAACCGGACAAGTTCCGGTGCCGGTAGCCGGGAGCTGCCAGCCTAATCCCCCCAAGTTAGGCCCAGCTCCCGGCTCCGGTCTTTAACGGCACCTTCTGCCTAGGCCATGCCCAGCGCCTGCTCGATCGGCCCGATTCCGAAGTAGAGCACAAAGGCCCCGGCCACGCCCCACATCAGCGGATGGATGTCCTTGGCCCGGCCCTGCACGGCGCGGATGAGCACGTAGGCAATGAACCCGGCGCCCAGCCCGTTGGCGATCGAATAGGTGAACGGCATCAGCGTGAACGTCAGGAAGGACGGGATCGCCAGGCCCCAGTCCGTCCAATCGATCTGCCCCACCTGGCCGACCATCATGAAACCGACGACGACGAGGGCCGGGGCGACGGCCTCGAACGGCACCAGGTAGATCAGCGGCGTGAAGAACATCGCCACGACGAACAGCAGGCCGGTCACGATGCTGGCCAGCCCGGTGCGCGCACCTTCCCCGATGCCGGCGCCCGACTCCACGTAGATCTGGTTGGAGGACACCGACGCGCCGCCGCCGACAATCGCGCCGGCAGCATCAACCAGCAGCACCCGGTCCACCCGCGGGATGTTGCCGTCCTTGTCGGTCAGCCCGGCCTCGTTGGCCAGGCCCACCATGGTGCCCATCGCGTCGAAAAAGATGCTCAGCAGGATCGCAAAGGCCAGCAGGCTCGCCGCCGTGACGCCGAGGTTGCCGAAGGCGCCGAACAGGTTCACCTGGCCGATGATGCTCAGGTCCGGGGCTGACCAGTCCGGCAGGCTGGGCGTCACCAGGGACCAGCCCGTCGGCACGCCCGCGCCCTGCGAACCAGGCCGGGCCACCGCCTCGACAATGAGCGCGAAGACGGTGGCGGCAACGATCCCGATCAGGATGGCTCCCTTGACCTTGCGGACCACGAGCGCGATGGTCAGCACGAGCCCGAAGACGAACACCAGCGTCGGCCAGCCCATCAGCTTGCCGTCGAAGCCGAGCCCGACCGGCACCGTGGTGCCCGCGACGTCCGGCACGCGGCGCACGAAGCCGGCGTTGACCAGGCCGATCAGCGCGATGAACATGCCGATGCCCACCACGATCGCCGTCTTCAGGCTGGCCGGCACCGCCTTGAACACCGCGGTCCGGAAGCCGGTGAGCACCAGGATGAACATGGTGATGCCGGAGAGCACTACCAGGCCCATCACGTCCGGCCAGCTCAGGCCGGGATTGCTGGCAACCGTGACCGCGATGAAGGCGTTGACGCCCAGCCCGGTGGCCAGCGCGAACGGGTACTTGGACCAGGCGCCCATGATGATGGTGAGGACGCCCGCCGCCAGCGCCGTCACCGCGGCCACCCTGGCGCCGCCGAGCACGTCGCCGTTGCCGTCCGCGCCGCCGAGGATCAGCGGGTTCAGGACCACGATGTAGCTCATCGCGAAAAACGTGGCGAGGCCGCCGCGGATCTCGCGCGAGAAGGTGGAACCGCGGCGGCTGATTTCGAAGTAGCGGTCGACCTTGGCAAACACGCCGGTCCGGTGGCGCACCGTTCCCTGTTGGGGCATAGGTGGTGTCCTTCGTTGTGATGGGGGATTCGAAGTTCTCCTGAATCTTAACCCTCGTCGTAGGGTGGAGGCGTGATGAAGCGTATTCCTGTATCCTCCACCGCCCGGTACCTGCTGGCTGCGCTCCTGGCTGCCGCCGTCGTGCTTTTCCTGCCTGCGACCGCCCAGGCGCATGACGAACTCATCTCGCACAGCCCGGAACAGGGCGAAGAACTGGAGCAAATGCCCGACGGCGTGACCCTGGAATTCAGCGGGGTCCCGGTTGCGCTGGGGTCAGTTGTGCAGATCCGCGATGCCGCGGGTGAGGACTGGGCCGCGGGCGATGTGGAGATCGTGGATACGCGGGTGACGCAGCCGATCGAGGCCGGTGCTCCGGAAGGCACCTACACCGTGAACTGGCGCGTGGTCTCCTCGGACTCGCATCCAATCGAGGGCACGTTTGAATTCACCGTGGGCGAGGCCGCTCCGGCGAGTCCGGGCCCGGCCACGACTTCCACGGCCGCTGCAGGCGCGGGGACCGCGCAGCCGGTGGAGACAGCCCAGGGGAATGCCGCCGATGAGCCGGGCACCACGGTGGCGGGGCAGTCCGTGCCGTGGAGCCTGATCGGGATGATCGCCGTGCTGGTGGCGCTGGCGGTGATTATCGGCGTGATGGCCAAGCGCAAGCTGGCCAAGGGAGACGAGTAGGAGCGTCTCTCCGAATGAGGCGGCCGGCGGCGTCAGGCCGGCAGCATCCGCCCGCCGGCGATGGCATCGCTGACCAGCTTGGCCTGCCGGACAATCTCCCGGGTGCTCGGGGCGAGCAGTTCCGCCACGCCCACCAGGTAGACCCCGAGGGCCTTCAGCGAGGACTTGATGTCCCGGCCCAGCGAGATGCCAAGGCTCCGCAGCAGGCGCCGGACCTGGTTCTGCGGGCA
>NZ_ANPE02000214.1 GCF_000328305.2 Arthrobacter crystallopoietes BAB-32 | reverse complement strand
TCGTCGCCATCCGCCGCATCGGCGGCTGGCTCGAGGCCTACACCCTGCGCCTGCTCACCGCCCTGACCCGCGAAGCCCTGAACGAACAACCCCACGGCTGGCCCCACCCCCTCGGACCCGACAAACCCGACGAAAGCCTCGCCATCGCCGCCGCCATCAGCGAAGCCGCCGCCGCCCTGCAGATCCCCGAACAAACCGCGGCCCTCAAAGTCAACTACGCCCGCTCCATCACCGGCGACTGCCCCACCACCCTGGCCGAACTCGAAGCCGGCAACCTCACCCCCGTGCAAGCCGCCATCATCACCGACGAAACCACCTCCCTGCCCAAGGACGCCCGCCCCGGCTTCGAACACGAACTCCTCGACATGGCCAACGAATGCTCCACCCCCGCCCTACGCCGCCGCTCCCGCAAAATCCGCGAGATCCGCCACCCCGAATCCATCACCACCCGCCGCGCCAAAGCCGCCAAAGACCGCCACATCGAACTCAAACCCGACCACGACGGCATGGCCTGGCTCACCGCCTACCTGCCCGCCGAAACCGCCGTCGCCGCGTACAACCACATCGACGACCTCGCCACCGCCGCCAAAAACCCCGAAGACCCCCGCACCCTCACCCAACTCCGCGCCGACGCCCTCACCCACCTCCTCCTCACCCCCACCAACCCCACGGCACCAGCCACCACAGAAGAAACCACCGCAGCGGCAGCAGAAACCGGAGCAGCAGACGCGGCAGGCGCCGACGCGGCCCTCCGCGCGGCCGAGACCACCTCCACCGCCGAGGACCCGGCCTGGGAGCCTACCTGCGGCCCACCCGCCACCGGTACCGCCAGCGCCGCAGAAACCGAGACGGACCCGAGCCAGGTTCAGACTGAAACGGATCCGGCCGCCGCACATCCGGATCCGCCGGTAGCCGATCCCATGAACCCCGAAATTCAAGGCGTTGACGAGGACCCGCCCATGGACCTACGCGAACACCCGCCCCGCAACGGCGGCCTGCCCGAAGGCACCGGCCACGGCATCGTGCCCACCGTCGCGCTGACCATCCCCGCACTGACCCTGCTCGGCCTCGGCAAGGAACCGGCCCACCTCGACGGCTACGGACCCATCCCCCTCGAAGCCGCCGCCCGGCTCGCCGCCAACGCCCCCTCCTTCACCCGGCTCCTCACCGACCCCGTCACCGGCGCCGTGCTCGCCATGGACCGCAAACAATACCGGCCCACCAACGCCCAACGCCGCTACCTGAAACTGCTCTACGAAAAATGCGTGTTCTACGGCTGCTCCCGCTCCAGCGACCACTGCGAACTCGACCACGCCATCGGCTGGGCCGAAGGCGGATCCACCAACGTGGCCAACCTCCGGCCCGAATGTAAAAAGCACCACCGGCTGAAAACCGAAACCGACTGGGACCTCGACCAACCCAACCGGCACCAATCCGACTGGACCTCCCCCGCCGGCCTCGAATACCCCACACGTCCCGAGCCACTCGCCCACACCCCGCCAGACGAACTGGCCAACATCCTCGAACAACACCAAATCCACGACATCAACACCAAACTCACCGCCTACCAACGCAAACACGAAAAAACCACCGAACAAGGCGCACCTGACGGAGCACAAGGCCGCCCTGACGGCAGTCCAGAACGGCCCCGCCCACCCAAGGCACCACCACCGGAACCAGAACCCGACAGCCACCGCGACGACGATGACAGCAACGACGAAACACCACCACCGTTCTGAGGCCCGCGACTAATTACCGGCTCTAGACGAGGATTCCTGTCCGCCCGGCGTCCGCTGCCCTAGGTGTTGGACCGTAGCTCAGCGACTAGCTCCTCGACCGTGGCAACCGGTCGACGGCACACCATTCGCCGGCAGACGTATGCGAACGCTCCGCCTTCCGGTCCGGGCCGGTTCTCCAGCAGGGGGACGTCGGACTCGCCCGAAGTAGTCGAAGCATCAGATGCTTGGTCCCCGAAGCGCATCGCGATGACCATGCCGGGGCTGCCGGTAGAACGAGCGGCCTTGGCAAGGGCGGTGACCGCGGTCCGCTTTCCCACCAAGGCGAGCTCCACCGGACCCGCGAGGAGCGCCTCGCCGACCGCCAGGCCCCAACCTGCCACTCGCGGCGCCTTTGGTGCAACCAGTTCCAGGTACTGGAGCAGTTGCTCGGCGAGCAGCCGATGCCGAAGCGATCCGCTGTACGCGGCATAAGTCAGCAGGGCTCCTGCAAAAAGATTCGTGCCGCTGGGGGTGGCGCTTTCGAAGGGGTCGGCGGGACTCCATGCGCCGCTGGCGGCGGCAAGTTGGGCAGGCTGGCCAGCGGTATCGCTGAGCACGCCGTCCTTGAGGAAAATCCCCTCCGCCGCGGTGACTAGTTCAGCGGCCAGCCTGTACCAGCGCTCATCCCCGGTACTGGCGTAGAGCGCGAAGAGCCCTTCGGCGAGACCCGCGTAGTCTTCCAGCAATCCCTGAATACTGCCGGCTGTCCCGGCGTGGGAGACGCGGGCAAGCGCTCCACGGCCCTCGAGGTGGACACGTTGCAAGTACTCGGCGGCCCCCACGGCGGCCGCCAGCAGATCGTCCCGGCCGAGGAGGTCGGCGGTCTCGGCGAGCGCGGCGATGGCCAAGCCATTCCATCCGGCGACGACTTTCTCGTCGCGAGCCGGCTGCGGACGTTGGTTGCGGACGGCCAGGAGCTTCGGCTTCAGCCCGTCCCACCTGCGCTGCTCCTCCGGGTCCAGCCTGCGACCGGGATGCAGAGTCGAGCCGGTGGCCGTGACGTTGCCCCGATCGCCGACGCCCATGAGGGATGCGACCCACTCCGCATCCTCGCCGATGGCTTCGCGGAGCTCGGCAGGGCTCCACAAGTAGGTGGCGCCCTCGTGATGCACGCCGTCGATGACTGTGTCGGCGTCCAGGGAGGAAGCAAAGCCGCCTTCGGCCAGTCCCAGCCTGCCGATCATCCAGTCCGCGGTCCCGGCGGCCACGGCGCGCGCGAGGTCGCGGTCCGGTCCGGGTGGGGACTGCGCAGCCCACTGCGCGTAGGCGCGCAGGAGCTGGACATTGTCGTAGAGCATCTTCTCGAAGTGCGGCACCGACCACTGGCGGTCGACGGCGTAGCGGGCGAAGCCGCCTTCGAGCTGGTCGTACAGTGCCGAGGTAGCCATCCTCTCCAGCGTCCGCGAGGCCAGGCCGAGGGCCGAATCCGCTGTGCCTGCGCCGTCGGGCCCGGGACTTCCCGTCTGAACGGCCGAATCCTCCGCCTCATCGCCACGGCCGAGGTTTCCGGCCCCATCCCGTTCCTGAAAATGGGGGCCATTGGCCGCGTGGCGGAGCAGGAACTGGACAACGGACGACGGCGGGAATTTGGGAGCGTCGCCGAACCCGCCATAGTCACGGTCTTCCTGTTCATCCAGCACCCGGACTGCCTCGTCGAGCAGTCCGGGCAGCCGCGTGGCGAGGGACGTTTCGGTGCCCTCGGCTGGGGGCAGGAGGCTGCCCATGAGCTTGCGGTTGTTGTCGGCGGCGCCTTCGAGCACTTCGGCGAGGGCTGAGGCGCTGGCTTCGACGCTCGGCCGCCTCTGGTCCCAGGCCTCTTTGACGGCTGCCAGCACCTGGCGGAAGGCAGGCATGCCAGGTGCCGGCCGCGGCGGATAGTAGGTCCCGGCGTAGAAGGCACGGCCGTCGGGCAGCGTGAAGACGCTCATGGGCCAGCCGCCCTGGCCGGTCATGGCCTGGGTTGCCGCCATGTAAACCGAATCAACGTCCGGGCGTTCTTCGCGGTCCACCTTGATGCTGACGAAGTGCTCGTTCAGGTAGTCCGCCGTCGCCTGGTCCTCGAACGATTCGTGCGCCATGACGTGGCACCAGTGGCAGGCGGCGTAGCCCACGGATACGAAAACAGGCACGTCGCGCAGACGTGCCTGTTCGAAGGCCTGGTCGCCGAATGGCCACCAGTCCACGGGGTTTCCGGCATGCTGGCGCAGGTAGGCTGAGGCTTCGTTGCGCAGTCTGCCGGACATGTCAGCTCCCGGGTGTCCCGTCCCGGTCGGGCCGCTGGTTCGTCGAGTCCTCGCCGGCTTCCCCGGGCTTCCGGCCCGTGATCCTGCCGTTCAGTTCAGCGTCGAGGCGGCGCTGCCGCTCCTGTTCGGTCTCAGCCGGCTCCGTGCGTTCTTCTGCCGCCTGAGCGGCCTGCTCGCGGTAGCGTACTCGGCGGATCCGCCGCTGCATGTCCCAGATCAGCAGGATGACCAGGACGGCCAGGCCAAAGGTGATGAAGAAGCCCCAGGGTCCTGGTGTGACCTGGTCCGGATCGAGGCCGGGCCTCAGCGTCGGTTCGCCGGTGGATCCGGCGGCGGCAAGTACATGCAGCAGGTGCAAGATGAATCTCTTTCTGGCAGGCCCGGACGCGGCAGGGGTCCGGAAATTCCGATTGCTTGGGCTTTCTCTATCGTATGCCCGCGAAGAAGTCGGTCTCCGGCAGGGTGGTATCCACTCTGGCGTCCACCAGCGTGTAGTCCTCCCACGGCCAGATCTTGCGCTGCATCTCGGGCGAGACCGCGAAGAAGAACCCGGCCGGTTCGATTTGCGTCCGGTGCGAGAGCAGGGCGCGGTCGCGGTGCTCGAAGAAATCGCCGCAGTCGATTTGCGTGGTGGTCCGATGGGTCGGCATGGGCGGCTGGTGCCCCTCGGCATCGGCCTCCTGCCAGGCCGCAATCCTGGCTGCGTACGGGGACTGCAGGCCGGCTTCCTCCAAGGCGAAGTGCAGCGCACGGAAGCGTTCCGGGTTGAAGGCCCGGTCGTAGTAGAGCTTCAGCGGGGCCCAGGCTTCGCCCGCCTCCGGATAGCGCTCCGGGTCCGCCGCGGCATGGTAGGCCTCCACCGCCACCTTGTGCGCCATGATGTGGTCCGGATGCGGGTAGCCGCCGTTCTCGTCGTAGCTGACAATCACGTGCGGCTTGAAGGTCCTGACCAGCCGCACCAGCGGAGCGGCTGCATGCTCCACCGGCAGCGTTGCGAAGCTGCCGAATGGCAGCGGCGGCAGCGGATCGCCCTCGGGCAGACCGGAATCCACGAAGCCCAGCCAGCGGTGCGAGATGCCGAGTTCACGGGCTGCCTTGGCCATTTCGAGCCGGCGCAGTCCCGGCAGGTCCCGCAGAGCCTGCGGTTCGGACGCGGCTTCGGCATTGAGGATGTCCCCGCGCTCACCGCCGGTGCAGGTGACCACCATGGTTTCGACGCCCGAGGCGGCATAACTGGCCATCGTGGCGGCGCCCTTGCTGGACTCATCGTCCGGATGCGCATGCACGGCCAGTAGGCGCAACCTGTCACCGCCGCGGCTCTCCACGGCTTGCTCAGTGGCTTCTGCAGGCATGCTCAACTCAAACTCCTGGTGATCGGACAGAATCTGTAACACGGTAAGGTTGTAGATGTGAGCAGCACCGGCCCGACTTCCACGCCCCCTCGTTCTTCAGGGTTAAGCGTAGCCAATCGGTACGGAGCCCCAAAGCAGGGCCTGGGCCGGGGTGCCAAGCGCGGCATAGTGATCGCAGTCCTGGCGGCGGCTGTCCTGCTCGCCGGCTTCTTCGCACTGAAACAGGGATCCCCGGCGGTCTCCAGCAAGGACGTTGGCTTCGACGTGTCGGACCCCTACCGGGCCACCGTGGACTTCCAGGTGACAAAGGACCCGGAGGCGACAGCCCAGTGCGCCGTCCAGGCGCTGAACGAGACGTACGCGATCGTGGGCTGGAAGATTGCCACCATCGGTCCGGCTGGAGAAGGGGAAGGGAACGACGGCGGGCGCACCACTGCGCACCGGATTCAGCTAAGAACGGAATCGCCTTCCGTCTCCGGCGGTGTCAACGCCTGCTGGATCACCGAGTAGGTTTTCCGCAAGAAGGGCCCGGTGCCCTTTACTGGCAACGAAAGTGCGGCACGCGGCACGACTCCGAGCCGCGCCGGCAGGCTTCGGGACCAGCCGCAAACGTGGCAGGCCGAATGTCTCAGAGTGATCTCGATTCTTGGGAAAAGACCGAACCACTGACTACACTTGTTCAATACATTCCGCCCCGCCCATCCGGTGGCTAGCCGATCCACAGGTGATCGAGCCGCCAGATATGCGGGGTCTTTGCTTGATGCGGCCGCCGTCTTACCGGCGGCCATTTCAGCAAAGGAGTACCCATGCCGGGAGCGGGAAGCCGCTGACGGCCACACTAAGGAGAAGTACGTGTCTACATCCAGCGCATCCGTGGCTTGGCTCACTCAGGAGTCTTACGACCGCCTGAAGGCTGAACTGGATTACCTGTCCGGCCCGGCCGGACGGAGATCGTTGCCCGCATCGAGCAGGCCCGTTCCGAAGGGGACCTCAAGGAAAACGGCGGCTACCACGCCGCCAAGGAGGAACAGGGCAAGGCCGAGGCGCGTATCCGCCAGCTGACCGACCTGCTGCGCAACGCCCATGTCGGCGAGGCGCCGGCTGACGACGGCGTTGTCGAGCCCGGCATGGTGGTCGAGGCCAACATCGCCGGCGACAAGGAGACCTTCCTGTTGGGCAGCCGCGAGGTGTCCAGCCATGCCGAGGTCGACGTCTACAGCGAAAAGTCCGCACTGGGTGCGGCGATCAACGGACTGAAGGTCGGCGACAAGACCACCTACGTCGCGCCGAACGGCAAGGACATCAAAGTGGAGATCCTCTCGGCCAAGCCATACAAGGGCTGACCGCCGCGCCGGCACTGCCGGAAAACCAGGTCCCAGGGCGGGTCCGTTGCTCGAACAGCAGCAGCGGGCCCGCCCTTTACCGTACCTGCCGGTTCCGGCCCCGCAGGCCGTCCCTGCGCATCAGCACTGCGGCGAGCACTCCCCCGGCTGCGCCGAACAGGTGCGCCTGCCACGACACCCCGCCTCCCGCCGTCGGCAGTAAGCCCCAGAGCACTGAACCGTAGAAAAGGAAAATAACGACGGCGAGCAGGATCTGCCGCCAACTGCGGTTGTAGAACCCGCGGACCAGCAGGTACGCGAGGAAACCGAACACCACGCCGGAGGCCCCGACGGTCAGGCCCTGGCCCAGCAGCCAGACGCCGGTGCCGGAGACCAGCCAGCTGGAGGCCAGCACCACCATGAAGCGCCGCGTGCCCTCGAGCAGCACGAGGAAACCCAGCACCACCAGCGGCAGCGTGTTGCTGACCAGGTGGTTGAAGTCGGCGTGCAGCAGCGGCGAAAAGAGGATGCCGTCGAGGCCATAAAGCCGGCGCGGGATGTTGCCGAGCAGGAAATAGATGCTGCTGCCGGCCAGCAAGGTGAACAGGTGCACGCCCCAGAGCACCGCGGCCAGGACGAGCAGGGCGCCCAGTGCGCGGCGAGCCCGGGCTGCCCGGCTGGGTTCGGCCACGCTAATGCACGACGACCGGCTGGAAGCCTTCGGCGCGGAGGCTGCCCAGGACGAGTTCGCAGTGCTCGTGGCCCTTGGTTTCGATGTCGATGGTGATCGCGACGTCGCCCATGCTGATGGAGCCGCCGATCCGGGTATGGTCCACGCGGGTGACGTTGGCGTCGGATTCGGCGATGATGCGCGAGATCTTGGCCAGGGAGCCGGGGCGGTCGTCCAGCATGATCCGCACGGACAGGAACCTGCCGGAGGCGAACAGGCCGCGCTGGATGACCTTGAGCATCAGCATCGGGTCGATGTTGCCGCCGGAGAGGATCACGGCCGTGGTGCCAGGGTTCTCGATGACGCCTTCCATCAGCGCCGCGACGCCGACGGCTGCGGCCGGCTCGACCACCAGCTTGGCGCGTTCGAGCATGAAGATCAGGGCGCGGGCGAGGGCGTCTTCGCTGACCGTGACCACGTCGTCGACCAGTTCCCGGATGATCGAGAAGGGCAGCTGCCCGGGGCGGCCAACGGCGATGCCGTCTGCCATGGTGGAGACCTTCTTCAGCGGCACCAGCGCGTCGGCTGCGAGCGAGGGCGGGTAGGCGGCCGCGTTTTCAGCCTGCACGCCGATGACCTTGATGTCGCGGCCGAGCTCCTTGGCGCGGGCCTTGACCGCGGTGGCCACGCCTGCCAGCAGGCCACCGCCGCCGACACCCATGATGATGGTGTCCACGTGCGGAATCTGCTCAAGGATTTCCAGCCCGATGGTGCCCTGGCCGGCGATAATGTCCGCGTTGTCGAACGGGTGGACGAAGACGGCGCCGGTCTGCTCGGCGTAGCGCTCGGCCTCGGCCAGCGCCTCGTCCACGTTGGTGCCATGCAGTACGACCTCGGCTCCGTGTCCCCGGGTGGCGGCCAGCTTCGGCAGGGCGACGCCGAGCGGCATGTAGATCCGTGCTTTGATGCCGAGCCGGGCGGCAGCGACGGCAACGCCCTGGGCATGGTTGCCGGCCGAGGCGGCCACGACGCCGCGGGCCTTCTCCTCCTCGGTCAGCCGCGCCATGCGGACGTACGCGCCGCGGACCTTGAAGGAGCCGGCGCGCTGGAGGTTCTCGCACTTGAAGTAGACCTCGGAGCCGGTCATCCGGCCCAGCGCCCGGGACTGTTCAATCGGGGTCTTGGCGATGACGCCGTCGAGCATTTCGGCCGCGTCCATCACGTCGTCGACAGTGACCGGCAGGGTCTTCAGATCTATCATTTCGGCTGTTCGTTCCTGTCCTCGGCGGCGGTACCATCACGGTCCCCGCCTGGGGTTTGAATCTGGCGCTTGGTTCTTGCGGTTGACTGGGCGGCCGCGGCGGCGGCCTGCACGGCCGGCTCGGGAGGGCGCAGCCGGCCACCGAGCGCGTCGTCGTCCTCCCAGCCGCGGGCGGCAATGTATTTGACCACGGAGTTGAGGATCGCCATCAACGGCACGGCGAACAGTGCGCCGGGGATCCCGGCGACCATGGTGCCGCCGGCGACGGCCAGGACCACCGCGAGCGGGTGGAGGGAGACGGCTTTGCCCATGATCAGCGGCTGCAGCACGTGGCTTTCGAGCTGCTGCACGCCGAGCACGATGGCGAGCATGATGATCGCGTTCACCCAGCCATTCGCCACGAGGGCGAGCAGCACGGCGACGAACCCGGTGAAGAGGGCGCCGACAATCGGGATGAAGGAGCCCAGGAACACCAGCACGCCCAGCGGCAGGGCCAGCGGTACGCCGATGATGGCCGCGCCGGCGCCGATACCCACGGCGTCGACGAAGGCCACGAAGACCTGGACCCGGATGTACTGCACCAGCGAGGTCCAGCCCTTGCGGCCCGCGCCGTTGGTCGCCGACCGGGCGCGGCGGGGCATCAGGTTCACGATGAAAAGCCAGATCCGCTGGCCATCGAGCAGGAAGAAGATCAGTGCGAAGATCGCCAGCAGCAGCCCGGCGACCAGGTGTCCGGCGGTGGAGCCGACGCTCAAGGCGCTGGACAGGATGGCGCTGCTGTTGGCCTGCACCTGGTCCAGCAGTTCGTTGATGTAGTCGTTCAGCTGCGCCGAGGTCAGCCGCAGCGGCCCCTCCGTCAGCCAAGTCTGGATCTGGCGCACGCCCTCGAGCACCTGGTCCCACAGTTCGCGGAAGCCGAAGTAGAGCTGCCGCCCCACCAGGGACAACGCCCCGCCGATCAGGCCGAGGAAGCCCAGGATGGTGATGCCGACGGCGAGGCCCTTAGGCACCTTGGCCTTGAGCAGGAACCGCACCACCGGCTGCAGCAGGCCGGCCAGCAGGGCTGCCACCATGACCGGGATGATCAGCAGCGACACGTAGCTGAGCAGCCAGATCAGCACGCCGGCGACAGCGACGACCAGCCCTATGCGCCACGCCCACGAAGCCGCAATGCGCAGCGCGTAGGGGACATCGTCCCGCGCGCTGTCCGGCCCGGCGGGCACCGGGCCCGTGGGGAGGCTGTCAGGGGTAAGCCGGCTCATAGAGACAATAATTTCACATCCCGCGACTAGGCATGTTGCCCGCGCACCCGGGCGCTGATGCCCCAGCTGCCGCCGAAGCTCTTGCCCGGTTCCAGCCAGACGAGGCCGTCTCCGGAATTGAGGGCGTTGGCCGGCGCGCTCATGGGTTCGACGGCGACTGCCAGCGGGCGGCCGGGATAGGTATCGGTGACGAAAATGTGCACGTAGGGGAAGACGTTGTCCTGCCACAGCGTGACCGATTCGCCACCGGCGGCGGCCAGGGTGGTCTCCACCCTGCCGTTGCCCGCAGGCTTCAGGTCCGTGTAAGCGCGGTCCAGTATTCCCAACGCGCCGATTCCGGTACCGCCGCGCAGGTCGGTTCCGCCGCTGGCCGATGCCGAAGCGCGCGGGATGAGCCTGTCGTCGGTCTCCAGGTAGGTTGCGCCCGGGACGGTCAGGGTCAGCCCGGCCGTCTCCATATCCCCCAGCCGCAGGTAGGGATGCGCCCCGAGGGCGACCGGAGCCGCCGCCGTCGAATGGTTGACCAGGGTTTGCGTCACGGTCAGGTCGCCCGCCTCGTCGATCCCGTAGCGGACCTGGTGGGTGAGCCGGAAGGGGTAGCCGTGCTGCGGGAAGATCTCGGCTTCGAGTTCCACCGCGTCGTCCGTCCGCTCCGTGGGCCGGTAGCTGCTGTTGCGCAGCAGCCCGTGGCTCGCATGGCCCCGGGTGAGCTCGGTGATGTCCAGCTTCTGCACCTTGCCGTCGAGCATCCACTTGCCGTCTGCCACGCGGTTGGGCCACGGCGCGAGCAGGATGCCGGACGCGCCCGGCGGGATCTCGTCGTCGTTAAAGGTCTCCGTCAGCTGGACGCCGTCCTTCGTGAACAACCGCAGGCACCCGGCCAGCTCGGTAATCACCGCCTGCGAGTTGCCGCGCTGGATCCGGAACTGTTCGCCGGTGGCAAAGGTATGGTGGCTCATAGCTAAAACGTACCTCCAGACGGGAGCCGCGATGACCATCATGACCTCCACGCGGCTGTCGGACGGCCGGGAACTGCTCTACTTCGACGCCGACGCGGAGTCGGCCAGGCGGCACCAGGAACCGGAGCAGGTGCGGGACCGGCGCGGACTTCCCGCGCGCAACCCGGACGGCGGACAGCTGCGCTTCGACGAACTCACCGGCGAATGGGTGGCCATCGCGGCACACCGGCAGGACCGCACGCACCTCCCGCCGGAGGATGAGTGCCCGCTGTGCCCGTCGGATGGAACGCGCCGGAGCGAAATCCCCGCCGGCTACGAAGTTGCGGTCTTCGAGAACCGCTTTCCCTCGTTCGGCCCTCAGCTCGGTGGCGTCCCGGCGGATCCCGGCCCGGAACTGCACCAGGACCCGGAACCTTCGTACGGACGCTGCGAGGTCATTTCCTTCACCGACGCCCACACCGGCTCCTTCGCCGAGCTGCCGTACGAGCGGGTGCGGACCGTGGTGGACGCGTGGGCCCAGCGCACCGAAACCCTCTCCGGCCTGCCCGGCGTGCAGCAGGTGTTCTGCTTCGAGAACCGCGGCGCGGAGATCGGCGTGACCCTGCACCACCCGCACGGGCAGATCTACGCCTACCCCTTCGTCACGCCGCGCGCGCTGCGGATCGCCCGGCTCGCCCGGCGGCATTTCCTGCGCTCCGGCGGGCTCGAGAGCCAAGCGGCCGCCATCCTCGCCGCCGAGCGCACGGACGGCTCGCGGATGGTGCTCGAGGGCCGGCATTTCAGCGCCTACGTGCCGTTTGCCGCCCGCTGGCCGCTCGAGGTCCACCTGGTGCCGCACCGCCACGTGGCGGACCTGTCCGCGCTCGGCGGCGCGGAGCGGGACGAACTGGCCGAGCTCTACCCGGAGCTGCTGCGCCGGTTCGATGCCCTCTACGACACCCCCACGCCCTACATTGCGGCCTGGCACCAGGCGCCCGTCGACCCGGAGCTGCGCCCCGCCGGACACCTGCACCTGCAGCTGACCTCGCCCCGCCGCGCCGCCGACAAGCTCAAGTACCTGGCCGGGTCCGAGGCCGCGATGGGCGCCTTCATCAACGACACGGTGCCGGAGGAAACCGCCGCCCGGCTGCGTGAGGCAGGCCCGGCTTGAGCGGTACGGCCGCCGGCACCGCCCGCCTGGACGCACTGGCCGCTGCCGCCCGGACCGGATTCGCCGCCCGCTTTGAGGCCATACCGGACGGCCTCTGGTCGGCCCCGGGACGGGTGAACCTGATCGGCGAGCACACGGATTACAACCAGGGCTTGGCCCTACCGCTGGCGATCGACCGGACCACCGTTGCGGCCGCCGCGCTCCGCCATGACGGCCAGGTCCGGGTCTCCACCGTGCTGGAGGGAAAGTACGACGGCGTGCGCGTGCCTGCCGCGGACATCTCGCCGGGGTCCGTGTCCGGGTGGGCCGCGTACCCGCTCGGCGTTGTCTGGGCCTTCGCGCGCCGCGGTTTCCCGGTGCCGGGGCTGGACCTGCAGCTGGAAACCGATGTGCCGGTCGGCGCGGGGCTCTCATCCTCCGCCGCCGTGGAATGCGCCGTTGCCGCCGCCTTGAACGACCTCCTGGGCGCACGGCTGGGGCTGGCCGAGCTGGCCACGCTGTGCCAGCAGGCCGAGAACCAGATGGCGGGGGCGCCCACGGGCATTCTGGACCAGACCGCCTCGCTGGGCGGGCGCACGGGCCACGCCCTGCTCGTGGACTTCCGCAGCGGCGCCGCCCGGCCGGTACCGCTGCGGCTCGAGGAGCATGCCCTGCGCCTGCTCGTAATTGACACCAAGGTCTCGCACGCCCACGCCGGCGGAGGCTACGCCGAACGCCGCCGGGACTGCGAACGGGCCGCCGAGCAGCTTGGGCTGGACTCCCTCCGCGGACTCACGGCCCCCGGCCTCGATGCCGCCGAGGCACGGCTGGATGCCGCCGCCTTCCGCAGGGCGCGGCACGTCGTTGGCGAGAACCGGCGGGTCGAGGAAACCGTGCAGCTGCTGGAGGCGGCGGACCCGGCAGCCATCGGCCCGCTGCTCAGCCAAAGCCATACCTCGCTGCGCGATGATTTCGAGGTCTCGTGTCCCGAGCTGGACCTGGCCGTGGACACTGCGTGCCGGCACGGCGCGCTCGGGGCCCGCCTGACCGGCGGCGGGTTTGGCGGCTCGGCCATCGCCCTGGTCCCCGCCGCCTCTGCCGCCAAGGTGGGGACCGCCGTCGTTAATGCCTTCCGGAATGCCGGCCTTGTGGCCCCGGAAATCTTCCCGGTGTCCCCCGCCGCAGGAGCAGCCCGGCTGGCGTGAGGCGTGGCTGGCCTGCACGCGGGCGGGGCTGAGGCGGGGCTGGATGTATAGGCCTGATGCCGGGCTTAAAAAAGTTGGACCCCGGCGGCAACCGGGGTCCAACTTGAGGCTGTTCCTACTCCTCGGCCACCGAGCGGAGGATGGCCAGCAGGCGCAGGATCTCGACGTAGAGCCAGACCAGCGTGACGGTCAGGCCGAACGCTGCTGTCCAGGAGTACTTGCGGTCCACGCCCTGGCGCACGCCTTCCTCAATGGACGTGAAGTCCATGATCAGCGAGAAGGCGGCCAGGCCAATCGCGAAGATCCCGATGATGACACCGAGCGGGATGCCCATGACCTCCATACCGCGTACGCCCCAAGGGGTGTCCAGCACGCCGAACATCTGCAGGCCCAGGTTGACCAGCGAGAACACGGCGTAGCCGATGATGGCGATCATGAAGAACTTCATCGCCTTCGGGGTCGCCCGCACCTTGCCGCTCTTGAACAGCGCAAGGGTCACCGCGAACACGCATACGGTGCCGAGGACGGCCTGCGGCGCGATGCCCGGGTACATGCCGTCCAGCACCGCCGAGATGCCGCCGACGAAGAGGCCCTCCGCCGCGGCGTAGGCCAGGATCAGGCCCTTGGATGGCTCCTTCTTGAAGGCGTTGACCAGGCCGAGCACCAGGCCGGCGAGCATGCCCGGGATCATCAGCGCCGGGATCATCCAGCCGACTGCGGCGCCAGCCAGCACCAGCGCCAGGCAGGCCAGCGTCTTCATGATGACGTCGTCGTAGGTCATCCGCCCCGTCTGGGCGGGACCGGCGGACGGCTGGTTGTAGAGGTCCTGCAGCTGCTGGCTGGACATCTGCGCCTGGCCGGCCAGCATGGCGGAACCGGCGTTCGTGGTGTTCTGCGGTTGGCTGCGGAATACGTTGGGATTGTTAAAGACGGGATTTCCACCCATTGCCATCTTTGTTGTCCTCCGATCAGGGGGTACGAGCTGTTTCAACCCTACCTAATGCAACGTTCGGCGGCCGCTGTTATATCCCGGCGGACGGAATCTGCTGCGGGCAATGCTTAGAATGCTGGTGTGAATCCTCGCCCCGCCACCGATCGGAACCAGCGCACCGCACCTGTCCACCTGCCGCTGCGGATGCTGCACGACCGGATCCTGGTGGCGCCGGACAAGGACAGCAGCGAGCGGCGGTCATCCTCGGGCATCGTGATACCGGCGACGGCGGCAATGGGCAAGCGCTTGGGCTGGGCCACCGTGGTGGCGGCCGGACCGAATGTCCGCCAGGTCGGCGTGGGCGACAAGGTCCTGTTCGACCCCGAGGACCGCGCCGAGGTCGAAGTCAACGCCGCCGACTACATTCTGCTGCGCGAGCGGGACATCCACGCGGTGGCCGAGCCCGAGGAAGCGGACAAGGGTACGGGGCTCTACCTCTAATAGCCCGCTGTTTTCCGCCGGGCAGCTCCGGCGTTACCGAAAGTTTTGCAACAGCTTCACAGTTGTTATCTGATCGCGACCAAAAGCAAGCATTTCGCAACTTGCTGAACACAATGCGCGAGTAACATGAACGACACGTCAGTGACGCAGTTCACATGACACTGTCAGCGTTGCCGGTTCCCGGGGGCCGGCAAGCCCCCACTGTGGAGGTTCATAACTTGAGAACACTGCCGAAGCTTGCTCGGCCGATCGGGATGCTGGCTTTCCTGCTGGCGGTCTTCGCATCCCTGCTCTTATCGGCACCCGCCGTGCAAGCCCAGACCTTGGCTGCGCCGGTTTCCGCCTCGACCCCATCGCCATCCCCGTCGCCGGAAAGCCCGGCCAGCACCCCGGATTCCTTTCCGAACACCATTAACGGTGTACTGCGGAACGCCGGACAACCGGTGGCGGGGGTGACCATCAGGGCCACCGGCGAGGGCTTCAGCGGAGAGACCGTGACCTCGGAAACCGGCGCCTGGACCATCGGCGTTCCGGTGCAGGGAACCTACCAGGTCGAACTCGATGTCACCACGCTCCCGGAGGGGGTGGCACTGGCCGAGGGTGCGCAGAACCCGCGCGAAGTCACCTTCGCCAACACCTCCAATGCCGGGGCCATCTTCCCGCTGGGCGAGGGCATCGTCGTCCAAAGCCAGTCCTTCGGTGAATTGCTCGCCGAGCGCATGCTGGCCGGACTCAGTTTCGGCCTGCTGCTGGCGCTGGCTTCGGTGGGGCTGTCGCTGATCTTCGGCACAACCGGCCTGACGAACTTCGCGCACGGCGAGATGGTCACACTGGGCGCGGTGCTGATGTTCTTCCTCGCCGGACTGGGCCTGCCGATCTGGCTCGCGGCCGCGTTGGCGATCGTCGGCGGCGGCCTGTCCGGCTATATTCAGGATGCGGGCCTCTGGAAGCCACTGCGCCGGCGCGGTTCGGGCATCATCCCGATGATGATCGTCAGCATCGGCCTGGCCCTCGCTGCCCGCTACACCATCCAGCTGTTCTTCGGTGGCAGCACGCAGCAGCTGCCGGGAGCGCGCAGCCCGCAGATCGAATTCGGCGCGGTCTCCATTTCACAGAACACGCTGCAGTCGCTGATTATCAGCACGATCGTGGTCCTCGTGGTGTCCTTCCTGCTGCTCAAGACCCGGATCGGCAAGGCGACCCGTGCGGTGGCCGATAATCCGGCGCTGGCGTCCGCCTCCGGCATCGACGTGGACCGGGTCATCCGGCTCGTCTGGACGGTCGGCGGCGTGCTCGCCGCGCTCGGCGGCATCCTCTGGGCGTACTACCGGCCGGGCGTGACCTTCAATATGGGCCAGCAGATCCTGCTCCTGATCTTCGCGGCGGTGGTCCTGGGCGGCCTCGGCACCGTGTTCGGCGCGCTGCTCGGTTCGGTCATCGTCGGCATCTTCGTCGAAGTCTCCACGATTTGGCTCGAGGCGGACCTCAAGTTCGTCGGCGCGCTGCTGATCATGATCATTGTCCTGTTGTTCCGGCCCCAAGGCATCCTGGGCCGCAGAGAGCGCGTAGGTTAGGGGGCGCACGATGGACTTTCTCAACATTCTCACTGGTGCACTCGGCGAGATCATCAGCCCAACCACGGCCGCCTACGCACTGGCTGCCCTGGGCCTGGCGGTCCACTTCGGCTACTCGGGCCTGCTGAACTTCGGCCAGGCGGGCTTCATGGCGATGGGCGCCTACGGCTTCGCGATCTCCACGCTTACGTTCAACGCCCCCTTCTGGCTCGCAGTGCTGGTGGCCCTGGCCTGCTCGGTTGGCTTCGCGTTCCTGCTCGGCATTCCGACCCTGCGGCTGCGCGCCGACTACCTTTCGATCGTGACCATCGCCGCGGCCGAAGTCGTGCGCTACATCGTCACGACGAACTCGCTGACCGACATCACGGGCTCAGCCGGCGGCCTGAACGGCTTCGCCGACGGGTTCTACGCCCTGAACCCGTTCCCGGAAGGGACGTACAACCTCGGTTTCATCTCGCTCAGCGCCCGCGACCTCTGGGTCCGGGTCGCCGCCTGGATCGTCGTCGCGATTTGCTGCGTGATCGTCTGGCTGCTGATGCGCAGCCCCTGGGGACGCGTGCTGAAGGGCATCCGTGAGGACGAGAATGCGGTCCGCTCGCTGGGCAAGAACGTGTACTCCTACAAGATGCAGGCCCTGGTCATTGGCGGTGTCTTCGGCACGCTGGCCGGGGTGCTCTTCACCCTCCCCCGCAGCTCCGTCCAGCCGGCCAACTACGGCAGCGAACTGACCTTCTTCCTGTGGACCTGCCTCCTGCTCGGCGGCATGGCCACGGTCCTCGGTCCGGTGATCGGCGCCATGCTCTTCTGGGTCGTGCTCTCGCTGACCCAGGGCCTGCTGTACGGCGCCATCGGCGCCGGCTACATCACCTTCATCTCCATCCCCCAGGCAGGCCAGCTGCGCTACATCATGGTCGGCATCGCACTGATGCTGTTGATGATCTTCAGGCCGCAAGGCGTGCTGGGCAATAAGAAAGAGCTGGCGTTCTCATGAGCATGCACCATCCCAACCCGGAAGAGTCCGGCGGCGTGCAGACCGAAGCCGTCGACTACATGACGGACACCCGCCCCATCGCCTCGGAGCCGGCGGCGCCCGGTTGCCGGAAGCGGGACCCGATCCTGGTGGCCAAGCACGTCACCCGCACCTTCGGCGGGATCAACGCCGTCGACGTCGAGTACCTCGAGGTGCCCCGGCACAAGATCACCGCGCTGATCGGACCCAACGGCGCGGGCAAGACCACGTTCTTCAACCTGCTGACCGGCTTCGACCAGCCGAACTCGGGTGAGTGGACCTTCGACGGGACGTCGCTGGCCGGCGTCCCCTCCTACAAGGTGGCGCGGATGGGCATGGTCCGCACGTTCCAGCTGACCAAGGTGATGGGCAAGCTCAAGGTCATCGAGAACATGCGTCTCGGCGCCACGAAGCAGGAGGGCGAAAAGCTCTCCAAGGCCCTGTTCAAGAACGTCTGGGGCGGCCGCGAGAAGGAGATCACCCGGCACGCGGACGGGCTGCTGGAGAAGTTCAAGCTGGACACCAAACGCGAGGACTATGCGGCTTCGCTCTCCGGCGGCCAGCGCAAGCTGCTGGAAATGGCCCGCGCGCTGATGGCCGATCCCAAGCTCGTCATGCTGGACGAGCCGATGGCAGGCGTGAACCCGGCCCTGACCCAGTCCCTGCTGGACCACATCCGGAACCTGAAATCCGAGGGGATGACCGTGCTCTTCGTCGAGCACGACATGCACATGGTGCGCAACATCGCCGACTGGGTGGTGGTGATGGCCGAAGGCAAGATCGTCGCCGAAGGACCGCCCGCGGAGGTCATGAAGGACCAGGCGGTGATCGACGCCTACCTCGGTGCCCACCACGATGTGGACCTCGGCGCGGCCGAGGGCGTCGAGGAACTGGAAGAGCAGCTCGCGAAGGACCAGGAGTCCGTGGTCGGCACCGACAACGCGGGCATCATCGGCCGCGGCATCGCCGAACAGGACGGCCGGGACGAGGAACGGAAGGAAGAGCGATGAGCCAGCAGACGCCCGAGGACGGGAACGCCGTCGTCACCGTCACTGACCTCGTGGCCGGCTACCTGCCCGGGGTCAACATCCTCAACGGGTGCAGCATCGAGGCCCGGCCCGGCGAGCTGATCGGCATCATCGGTCCCAACGGCGCCGGCAAATCCACC
This sequence comes from Arthrobacter crystallopoietes BAB-32, assembly GCF_000328305.2. Taxonomy (GTDB): domain Bacteria; phylum Actinomycetota; class Actinomycetes; order Actinomycetales; family Micrococcaceae; genus Crystallibacter; species Crystallibacter crystallopoietes_A. The sequence continues at coordinate 3,565 of NZ_ANPE02000214.1, read as the reverse complement.
CTCCTGAAGGCCATGTTCGGCCTGGTCAAGATCCATTCAGGCCGCGTGGTGGTGCGCGGGCGGGACATTACCGGCCTCAAGGCCAACAAGCTGGTCACCCAGGGCATCGGCTTTGTGCCGCAGACCAACAACGTCTTCGCCACGCTGACCATCGAAGAGAACATGCAGATGGGCATGTTCCAGCGTCCCAAGGACTTCAAGGAGCGCTTCGACTTCGTCACCGAGCTGTTCCCGGAGCTGGGCAAGCGCCGCCAGCAGCGCGCCGGCTCGCTCTCCGGCGGCGAGCGCCAGATGGTGGCGATGGGGCGGGCACTGATGATGGATCCGGCCGTGCTGCTGCTGGACGAGCCCTCGGCGGGCCTCTCCCCCGTCAAGCAGGATGAGACCTTCCTGCGCGTCCATGAAATCAACCGGGCCGGAGTATCGGTCATCATGGTCGAGCAGAACGCCCGGCGCTGCCTGCAGATCTGCGACCGGGCCTACGTGCTGGACCAGGGCCGCGACGCCTACACGGGCACCGGCCGCCAGCTGCTCAAGGACCCGAAGGTCATCCAGCTGTACCTGGGCACGCTCGCGGATACGGCGTGACCCTTTTCCGCCCATGACGACGGCGGCGCTGTCCTGTACGGGGCAGCGTCGCCTTCGCTTTGTCCAAACGCCCCATCAGGCCGCCTGTGTGACCTCCTGGACATGAGGAAGCCCCCGCCGGATCCGGCGGGGGCTTCCTGCTTCAGTGCGAGTGAGGGACTGAAGCCGTTAGAGCTGGCCGAACTCCTCGCGGGCCGGCTGGGGGACGTTCTCGGCGTCGTAGTTGTAGATGCCGATGTATGCCTCCGTGGGATCACCATTCTCATCGAAGGTGACCGGGCCGGAGAGGCCGTCGTAGTCGATGTCCTGGCCTTCGCGCAGCAGCGTCACGCAGCCGGCGAAGTCATAGCACTTCTCGCCGTCCTTCGATACGGCCACCAGTTCGGCGGCAATGTCCTCACCGGTCGTGCTGCCGGCAGCTTCGGCCGCCAGCGCGATCATGTTCACGGCGTCGTAGGCCTCACCGGCATAGGCGTAGTCGGTCAGGCTGTCGTCCACGGTGGCCAGGTCGGAGCGGAACTCGTCCTTGGCGAACGTGCCCGGGATGGTGCCCTGTGCCCCTTCCATCGCGCCGGGATCCAGGTCCTCGCTCAGGTCGGCGGTGTTGCCGTCCACCAGGAACAGCTGCTCCGGGCTGACGCCCTTGGCGAGCAGCAGCGGAGCGATGCTCTTGATCTCGTCGAAGGTGATGACGGCGATGGCATCCGGGTCGGCGGCCACCACGGCGTCGACCTGCGAGCTGAACTGCGAGTCTCCCGTATTGAACATTTCCTCGGCGACGACCTGGCCGCCGGCGCCTTCGAACGCTTCCTTGACGTTCTTCTGCAGGCCGGTGCCGTACGGATCGTTCAGGACGATCATGCCCAGCGTCTGGGCGCCGCAGGAGATCATGTAGCTGCCCAGGGTGCGGCCCTGCAGCACGTCGGAGGGCGCGGTGCGGAAGTACAGCCCGTTGTCGTCATAATCGCTGAACTCGGGCGAGGTGTTGGCCGGGGAGAACTGCACCACGCCGGCATTGGTGATCTGGTCGATCACGTTGAAGGACACGCTGGACGATGCGGCACCGACAATGGCGCTGACGTCCTGTCCCAGCAGGTCGCTCACCGACTGGGTGGCGATGTCGGTCGTGGTGTCGCCGGAATCGCGGTGCACGATTTCCACGTCCTTGCCCAGCACGCCGCCGGCTTCGTTGATTTCCTTGATGGCAAGGTTGCTGCCGGCGATTTCAGGCGGACCGAGGTAGGCCAACGTGCCGGTGGTCGGGAGCAGGGTGCCGATTTTCAGGGGCTGTTCGGTGGAGCCCTTGGACGCAGGCACCGCAGAGGGATCGCCCTTGGTGCGTTCGGCGCCGGCCCCGTTTTCACCGGGTTCGGGACAGGTCAGGCCGGAGGCTGCGGGGGCCGACGTGCCGCCTTCTTGTTCAGGTGTGCCGGAACCGCCACAAGCTGATGCGAAGAGGGCTACCCCCAAGCCGAGTGCCGCCAGCTTGGCGCCGCGCGCACCGCTGCCGAACAGCACTGCATTACGTGTTGCAGTCATAAACTCTTCTCCTCGATCACAAAGGTCCGCGAACCTTTGGTCAACCACCATGGATTCGGTGATTATGAGAAGAAACTAGTGCACAAAGCAACAAAAAATAAGGCGATTTGATTACATCCTTGTAACGCTCGTCACACTAGGGCGAACGTTGCATCGGTACCCCAGGTGGGACTCGAACCCACACTGAAACGATTTTAAGTCGCTTGCCTCTGCCATTGGGCTACTGGGGCATGCCGGTACGGAAGGCACTATCCAGCCTACTGGATCCGGGCAGCCGGAGCAGCGTCACTAGAGACGGGAAAAGGGCGCGGCATAGCGGAACAGTCCCCGCGGCACCGTCCTGCCGGACAGCGGCAACGCCATGAAGTGCGCTCCCCACTGCGGGTCCGGGGCCTGGATGCCCAGCTCGGCGGCCGGCCGGTAGCCAAAGCGCGGGTAGTAGCCGGTGTGGCCAAGCAGCACGATCACCGCTTCGCCCCGGGCCACAGCGCGCAGCCGGGTTTCTTCCAGCAAGGCAGCGCCGATTCCCTGTCCCTGGTACTCGGGCAGGACCGAAATCGGCCCCAGGCCCAGGGCCGGCTGGCCGTCGATCCAGCCGCGGGTGGTGATCGAGTGTCCGGCGATGACCGGGCTGCTGCCGGGCGCCGGCGCCTCGGCGACGACGGACAGGTCAGGCAGGTACTCGTCGCAGCCGAACAGCTCCGAGAGCAGCCGCACCTCCACCGGTTCCTGGCCGTCCCCGCCAGCGAAGGCACGGGCGGTCAGCCGGAGCACTTCCGCCCGGTCGTCCGGATGCTCACTGCGCACATGCACGGTCGTCACGGGTTCTTCCTCCTGCCCGGCGCTGCCTGCGTCCTGCTGCGGTTTAACCTGACGACGGCGGGGCGTTAGGTTCCGTTGCCGCGGAACCCAACGCTCCCGCCGTCGTTAGTGGTACGGCCCTGCCGAGGCTACCGGGAGTCGGCCGGCGCCTGGGATCCGGACTTCTGCTCGTCCTTGGCACCTTCGGCCTTGGCCGGTTCCGGCTTCTTGGCCGGGGCGGCGGCGGTACGGAACGCGCGGTACGGGGTCTCGATGTCGCTGATCTCGGTGGTGTCGCGGCCGAGGATGGCATTGAGGGTCCAGTCGGCGATCACGCGGATCTTGCGCTCCCAGGTCGGCATCGCGAAGCCGTGGTAGCCGCGGTGCGCCAGCCAGGCCAGCGGGCCCTTCAGCTTGATGCCCATGACCTTGGCGACGCCCTTGTTGATGCCGAAGCCGGCGACGGCACCGAGGTTCTCGTGCTTGTACTCGGTGACCTCGCCCACGCCCCAGCGCTCGGCATAGATGTTCTTGGCCAGGTGCTTGGCCTGGCGCACGGCATGCTGGGCGTTCGGCACGCAGAACCCGCCGACCCCGCCGCCGGTCAGGTCCGGCACCGCCGCGACGTCGCCGGCGG
>NZ_ANPE02000215.1 GCF_000328305.2 Arthrobacter crystallopoietes BAB-32 | reverse complement strand
ACCCGGGGTCCCGGCAGTCCGGCCTCGTCCAGGCGCCGGACCAGGTTCGCCAGACCGGCTTCGAGCAGGTGCACTTCTGCCGTGCTTGCGCCTTTTTGCGGGCCGTAGACGGCGGCGGCACCGGTCGGCCCGAGCAGCGGGTTCCGGACATCGTTGGCAGCGACCAGGTCCACGTCTTTCATCGGTATCAGTCCGCTGAGATCGATGCGGGCGATGTCGGCGAGGGTCCCGCCGCAGGGCACAAACGCTTCGCCGTGGGCGTCAAGGAATTGCGCGCCGAGTGCGCTGAGCATGCCGGCCCCGCCGTCGGTCGTGGCGCTGCCGCCAAGGGCCAGGACAACCTGGCGAGGGCGCTGTCCGAGGGCTGCCCGGATGGCCTGGCCGAAGCCTGCGCTGCTGCTGGTCAGCGGCGCGAGCTTTTCCGGGGGCAGCATTTGCAGGCCTGATGTGGTGGCCACCTCGACAACGGCTGCTGAGCCATCGAATGCCACTCTGGTGGTTGCCGGGGTGCCGGCGGGCCCAGTGACCTGCACAGGGATGGGCTGAAATCCCGCGTCCAGGGCGGCCTGGACACTGCCGTCTCCGCCATCGGCCACCGGCAGCGCCTTGCAGCTGATCCGCTCCGGGCCGGATTGGGAGGTCAGCCCGTTTGCCAGCCAGTGCGCGACCTCGGAAGCGCTGAGCGAGCCTTTGAATTTATCGGGTGCCAGCAGGACTTCGAATGAGCTCATCGTGCGCCGGCCTCCACAGGCAGTTCCGTATGCGAGGTCGTGACGTTGTCGGTGCCCGGAGTCCTCACCGGTGTTTCAGCGGGAGGATCGGAGATGAGACTGTGTGCCGCAGGTGCGTTCAGGGGCGCGACTTTCTCGCCGTTGAAGACCCGGCGCACCCGGTCCACGTCCAGCGACTTGTCCCACCAGGCGATGAACAGTGTGGCCACGGCGTTGCCGCAGAAGTTCACCAGGGCGCGGCATTCGGACATGAACTTGTCGATGCCGAAGATCAGCATGATGCCCGCAGCCGGGATGGTGCCCAGGGTGCTCAGGGTCGCGGTGAGGGCGATGAAGCCGCCGCCGGCGACGCCGGCCGCGCCCTTGGAGGTCAGCAGCATGACCGCGAGCATGCCCAGCTGCTGGCCGATGGTCAGGTCCGTGTTGGTGGCCTGGGCGATGTACACGGCGGCCAGGGAAAGGTAGATCGCGGCGCCGTCGAGGTTGAAGCTGTAGCCGGTCGGGACGACCAGGCCGACGGTCTCCTTCTTCACGCCGGCGTGCTCCAGCTTGCGCATCAGGCCGGGCAGTGCCGGTTCGGCGGTGGAGGTGCCCAGGATCAGCAGCAGTTCCTCCTTGAAGTGTTTGAACATCTTGAAGATGTTCAGCTTCAGGAAGGCCATCACGCCGCCGAGGACCACGATGACGAATACGATCGAGGTGCCGTAGAAGAGCAGGATCAGCCAGCCGAGGCTGGAGAGGGTTTCCACGCCGTACTTGCCGACGGCGAAGGCCATGGCGCCGAACGCGCCGAGCGGGGCGGCCTTCATGATGAAGTTCAGGACCTTGAAGATCACCTTGGTCAACCGCTGCACCGCGTCGAGGACGGGAGCGCCGACCTTGCCGACGGCGTTGAGCGCGATGCCGAAGATGACCGCCATGAAGATGATCTGGAGGATGTCGCCTTCAACGAACGGGCCGGCGACGCTGCCGGGGACGATGTGCGTCAGGAACTCCCACCACTGCTGGTTCTCGCCCTTTTCGATCAGTTCGGCGGCCGTTCCGCTGGTTTCGATCTTGCTGGCGTCCGCGTTGACGCCGTCGCCAAGCCGGAAAATGTTGATGGCGACCAGGCCCATGATCATGGCGAAGATGGTGCCGATCTGGAAGTATGTCAGCGCTTTCAGCCCGGTGACGCCGACCTTCTTCAGGTCCGCGACGCTGGCGATGCCGCCGACGATGGTGAGGAAGACGATTGGGCCGATCAGCATCTTCATCGCTTCGACGAAGGTGGTGCCGATGGGCTGCATCGCTTCCCCGGTCTCGGGGGCGAGCCAGCCGACCAGAATGCCGATGACGATCGCCACCAGAACCCAGAAATACAGCTGGCGGTACCAGCGCTTGCGGCCGGTGCCGCTGTCGATGGTGTGGTCCATGTTCCTACCTCGTCGTTGGAAAAATCGCGCTCCGCGTGAATCTGTCTCGGAGGCGGAGGACTAGAAAGTGAAGGGGGTACGGGAAGAAGCCGCTTCTCCGCAGGGTGTAGCCCGGGCCGGGCCGGCGCGACCTGCACCGGCCCGGCCTGGTGGAATAAGGAGTGATCAGACGGTGGCCAGGGAGGCGTTCAGGGCCGCCACGATCGCTTCGGTGACCTCATCGGTGTTGGCCGTGCCGCCGATGTCGCGGGTCAGGTGGCCGGATCCGGTGGCCGATTCGATCGCGGCTTCGATGCGGCGGGCCTCGTCATGCAGGCCGAAGTGATCCAGCATCAGTGCGGCGCTGGCGATGGCGCCGATCGGGTTGCTGATGCCCTTGCCGGCAATGTCCGGGGCCGAGCCGTGTACGGGCTCGAACATGGACGGGAAGCGGCGCTCCGGGTTCAGGTTGGCGCTGGCGGCCAGCCCCAGGCTGCCGGCCAGGGCCGAGCCGAGGTCGGAGAGGATGTCGGCGTTGAGGTTGGAAGCAACGACAACGGAGAGGTCCTCGGGGCGCAGGATGAACTTCGCGCTCATCGCGTCCACCAGCACGCTCTCGGTCTCCACGTCCGGGTAGTCCAGGGCGACGCGGTCGAAGACTTCGTCCCACAGGACCATGCCGTACTGCTGGGCGTTCGACTTGGTCACTGAGGAGACCTTCTTGACCGTGCGGGTACGGGCCAGGTCGAAGGCGAAGCGGATAATGCGTTCGCAGCCCTTTTCGGTGAAGAGCGCGGTCTGCAGTGCCACTTCGTTGCCCGGGCCGCGGCCGCTGAGGTTGCGGCCGCCGAGGCCGGCGTACTCGCCCTCGCTGTTCTCACGCACGACCACCCAGTCCAGTTCGGTGTTGTCGGCCTTGCGCAGCGGGGACTGCACACCGGGCAGGAACTTGACCGGACGGATGTTGGCCCACTGGTCGAAATTCTGGGTGATGTTCAGCCGCAGGCCCCAAAGGCTGATGTGGTCCGGCACGTTCTCCCAGCCCACGGCGCCGAAGTAGATCGCGTCGAACGCCTTCAGGACCTCCAGCCCCTCGGCATCCATCATGACGCCGTGCTTGGCGTAGTACTCACTGCCCCAGGGGAATTCGGTCCAGTCGAAGGCGAACTTGCCGTCCGACTGCGCGGCCACGGTATCCAGCACCTTCCGGCCGGCCGCCACAACTTCCTTGCCGACCCCGTCCGCGGGAATCGAGGCGATCTTGAAAACCTGGGTCTCGGTCATGTTTCTCTCTCCTGATTGAAGTGCTCCGCATCACAGCTGCGGTGTCAGATTCAATTAGAAGGTCGCGGGTACGATCGCGTCCAAGACTGGATTTGCATACCCCGAATAGGTTCAGCCTATCTATTCGTGTGCTGCGGCGTACTCCGCGGCGACCTCGAGGAACGTCCGCGCAGAAGGCGTCAGGTCGGTCTGCCGGCTCAGTACTGCTACATGCAGTTCCGATACCGGCTCGATGCGTGCCACCCGCAGTCCCGCTTTCCGGGCCAGGGATGCCCAGGACGAGGGCATCACCGCATGCCCTACCCCGGCCAACACCAGCGGCAGGACTGAGGTTCGGTGCGCTACTTCGACCGCGATTTCCACGTTCACGCCGCTGGCGAGGATGTCATCGACCAGCCACCTCATCAGCGATCCCCGCTGGGAGACGATGACCCTGTGGCCGGCCAGATCCTCGCGGTCA
>NZ_ANPE02000216.1 GCF_000328305.2 Arthrobacter crystallopoietes BAB-32 | reverse complement strand
CGCCGCCGCCGTCGCTGCCGCCACCGCCGCCGCAATGGCGGCGGAATCCGCCTTCGGCGTCGACGGCGTGCGCTGGATGTCCTCTTCACTCAGTGCCGGTGGCTCCTCAAGCCTGGGCGGAGGCACATGGTCGTCCGGATTGAACAGGCCGATCCCGGACAGCGTCTCGAACTCCGGCGCGAAGAGCTGCAGCTGCGCCACCGGGGTCCGGGTCCGCAGCGCCGGGGAATTGGCGACGGCGACTTCAGCCGTGCGGATCGCCCGCCGCAGCAGCATCGACTCGCGGAACTCATCGCTCTGGACATAGGTGTGCAGGCTCTCTGACAACCGGCCGTAGATCGAGTGCACCTCGGAAGCCTGCCGCCGCAGCTCACGGACCAGGTTGGCCAGGGTGTGCCGCTCATCAGTGCTGAGTTCGTCGACGAAATCGCGCTCGAGCACCTCGCGCACCGCCTGGCGGAACCGCGCCTGCTGCTGGGGATCGTTGAGGAATTCGGTGAAGCCGCGGAATGTCCCGCCTTCGGCCGTACTGCGGAGCTGCCTGTCGCCTTCCAGGACCTGTCCGACGGCGACACCTTTGGTCACGCTCGATTCCATAATTTCCTGCCGGATGGTGTGCAGCATCCGCTCCACGCCATCGCGCATCCGCTTGAAATCCGCGGGCAGGCTGGAGGCGAGATCGAGGATGCTCCGCGCCGCCGCCACCGCCGTATCGCGCGGCAGCACCGCCGGTTCCGCACCGGACTCCAGCGCGCGGATCTGTGCCTGCCGTTCGGCGATCTCCGCCTCCAGCTGGCGGATCCGGGCGGTGGCATCCGGATCTGTCTCGTGGGCCAGCGATTCAATGCTGGTCAGCAAGGCGTTGAGGCGCGACGAATTCAGGTTAGTCCGCTCCTGCGTCAGGCTGTCGATGAAATTCAGCACCCGCTGGGTGGACGCGGTGGGCTCATAGACAAACTGCCCGTCGATCATTGGGCGGGCCAGGAACTGGTGGCGGACCCAGGAATCGGCGTAGTTCGAGGCCTGCCACTGCTCGTTCAGGCTCAGATGCTCTTCGCGCAGCTCGGCGATGAATGCCGCCAGGGACGCATGGAACTCTTCCATCCCGATCCGCGGACGGTTGGCCGTGAACTCCGCCCGGAAGAAGGCGACCGTCCAGGGTGCCGCCGACAGCAGCCTCCACGCGGGACCGAGCTTGAACTCCTTCTGGGCATGCCAGTTGGAAACGGCTTGCTGAGTGGAACGCATCAAGAACTTTCTGCCAGCAGCTGGCGGCGGTGGGACTCTGGCTGCGGTGGGACCCGACCATCGATCTTAATCGATCCAGCAACGGTTCTCCTACACAGCGCCACCAGGATCACCTTCCTCCGCCACTCGTTCTCCCGCCCAGCTTTCGTGGGGCAGTTTCATCCACATGTCGAATGTTTCTTCGAATAGTGTCGGTGCCGGCTTGTAGCGTGTGGGTATGGAGGAATTCAGGAACCAGCGGCGACAGGAGCGGCACCTTGGTGCCCCGTCCTCGGCTGCCTTCAGCGGTGTTTCCTCTGTTCTTGAGTACCAGTTGCATAAGGCCTTGCTGGAGCAGTTCCTGGGGCGGGCGTACCCGGACCTGGCCGCAGGCGCCGGCCAGACCCTTCGAGTCATAGAAGACCCACGGGTCGGCACCATCCATCTATCCGCTCCGGAACCAGGCGTCGGTGTCTCCGCCACACCGGCCCCAGGGTGTGACGAGCCGTTGCGTGTCCGGCTTGGCGGGACGTGTGCGGCCGGATCGATTGGCGGCGGGATCACCGTTCCGATCGGGGATCCCGGCGACGGCGACGACGAGCCGGATCCCGGTTCCGCCGACACGCACGCCGGGACTGAACCCCCCGCCGCTAATCCGGCACCGGCCCCTGGTCAGGAGCCTGCCGGTGATCCCGTTTCCGCTGGATGGCCGGATCCTGTTCCTGCGGCCAATCCTGACATGCCTGTCGCTGATGCCGCCGAGGTGGCGGCGCCGGCACCCGGCGCTGCCACGGACCCTGCCACCCGTTCTGGGCCCGCAGAGCCGGTCGAGCCGGCCGAGCTTGACACCGTCGCCGAGCCTGAAGACCCGGTAGAGCCTGTTGAGGAGGGCGCCGGGCCGGTTGATGGGAGGAAGGGTCCGTCCCGGCGGCGTGTGGTGGATGAGTTGCCGGATTGGGCGTTGTCGCCGGCGCAGCGGGCGAAGCGGGAGAAGGCCCGGGAGGCGGCGCGGGCCGCGGCGCAGCCGCGGGTGCCGGTGCTGGTGGAGCATGGGCCGGTGGAGTGGCATGAGGCGTGGCGGGAGATTGAGCCGACGGACCTGATGGTCATCCTGGCCCGGGTGGACCTGGCCCGGCTGGATGCCGCCGCGGTGCTCGATTATGTTGCCGCGTCGGAGAAGGTCACCGCGTATTGGCAGGCGCAGCGGATCCAGGGTTTGGGCGAGTACGCGGCCCGGCGCACCGAGCCGGGGTCGCCGGAGATGGGCCCGGACGGGTATGCCCGGGACGCGGTGCGCGAGGTCGCCTGGCACCTGCACCAGTCCCGCCAGACCGTGGCCGCGCAGCTGGCCGAGGCGAACCATCTGTGCCGGTACTTCCCGAA
>NZ_ANPE02000217.1 GCF_000328305.2 Arthrobacter crystallopoietes BAB-32 | reverse complement strand
GCGCGAAAGCCCGCCTCCCGGCGTCGTTGGTTAAAATCAGGTGCCGGTGGCGGCTCAGTCTTCGGCGAGCTGTTCGCGGACCAGCGGGGCCACCTTCGTGCCGTAGAGCTCGATGCTGGCCATCAGCTTCTCGTGCGGCAGCGTGCCGAGGCTGTACTTCAGGTCGAAGCGGCTCAGGCCCAGGCCCCTGGCGACCTTCACGATCTTCGCGGCGACGGTTTCCGGGGAGCCGACGAAGAGGGCGCCGTCGGGCCCGGCCTCGGCTTCGAACTGGCCGCGCGTCATCCGGCTCCAGCCGCGCTCGCGTCCGATCCGTTCCTGCATGTCGGCGTACGGCTCCCACATTTCCTCGCGGGCCTGCTCGTCGGTGGCTGCGATGTAGCCGGGGGAGTGCGCGCCGATGGGCAGCCTCGGCTGACCGAACTGGTCCAGGGCGCGGTGGTAGAGGTCGGTGAACGGGGCGAAGTTCATGGGGGCGCCGCCGATGATGGCGAGCATAAGGGGCAGGCCGTAGTGCGCGGCGCGGACTACGGACTGCGGGGTGCCGCCGACGGCGATCCAGGTCTTCAGCTTGCCGGAGGCGGTGGGCGGGAAGATGCGCTTGTTGTCCAGCCGCCCGCGCGTCCGGCCAGCCCAGGTCACGGGTTCTTCCTTGAGCAGCTCGGTGAAGAGCTGGAGCTTTTCCTCGAACAGCAGGTCGTAGTCCGCCAAATCGAGGCCGAAGAGCGGGAAGGACTCGGTGAAGGAGCCGCGGCCGAGGATCACTTCGGCCCGGCCGCTGGAGGCGGCGTCGAGGGTGGAGAAGCGCTGGAAGACACGCACCGGATCGTCCGAGCTGAGCACGGTCACGGCGGAGCCGAGGCGGATGCGCGAAGTCTGGCCGGCGATGGCAGCGAGGACGACGTCGGGTGCGGAGACGGCGAAATCCTCGCGGTGGTGCTCGCCGATGCCGATGAAGTCCAGCCCGACCTGGTCCGCGAGCACGGCTTCGGCGATCACGTTCCGGATCACCTCATCGTGGGGCAGGAGCGAGCCATCCGCCCGTGCGGTGACGTCGCCAAACGTGTCCAGGCCGAGTTCCAATGTTTGTGCCACGAAAGCCGGGCCTTTCTGTCGAAGTGTTTGATGCATTTGCATCTTACTCAACCGCGGCCGGCTGCGGGCTATTCCTCAAAGCCGGCTGGTCGGGGCCACCAGCATGCCCACCGGCCGCCGGATCCACCACTGGCCGGTCTGCCGCAGCTCGGACCAGGTGGAGTAGCGGTAGTGGAAGACGCGGGCACGCACCTGCCGCGGCGGCTCGCCGTCGAACGGGTCCTTGCGCAGCATCCGCAACGTGCGCCGGTCCGCGGCCAGCAGCCGGCGCAGCAGCGGGATGAACCAGCTTTCGCCGCCTGCGCCGAGGGCGAGGAACCACATCAGCCAGTCCAGCCGCAGGTGGTACGGGGCGAACTGGCGGGGCATGCGGGACGGATCGCCGGGCTTGCCCTTGAACTCGTACTCGCGCCATTCCTCGCCGTCCAGGCTGCCTTCGATGATGATCTCGTAACGCTCGCGGGTGATGCTGCCGAACGCACCGTAGGCGTTGGCCAGGTGCCAGCGGTTGAAGCTGGCATTCATCAGCTGCCGCTTCGCGAACAGGTTGCGGGCCGGCCAGTAGCTGAGCACCACCATCAGCGCGGTGACGGCAAGAACGACGACGGTGAACCAGACCGGGGTGGGGGCATAGTCCGGCGTGAGGTCCGGGTCCCCGGGGAGGACGGCGGCGATTGCGCCGTCACCTAGGGCCGCGGTGGCAACGATAATGGTGATCCAGTTCAGCCAGGCGAAGTTGCCGGACAGCACGAGCCACAACTGGGTGACGATGATGATGGCGGCGGCGATGCTGCCGACCGGCTGCGGGAAGAACAGGAAGAACGGGACGACGAGCTGGGCGAAGTGGTTGCCGAGGACCTCGACTTTATGCAGCGGCTTGGGCAGGTGGTGGAAGAACCAGCTCGCCGGGTTGGGCATCGGCTGCGTCTGGTGGTGGTAGTACAGTGCGGTCAGGTCCCGCCACACCTTGTCGCCGCGGATCTTGATCAGGCCGGCGCCGAACTCCAGCCGGAAGGTCAGCCAGATGAACAGCAGCAGCACGGGGAGCGGCGGGGCGACCTCGTTGGAGCCGAGGAAGGCCGCCAGGAAACCGGCTTCCAGCAGCAGGGTCTCCCAGCCGAAGCCGTAGAATGTCTGCCCGACGTTGACGATCGACATGTACAGGGCCCAGAGCAGCAGGAAGGCCAGCATCGGCAGCCACGGCGGGCCCAGCTGCGGCAGGCCGGCCACGAGCAGCAGCGCCACTGCGGCGCCGGTCCAGGCGACGGCGAGCAGGAGCTTGTCGGAGTAGCGCCAGCTGAACAGGGTCGGCCCGCGCGCGGAGGACCGGGCCAGGTAGCGCGGTACCGGCAGCAGCCCGTGTTCGCCGAGCAGCACGCGGAACTGCGCCACGGCGGAGAGGAATGCGATCGCGTAGACAGCGGCGATGCCGCGCTGCAGCACCTGCCGCGCCACTTCGAAGCCGTCCGCATCCAACCAGTCCATCGCACCTTCAACGTTAGGACCGGGGCGGCGCCCTCCTCAAGGCATTGGCCGGCCTTGCCGGCACTATCCGAAGAGGGCCGCGGCCTTCAGCAAGGTCTGGGACACTCCGTACAGGAGCGGGATGCCGACCAGGACCCACCCCAGGGCGAGTTGCGCTTTCTTCATCGGTGACTGTCCTTTCCGGCCATGGCGGTGCCGCCCTGTGCGGACTCCCGGGCGTCCGGCTCATGGTGTTTGCTGTCGACTGGTTTGACCAGGAGGTTGGCGATCAAGCCGACCGCCAGGAGGCCGACCATGGTGAGCAGGGCTGGCTGGTAAGCCGCCGCGGTCAGCTGGCCGGGCTCGCCCTGGGCGTCGAGGAACGCGTTCACGATGAGTGGCCCGGCAATGCCGGCGGCCGACCAGGCCGTCAGCAGCCGCCCGTGGATGGCGCCGACCTGGAAGGTGCCGAACAAGTCGCGCAGGTAGGCAGGCACGGTGGAGAATCCTCCACCGTAGAAGCTGATGATGATGAAGGCGAGAACGACGTAGAGGGCCGTGGCGGAGTGCCCGAACAGTGCCAGCACGATGTACAGCACGGCGCCGACGCCCAGGTAGACGATGTAGATCTTCTTCCGCCCGATGTAGTCCGACGTCGTTGACCACGCGAAGCGCCCGCCCATATTGCCGATGGAAAGGAGGCCCACGAAGCCGCCGGCAACGGCCGCGGTTACGAGCGAGGTCCCGTCCGGCTGCCGGAAGAAGTCCTGGATCATCGGCGAGGCCTGTTCCAGGATGCCGATGCCGGCCGTGACATTGCAGAAGAGGGCGATCCAGACGAGCCAGAACTGGCGGGTCCGGACGGCATTGCGCGCGGAGACCTGGGCCGTGGTAACCAGCTCTTTCGTCTTCACGTCGGCCGGATCGAACCCTGCCGGCTTCCACCCGGGCGCCGGGACTTTGATGGTGAAGGCGCCGAACATCATGTACAGCAAATAGACGACGGCGAACGTCAGGAACAGCTTGCCCACGGCCTCGCCGCTGGCGACCCAACCCGCTGATCCGTCAAACGCCGGGTCGTAGAACTGCAGCAACGCGGTGGAGAGCGGACTGGCGATCAGTGCTCCGCCGCCAAAACCCATGATGGCCATGCCGGTGGCCAGCCCCGGGCGGTCGGGGAACCACTTGATCAATGTGGACACCGGCGAGATGTAGCCGATACCCAAGCCGATGCCGCCGATGACGCCGTAGCCCAGGTAGACAAGCCACAACTGGCTCGTGAAGATGCCAAGGGCGCCGACGAGGAACCCTGCGGACCAGAAGACGGCGGCCGTGAACATGGCCATCCGCGGCCCGTTCCGGTCCACCCATGTGCCCATGATGGCGGCGGAAAGCCCCAGCATGACGATCGCGATGGAGAAGATCACGCCGATTTCAGTCAGGCTCGCGTCGAAGTGCGCAACCAAGGCGTTCTTATACACGCTCGTTGCATAAGCCTGGCCGATGCAGAGGTGGACTGCCAGCGCAGCGGGCGGGATGAGCCAGCGGTTGAAGCCCGGTGGCGCGATGGAATGATGGCGGTCCAGCCAGGACATCAGAAGCTCTCCCTCGCTTTGATGAAACGTTTACTCTACGTGTGCGTTATATCACACCCGCTATTCCTGCCCTTGTCCAAGCGGACCCCTTACAGTTGTCCGCGCCGACGTCCAGAATGAGTGCATGGGTGTTCGGTCGGACAAGGAAGGCCGGCGGGCCGTGGCGGGCACGATTGCCTTTGGGGCGGCGCCGCTGGTCTTCGCCGGGATCGTGCCGTGGCTGCTCA
>NZ_ANPE02000218.1 GCF_000328305.2 Arthrobacter crystallopoietes BAB-32 | reverse complement strand
GCGCGCGGCTGGTCCGGGCGCGGCGGGGGCATGGCCCGGCTCGTGGCGTCGGTGAAGGAGTACCGGGGAACGACAGTCCAGGTCTGCGGCCTGTGGCCGTTCTCCTCCGGCGCGTCCTCGCCCATGATCGGCGTCCCGCTGGGCCGCCATGAAGAAACCCAGGCCACGGTCTGCTGCGACCCGATCGGCTGGTTCCAGCGCGCACGCCTGATCTCCAACCCTTCGGCCTTCATCCTCGGCAAACCCGGACTGGGCAAGTCCACCCTGGTCCGCCGCATGCTCCTGGGCCTCGCCGCGCAGGGCGTCAACCCGCTGATTCTCGGGGACCTGAAAGGCGAGCACGTCAAAGCCGTGCAGGCCCTCGGCGGGCAGGTGATCAGGCTCGGCCGCGGGGCCGGGTACCTGAACATTCTCGACCCGGGTCAGGCCATTGAAGTCGCCCGGCTCCTCGAGGACCACGGCCAGCACGAAGCCGCCACCCGGGTGAGGGCCGACGCGCACGGCCGCCGGCTGAACATGGTCGTCTCGCTGATCACGATCAGCCGGAACAACCCGCCCACCGATCAGGAACAGACCATCCTGGACCGGGCCCTGCGGGTCCTCGATGACCGGTTCGACGGCATCCCGGTCCTGAAGGACCTCCTGGACGTCATTGTCTCCGCCCCGGACGAGCTGCGCCAGGTCGCCCTCGACCGCGGGGACATGAACGTCTACCTGCAGGAGACCCGGGCGCTGGAAGCAACCCTGCTGGGCCTGACCGGGGGAGGGAAGCTGGGAGAAATTTTCTCCCGCCAGACCACCAGCCCGATGCGGCGGGACCGCGCCGTGGTCTTCGACGTCTCCAGCATCGACGAAACCGAGACCGACCTGCAGGCCGCCGTGCTCCTCGCGTGCTGGTCCTACGGATTCGGCACCGTGAACGTCGCCAACGCCCTCGCCGACGCCGGCCTGGAACCGCGCCGGAACTACTTCGTGGTCCTGGACGAGCTCTGGCGGGCCCTGCGCTCCGGCAAGGGCATGGTCGACCGCGTCGACGCCCTGACCCGCCTGAACAGGTCCGTCGGCGTCGGACAGATCATGATCTCCCACACCATGTCCGACCTGCTCGCGCTCCCGGCAGAAGAGGACCGGATGAAAGCCAAAGGTTTCGTCGAACGCTCCGGCATGGTGATCTGCGGCGGCCTGCCCGCCTCGGAAATGCCGCTGCTGACCTCCGCCATTCCCCTCTCCCGGCAGGAGCAGCAGAAGCTCATCTCCTGGCAGGACCCGCCGGCCTGGGACTCCCGCGGCCTCGACGTCGAACCCCCGGGCCGGGGGAAGTTCCTGATCAAGGTCGGCGGCCGCCCGGGCATCCCCGTGCAGATCGGCCTGACGTCCATCGAGAAGAGCAACGGCCTCAACGACACCGATGCCAAATGGCACAAACCCGCCGAAACACCCCTGACCCCGGCGGCTCCCCGGCTGCAGGAAGGAGGAACGCGGTGAGTGCACCGAACCGCAAAGGTATGGGCCTCGGGGACGCCCTGCTGGTCTGGCTGGCCATCGGCTTCATCCTCGTCTTCGGCGGCGGAACCTACACCGCCGCCCACCTGGGCTCCCGGTTGGCCGGCACCGGGGCCGCCCGCC
>NZ_ANPE02000219.1 GCF_000328305.2 Arthrobacter crystallopoietes BAB-32 | reverse complement strand
CACGGCGGCGTGCCAGCTCGGCCTCGGCGGCGAGCATCGCGGCTGCTTGGCGGCTTCGGCCACCTGGACCTGGCGGTAGCGCTCGGCGTCGGCCGGGCGGCGGACCTCGGTATCGAGCTGCTTGGCCTTCAGCTCCGCCTGCCGGACGGCCACCAGTTCTTCCTGTTCCAGGATGCGCTGCTGCTGGGCCGCTTCGGCCAGCGGGCCGGCGGCATTGGCGATCGCCAGGCGGGCGTCGGTCTCTTCCTTGATCTCGGCCTGCTTCAGGGCCAATGCCTGCTGGGCGATGGCGACCTTCTCGTCGGCCAGGGCCTGGGCCTCGGAGGCCTCGCGGGTAGCCTGCGCCTCGGCGATGGCCGCCAGCTTTGCCACCTCGGCGGCCTGCGGGCGGCCCATGTTGTTGATGTAGTCGCCCTGGTCGTCGACCGACGAAATCTGGAAGGTGTCGATGACCAGGCCCTGGTTGTTCATGGAGTGCTCGGCCTCCTCGGATACCGAGGCGGCGAAGGAGGCGCGGTCCTGGATGATCTGCTCGACGGTCAGCGTACCGACGACAGCGCGCAGCGAGCCGGCCAGGATCTCCTGCGTGTAGTGGTCGATCTGGTCCTGCTGGTTCAGGAAGCGCTGGGCGGCACGGCGGATGGAGACATCGTCCCCGCCGACCTTGACCTGGGCGACACCGGTCAGCTGGAGCTGGATGCCGTTCTTGGAGATGCCCTCGATGTCCACGCGGATCTGCCGTGAGGCGAGCGACATCGTGTAGGCGCGCTGGACGAAGGGGTACACGATGACACGGCCGCCGGAGACGACCTTCTGGTCGTCCTGGCCGCCGCGGCCGGTGATGATGAGTGCCTCGGACGGGCCGGCGACGCGGTAGGCCCGCATGACTCCGAATACGACGACGAGGGCAACGATGACTATGACGGCTAACAAGCCAAGTTCCATGGCACTGCGACTTTCGTTGAGACTGGACGGATGATGCGGCTACCGCCATAGACCGCAATCAGGCCGGTACCCCCGCCTCGATCCTAGCCCCCCGCCGGACTGACGTTACCGGGCCGTAACCGGCGCTGTGGAAACTTCCGTCGCGTTCGGCCGGCTCAGCCGGTTGTGGAGGGGAACTTCCGGACGGTCAGGATCTGCGCCGCCCGGCCGACCAGGCCCTGCTCGTCGTACAGGTCCGATGCGGTGAGCCCGACGCCGTCGGGACCGAAATGCACCCGCGTGTCCAGACCCGTCCAGTCACCCATGGGCTGGCGGAACAGATGGACGGTCAGGTCCACGTTCGGGAACATGTACTCCTTCGGATCCTGCCGCACGGCAATGCCGTTGGCCGTGTCCACGAACGTCAGGAAACGTGCCACCACAGCGGAATCCTCGCCGTCGACCAGGGCGTACGGGCTGCGGATCCAGGCAGCGCCGTTTCCGGGACCGCGGTCCGCCACAGTGCGGATCTCGGTGGAGCGGATGTAGCCACCGGGCCAGACCGACTGGAGCGCAGCAGGAGGACAGGCAGCGGGCGCAGGCAACGCTCCGCCGTCGCCCCCGGCTACCTCCGAAGTGTCTCCGGTGAGCAGCCGCCAGGCGAAGGCCCGGATGGCCGGACGCCCGTTGCCGCTGAGCGTGGCCTCGATCAGTTCGATCGTGCGGCCGGGACGGACCACCTCCGTGGTCACTTCGATTTCGCCGCCGGGGATGATGCCGAGAATCTCGAAGGTCACCTGGCTCAGGGCCATCTCCGGCCGCGGATGGTTGTGCTGGACCGCGTGGATGAGCAGCCCGGACGCCGGTGCCATGTGCTGCTCGTGGTCATTCCAGGCGCCCTGCGAATGCAGCGTGGAGTGGAAGCGCGTTCCATCGAGCCGCACATAGTAGGAGTCCGGGACCGGCGCACCGTCGATACCGAGGTGGTCGGTGATGGAAGTCATGATGGAGTCAGGCATGGTTCTACTGTAGTGAGCGGTGCGGGGAACGCTATTCCGCGCAGGCGGCGGCGCTCCTATACTGGCGGCGTGGGGACGGCAATCCTGTTCGGTCTCGTGGCGTCCAGCGCCTTGGTGCTCGGATCGCTGATCGGTGTGCGGTTCGAGTTGCCCAAGCGAGTGTTGGCCATCCTGCTCTCATTCGCCTCCGGCGCGCTGATCACGGCGCTGGCCTTCGAACTATTCGAGGACTCCTACCAGCAGGGCGGAATCTGGCGGGCCGCTCTCGGTTTGTTCGCCGGCGCGGTGGTATTCACTGTGCTGAGCGCGCTGCTGGACCGCTGGGCGCAGGCCGGATCCCGCACCGTCCCTGCCGACGAGCACCGGGGCAGTGCGAAGCTGGACACCAACGCCGCGGCGGCAGAACGCGCCCCGTCCACGGCCTCGACCCGCGGCGCGGCAGGCATGGCACTGCTGGCGGCCGTCACTCTCGACGGAGTACCGGAGAACGTGGCCCTCGGCGTCGCGCTCAATGAAGGCACCGGCGGCCTCGCCCTGCTCGCGGCGATCTTTGTCTCCAACCTGCCCGAATCGCTGGTCGGCGCGGCGTCCATGCGCAGCGAAGGCAGATCCGCCGGGGCCACGATCGGCCTCTGGCTGGTTGCCGGGCTGCTGCTGGTCGCTGCGGTCGTGGTCGGTGCCGGGCCGCTGTCCGGGGCGAGCCCGGAAACCATCTCGCTGCCGCTGGCGTTCGCCGCCGGAGCCGTCATCGCCTCGCTTGCGGACACCTTGATGCCGGAAGCCTACGAGCACGGCGGGCCTGCCGTGGCACTCAGCACGGCCGCAGGCTTCGTACTTTCGTTCGTCCTGTCGCTGGCCTGAGCCTTTCGTCAGCGCCCCAGCAGCACGCTGTGCCAAAGGTGCCGGCACATGAAGGCGAACGCGGTCAGCCAGACGGCGCAGGCGACCCAGAGCCACACGGCACCGATCCCGCCGACGATCGGGAGGTTGTCCGCTTCGCCCAGCGTCAGGCACGCGACGCCGTACATCCCCACCGGGAAGACAATGCTCCACCAGGTGGCCTCGTAGCGCAGTGGAACACGGTGCCGGAAGTGGCGCCACCAGCCCGCGGCCACCAGCGGCGGAATGAGCCAGGTGGCGAAGGCCCAGCAGACCACGGACAAGCCGCCCACCAGGCCCCGCGTGGCCGTGACCATCGGCGCGTCCTCCATCTCGACGATCCGCGCGCCGGCAACCACGCTGATGGCCATGGCGCCCATCGCCACCCAGTAGGGCGGGGTCAGGTCCTCGGGCCGCAGCTTGTACAGCATCATCCGCAGCGCCACGAAGATGCCGCAGGCGGCATAGAGGAAAATGCCGACGGACCAGGAGAAGACCGCCAGGACCGCGAGTTCGCGGCGGAGCAGCGGCAGCATCGGCTCGAGGGTCGCAGCGGCCACGGCGCAGGACTGGCTGGCGACGGACCAGATGAACCAGGTGCCGTTCGCCGTCGCCACCACCGGACGCGACGTGCGGCCGAGGACAGCGGTCCATGGCACAACGTAACCCAGCACCAGCCAAGCGGCGAAGCCCAGCAGCAGGAGCGCCGACGTCCAGCCGATCTGCCCCTCCATCGAAAGCCTGATGCCCAGCACGTTGGTCCCGGCCACGAAGGTGAAGAACCCGAAGCCGCGGCGCGGATCGTGGAACTCCTCCCGCAGCTGCACGCGGTGCCGGAGCAGGCGCAGCAGGTGCAGCAGCAGAATCAGGACGTAGCCGGCCGCGCACACGGCGAGCAGCACCGCCGAGGCCACGTCGAAGCCCTGGATTTTCAGCGCCACCGATACGATTCCGCTGCCCATCACGAGCGCGAAATACCCCGGCGCCAAGGAGGCGACGGCGCCGTCGGCCCTTTCCCGCAAACCCGTTACCACGGCCCTAGCTTACGGCCGCACCCCCGGCCAGGATGGTTAAAGGAAGCAGCCCCGCCCCGGACAAACCGGGGCGGGCTGCTTAGCTGGCGGTGACGGTGGGATTTGAACCCACGTTGGCTGTTACACCAAACAACATTTCGAGTGTTGCACCTTCGGCCGCTCGGACACGTCACCAACGCATACCAACTTTACCGGGTGATGCCCCGATGCCCCAAAACGTCCTGGTGCGGACCGGATTAAAGCGGTGCGGGCGGGGCGGGCTGCCCGCGATGCGCCTCGAAAAAGCGGCGCAGGATCTCCCCGCATTCCTCTTCGCGCACACCTGGATACACCTCGACCCAGTGGTTGAGCCGGCGTTCGCGCAGGATGTCGAAGACGCTGCCGGCGGCCCCGGCCTTGGGGTCCCACGCGCCGAAGACCACGACGGGCAACCGCGCCAGCACGATGGCCCCGGCGCACATCGCACAAGGCTCAAGCGTGACCACGAGCGTGCAGCCGTCCAGCCGCCACGAGCCAAGGGCCTCGGCGGCCTCGCGGATGGCGACCAGTTCCGCGTGCGCGGTCGGGTCGTGGCGGGCTTCGCGTTCGTTCCGTCCGGTGCCGATCGCGGTACCGTCCGGACCAATAACGACGGCGCCAATCGGCACATCTGCTGTGTCCAGTGCCGCACGGGCCTGGTCCAGCGCCAGTTCCATCCAAGTCTCGTGCCGCCGGGCAACTTCGGTCATGGCCTCATTCTCGCAGGACGGGATGTTTGTGCTCGGCAGGGGCCGCCGGTAGCTTTGTGGCATGCGCGTTCTCGAAGTGGACCATCCTCTTGTTGCCCATAAACTCACTGTTCTCCGCGACAAGACCACTCCGTCACCGGTGTTCCGCCAGTTGACCGAAGAGCTCGTCACGCTGCTCGCCTATGAGGCCACCCGGGACGTGCACACCCAGCCCGTGGAGATCGAAACTCCCGTCACCCGCACCGTCGGGACGGCCTTCACCAAGCCCACACCGCTGGTGGTGCCGATCCTGCGTGCCGGCCTCGGGATGCTGGAGGGCATGACCAAGCTGGTGCCCACCGCCGAAGTCGGCTTCCTGGGAATGGCTCGCAATGAGGAAACCCTGGAGGCGATCACCTACGCCGAACGGCTGCCGGCGGACCTGACCGGCCGGCAGGTCTTCGTGCTGGATCCGATGCTCGCCACCGGCGGCACACTCCGGGAAGCGGTGAAGTTCCTGTTCCGCCGCGGCGCCGCAGACGTGACCTGCATTTGCCTGCTGGCGGCACCCGAGGGGCTGACGGTACTGGAAGAGGAACTCGGCGACAGCAATGTGACCATTGTGGTGGCCTCCATTGACGAGAAGCTGGACGAGAAGGCCTACATCGTTCCAGGCCTCGGTGATGCCGGAGACCGGCTGTACGGCGTCGCCGGATAGCACGCGCCGCGGGCTCGGACGGCCGCTGGCCCAAGCCTTGCTGTCCATATAGTGAGCCACTTGCATGCTAGACGGACTTGTGATCGTTCAAACCCTTGACAGATCCCACTATCTTGCATATTTATGCAGCCCATCGTCCGGTAAACCTAAGAATGCTGTTCATATTTATTCAGGACGAGGAATGTGAGTTGGAACATAGTTAAGCGCTTGCGTCTCACATAATGAGACGAAACGCCTATTGTTACTTGCACGTACGGAATATTACGGCGAAACTCAGAGACGTGAACAACATTTCAACGGCACCTGCGCAGGCAGCAATCCCCTCCGGTCTCCATGCCGGCTGGACCATGTGCTGTTGTCGAATGCAGGCCTAACTCCCCACCCTGCGAGTTATTCAGGCAAAAATCCACTGTCCAATGGCGGGCAAAAGCATCCCGTGCGGGCACACAATGCATTCGCGCCGCGATGACGGCCATTCACCAATGAGGTTTTAGGGAACATGTCAGTTTCATCCGGATACGTCCACATCTCCGTCCGTAATGCCCAGAACCGCGCTGCCGCAGCGCAGCGCCAGGGTGTTGCCCGGCCGCCGTACGGCGGCCAGCAGTCCACCGGACACCCCGGACAGCAGCAGTACCGCGTGCTGCGTTCTGTTCCCGGCCAGTACGACGGCGACAGCGCCGCCCCGACCACCGCGCCTACTCCGGTGGTCACCCCCAATGGCGTACCAGGCCCGCAGGCAGTGTCGGCAGACACGGCCGCCCGCGGGTTTGTTTTGTATGTAGGCCTCGACGAGGCCGCCGCCTCGGCCGCGGGCACGTCCCTCACGAAGCTGGCTTCGCAGATCCGCTCCTACGTCCAGAGCCTCGTGCCCGGCGCGCAGAGCCATGCCGCCGTCGCCCTGGCCCCGGCCGATGCCCCCGGCGACAACATCGACGTCGTCCGGCAGGCACTCGGCGACCCCACCGTCAGCCGCCGCCCCCGCCAGGAGACGGTCCGCGCACCGCAGCCGGCCCAGCAGGCCACCCGCCCCAGCGGCGTACTGATCGACCTGTCCCGCCGGGAAGTGCACCTGGACGGTGAGACGCTGAACCTGACTTTCAAGGAGTTCGAGCTGCTGAACTACCTGGTGGAGAACGCGTCGCGGACCGTCGGGCGCGATGAGCTGCTCTCCGGGCTGTGGAAGAACGCCGAGGAGGTGCCGAATGAGCGCACCATCGACGTGCACATCCGCCGGCTGCGCTCCAAGCTGGGCCGCCTGGCCAACACCGTGCGCACCGTGCGCGGACAGGGCTACCGGTTCTACGAGCACCCGGAGGTTGTGGTCTGGGCCGCCCCGGAATACTCCATCTAGGCACGCAGCCGCTCCTGCCTTCGCAGCGCGCCTGCAGTTCCCGCCGGAACTGCGGGCGCGCTGGCTGTTAAAGGCCGTACTCCTCCAGCAGGCGGAGCCAGACTTCGCAGATCGTGGGATACGACGGCACCGCATGCCAGAGCCGGTCCAGCGGGACTTCACCGACGACGGCGATGGTCGCCGCATGCAGCAGTTCGGCGACGTCCGGCCCGGCGAAGGTGGCGCCGAGCAGTACCTTGCGCTCCTCGTCCACAACCAGCTGGGCCCAGCCGTCGTAGCCGTCCGCGTGCAGCGAGGAACCGGCGACGGCGATCGGCAGTTCAGTGGCCGAGGCGTGCAGGCCCCGCTCCTGCGCTTTGCCGAGGGTGAGGCCGACCATGGCCACTTCGGGATCGGTGAAGACCACCGACGGCACCGCAGCCTCGTCGGCCGTTGCGGTGTACTTGCTCCATGCAGCCGGTTCCTCTTCGGGTGGCAGGGTTCCCGACGCCCGGGCCGCGATCGCGTCCCCGGCAGCCCGCGCCTGGTACTTGCCCTGGTGCGTCAGCAGCGCCTTGCCGGCGGCATCGCCCACCGCATAGAGCCACCCGCCGGCCACTCCGGCGACCAACCCGGTGGCGTCGGTCCGCAGCCCCTCCGGTACCAGCCCGACTTTTTCCAGCCCCAGGCCCGCGAGGCCCGGCCGGCGCCCGGTGGCGACCAGAAGCTTCGCCGCGCTGACCGTGGAACTGGCCGCGCCGCCGTCGTTGGTTGATGAGAGCGTCAGCTGAATGCCGTCGCCGTCCTGAGCCGCTGCCTTCGTGGAGGTGTGCAGCCGCACGTCCACACCGTCTGCCCGCAGCCCCGCCTCGACCAGCCGCTGTGCGGGCTCGGGGTAGTTCGAGAGCAGGGCGCCGCGGGCCACCAGCGTGACGTCCGAGCCGAGCCGGGCGAAGGCCTGCGCGAGCTCGGCGCCGGAAACCCCGCCGCCGACCACCAGCAGGCTGCCCGGGACGTCCTTGGCCGCGGTAGCTTCCCGGGTGCCCCAGAACGGAACGCTGTCCAGGCCGTCGATGGGCGGCACCGAGGGAACGGAGCCAGTGGCCAAAACGACGGCGTGGCGCGCCTCGACGGTCGTGGTGCCTTCGTCCGTGGTCACCTCGACCAGCCGCTCGCCGGCAAGCCGCGCGGTCCCGCGCACCAGTTCGATTCCGGCATCCCGCACCCAGTCCACCTGTGACGAGTCCTGCCAGCCGGAGGTGAATCGGGTGCGCCGCTCCAGCACGGCGCTGCGGTCGAGCACGCCGGTAACGGCCTGCCTCGCCCCGTCCACCCGCCGGGCGGAGGCCAGGGCCGCCCCGGGCCGCAGCAGCGCCTTGGACGGCATGCAGGCCCAGTAGGAGCATTCGCCGCCCACCAGGCCCTTTTCCACGAGGATGGTCTTCAGGCCCGCCGCTGCGGTGCGGCCCGCGGCATTCTCGCCGACGGCACCGCCGCCGATGACGACAACGTCCGCAGCCAGGGTTGGATTGGTCATGGAGCGAGCCTTGCAGTCGCCGCGGGGTGGCACAAGGCCTGTGCCTCATCTGCGCCGGCAATAGACTGGCAGGCATGAGCGGCCACCACCTGCGGAAACTGATGATCATGCGCCACGCCAAGTCCGATTGGCCGCTCGGTGTCGAGGACCACGAGCGGCCGCTGGCCAAGCGCGGGCACAATGAGGCGCCCATGATCGGCCGCTGGATGGTCAAGCACCACCACGTCCCGGACTTCATCCTCTGCTCCTCGGCACTGCGGACGCGGCAGACGTGCACGTGGGTTTGCCATGAGCTCGGCGAAAAGGCGCCGACGCCGCTGCTGTCCGACGCCCTCTATGACGCCACCGCCACGGAAGTGCTCAGCGAGATCAACCAGCTCCCGGACACCATCACCAGCCTGCTGGTCATCAGCCACATGCCGGCGGTGCAGGACCTGGCCATGCGGCTGGCCTCAGTGGAGTCGGACGAGGAAGCCGTGATGGACATGGCCAGCCACTATCCGACGTCGGGCCTCACAGTCCTGGAGCACGGCAAGAGTTGGGCGGAGCTGGACGGCAGGGACGCCAAAGTCACCGCGTTCGTGGTGCGCCGCTGAGCACGCCGTCGGATGTTGGCCTCGAGGAAGGCAGGGCGTATTCGGTCGGACTAGGCGTGGATGTGCCGGAGCTTGTCCGGATTGCGCACGATAAATATCTCCCGCACCAAGGAAGCCTCGATCCGGAAACTCGCCACTGTGTCCACTGCTCCGCTGCTGTCGACGGCGATCAGGGCCGCAAGCCCGTTGACCTCCGCGATACGGAGCTGGAACGGCGTATCCGGCTTGCTGGTGACACCGAGCAGGAAGCGCAGCACTTTCTCGGCACCGACGATGGGCCGGAGGGCCGCGGACTTCTGCCCGCCGCCGTCGCTGGTCAACACCACCTCGGGTGCCAGCAGCCCGAGGAGCGGTTCGAAGACGCCGGTGCTGGCGGCCAGCAGGAATTGTTCAGTGATCCGCCGGTGCAAGGCGGGGTCCACCTGGTTCCTCGCACGCCCGCTCGATACGTGCGCGCGGGCACGCGAGATGAGCTGGCGCACAGCGGCGGGCGACCGGTCCAAAGTCCGGCCAATCTCGGGGGCCTGGTAGCCGAAGACATCGCTCAGGATATAGGCGGCGCGCTCCAACGGGGTGAGCTGCTCCAGGACGATCAGCATGGCCATCGAGACGTCGTCCGCCAGCACGGCTGCGTCGTCCGGTGCAGCAGCCGCAGCGGTGCGCGGCACGGCGCCGACCGGCTCGGGCAGCCACGGGCCGATGTACTCTTCGCGGCGGCGCTGCTGGGTGCGGATCTGGTTCAGTGCCAGGTTGGTCACCGTCCGCAGCAGGTAGGCCCGCGGCTCCCTGACCTCGTCCATGGGGACGTCGGCAAACCTCAGCCAGGCCTCCTGCAGTACGTCCTCGGCGTCGGCCACGCTGCCCAACAGCCGGTAGGCCGCTCCGAAGAGCTGCCCCCGGTGGTGCTGGAACACGTCCAGGTTGGCTTCCGCCGTCGCCATTTCAGTCTCCAATGCTGCAGGTCTCCTTGAAGCCCTGGCTGTCCAGGCCCATGGCCGCGTTGACCCTCGAACGCTGGTTCTCCACTGCAATCAGATAGGTCAGTTCCGCCAGCTGGGCATGGTCCAGATGCTGCTTCAGCCTATCCACGAGTTCATCCGAAACACACGGCGGCGTGGCAGTCATTGCTTCGGCATATTCGAGGACGGCGCGCTCCAAGGGCGTGTAGACGGTACTTGTCCGCCACTCCGGAACGGCGCGCAGCTTGGCCGGGGCCACACCTTGGTGGTGGTATTCCCAGTAGCCGAAGTCCAGGCACCAGCTGCAGCCGATTGTGGTGGCCGCGCCCATGACGGCCAGCGCCTTGAGCGTGGGCGGCACGGTCTTGAACCTGGCGATCGCACTTTCGTGCCGAAGCCAAGCGAACAGGACCCTGCGGTTGTGCAGCATGGCCAGGCCGGGGTCCAGCACCTCGCCGTACTTTCGCCTGCTGTAGCCGGCCATGATTTTCAGGAGCAGGCCGGGAGTGTGTTCCAACGGTATGCGTGCCATGGTTCTCCTCCGTGTCGCAGCCTCGGTGGGCTGGGGATGCAAGGAAGACACCGCTCCAGCGATGGAGTGTGACATGAGCGCGGAAGACGGGGACGGGCAGCGCGGCGTGCGGCCGTGAAATCGGGCCGGCGGAAGGCCGTGCACGCAACGGCGGGCAAACGGAAAGTGGGGCCCGGTCGATGACCGGGCCCCACTTCATGGTGCGCCCAAAGGGATTCGAACCCCTGACCTTCTGTTCCGTAGACAGACGCTCTATCCAGCTGAGCTATGGGCGCTTGGCCTCGCGGCCGGATATAACTCTAGCGTGTTTACCTCCCAGTCACCAAATCGAACTGGCGACCCCTCCGTCTTCCGCGGAATGGCGCGGTTTTTAGGGCCGAAGGTCCCACGCGAAGGAATGTGAACTAGACCGGTCTATATGACCTTAATCACATCCCCGGCTCTTGAAATGAGGGAAAACCGCGGAATCAAGCGTCGGCTGCCCGATTTCTCCAGCCAAGTGTACTTACCATCACAATGGCGCAGGGTTTTGGCCCCATACCATCGATAAACACCACTGGCCCGATGGAAGGGAAGAGTCATGGGCACTACTGCGCGTCAGCCGCTTCTTGACGAATCGCTCAAGAATGCACCAACTACACACGCCAAGCTTCTGGCCTGGGTTGCCGAAGTTTCTGAGCTGACGCAGCCCGACTCCGTCTATTGGGTGGACGGATCCGAAGCCGAATTCGCCCGGCTCACCGACGAACTCGTCGAGGCCGGCACGCTCAAGCGCCTGAACCCCGAGCTGTTCCCGAACTCCTTCGCGGGCTCCTCGGACCCGAAGGACGTGGCCCGTGTGGAGGAGCGGACCTTCATCTGCTCCGAGAACGAGCGCGATGCCGGCTTCACCAACAACTGGATGGATCCGGCCGAAATGAAGGGCATCCTGAAGGATCGCTTCAAGGGCAGCATGCGCGGACGCACCATGTACGTGATTCCGTTCGTGATGGGCCACCTGGACGCAGAGGATCCCAAGTTCGGCGTCGAAATCACCGACAGCGCCTACGTGGTCGCCTCCATGCGCATCATGGCCCGCATCGGTACCGACGTACTGCGCAAGATGGAAGAGACGGACGCCTTCTATGTTCCGGCCCTGCACTCCGTCGGCGCTCCGCTGGAACCGGGCGAGAAGGACGTGCCGTGGCCGTGCAACGAGGAGAAGTGGATTGTGCACTTCCCCGAGGAGCGCTCCATCTGGTCCTACGGCTCCGGCTACGGTGGAAACGCGCTGCTGGGCAAGAAGTGCTACTCGCTGCGCATCGCCTCCGTCATGGCGCGCGACGAGGGCTGGCTCGCCGAGCACATGCTGATCCTGAAGCTCACCAGCCCGGAGAACAAGAGCTACCACATCGCGGCAGCCTTCCCCTCGGCCTGCGGCAAGACCAACCTGGCCTTGCTCGACCCGACCATCGAGGGCTGGAAGGCCGAGACGCTCGGCGACGACATCAACTGGATGCGTTTCGGCAAAGACGGCGAACTGCGCGGAGTGAACCCGGAGTTCGGCCTCTTCGGCGTGGCCCCCGGCACCGGCTGGGGCACCAACCCGAACGCCATGCGCGCCATTGCCAAGGGCAACTCCATCTTCACCAACGTCGCGCTGACCGACGACGGAGGCGTCTGGTGGGAAGGCATGACCGAGGAAGTGCCGGAGCACCTGACCGACTGGCAGGGCAATGACTGGACGCCGGACTCCGGCCGCCCGGCTGCGCACCCGAACTCGCGTTTCTGCACGCCGATCGACCAGGTCGACATGCTGGCACCGGAATACCACGACCCCGAGGGTGTCCGGATCGACGCGATCCTGTTCGGCGGCCGCCGCAAGACCACGGTTCCGCTGGTCACGCAGGCCCACGACTGGGCCCACGGCATCTTCATGGGCGCCACGCTGTCCTCCGAGACCACGGCCGCCGCGGCCGGTGCCGTCGGCGTCGTCCGCCGCGACCCGATGGCCATGCTGCCGTTCATCGGCTACGACGCGGGCGACTACCTCAAGCACTGGATCACGGTCTCGGGCAAGGGCAACCAGGAGCGCCTGCCGAAGATCTTCCTGGTCAACTGGTTCCGCCGCACGGCGGACGGCGGCTTCGCCTGGCCGGGCTTCGGCGACAACTCCCGCGTGCTGAAGTGGGCCATCGAGCGCCTCGAAGGCAAGGCGGACGCCGTCGAAACCCCGATCGGCTACATCCCGACCGCGGACTCGCTGGACCTGACCGGCCTGGACATGACCCCGGCCGACGTCGAGGAAGCCGTCAAGGTGGATCCGAAGGAATGGCAGGAAGAGGTCAAGGGCATCGAAGAGTGGTTCGCCCGCTTCGGCGACTCCCTGCCGGCCGAGCTGTCCAGCCAGCTGGATGAGCTGAAGGAACGCTTCGCCTGATCCGCACTAAGCAAGCGGAGGAGGCCCCGACCATAGCGTCGGGGCCTCCTCTG
>NZ_ANPE02000220.1 GCF_000328305.2 Arthrobacter crystallopoietes BAB-32 | reverse complement strand
GATGGAAGCGGCGAGGGCCGCCGCGAGCCCGACCAGGGCCAGCGCCGTTACCGCTACGGCAGCCTCACTGCCCGGAACGGCGATGTCCGGAGTCTGCACATCGCCCTGCGGCAGGCGGACATTCAGCCAGGTCTGCGTGGTCGTGCCGAAGGCCGCCAGCGAAGCGGCAATGGCCGCGAGCACGACCGTGCCCTTCCGTGCCCATCTGGAGGCCGGTCCGGCGGCGGGCCCCGTCGTCGTCATTCCTGCTCCCCGGTAACAATCCGTGCCGGATCAGCCGCATGCAGCCGGGACGCGAGGGTCACCGCCCGCAGCGGAGCGGCGGCCTTGTTCACGGTCTCCAGCGCCTCGGCCTCCAGCACGGAGTCCGCAACGATCCCGCCGCCGGACTGCACGTACGCTTTTCCGTCCCGCAGCACGGCCGACCTGATGGCGATCGCCATGTCCATATCGCCGGCGAAGTCGAGGTAGCCCACCACGCCGCCGTAGACCCCGCGGCGGTGCGGCTCGAGCTCGTCGAGGAGCCGCAGAGCCCGAGGCTTGGGGGCGCCGGACAGCGTGCCGGCCGGGAAGGTCGCGGCCAGCACATCGTAGGCGGTCTTCTCCTTGGACAAACGTCCGACGACGGTGGAGACCAGGTGCATGATGTGGCTGAACTTTTCGACTTCCATGAACTGGCTGACGTCCACGGTTCCCGGGTCGCAGACCTTGGAAATGTCGTTGCGGGCCAGGTCCACCAGCATCAGGTGCTCGGCTCGTTCCTTCTGGTCCGCCAGCAGTTCCTCCGCCAGCTCCCGGTCCTGTTCCACCGTCTTGCCGCGGGGGCGCGAGCCGGCGATCGGGTGGGTCACCACCTCGTCCCCGGTGACGGTCACCAGGGCTTCCGGCGAGGAACCGACGATCGAGTATCCGTTGCCTTCCGCATCCTCGAAGCTGAACAGGTACATGTAGGGGCTCGGGTTCAGGTTGCGCAGCACCCGGTACACGTCCAGCGGCGACGCCGTGCATTCGGCTTCGAAGCGGCGGGAGATAACCACCTGGAACACCTCGCCGTCGACGATGGCTTCCTTGCCGCGCTCCACGGCGGCCAGGTATTTCTCCTCGGCCCAGCTGTGCTGCACGCCTGCCATGATGTCCGCGGTCGTCAGCGAGCTGTCCTCCAGCACCGAGACCTGCTGCGCGAGGGGCTCGTTCAGCTGCCCGAGCATCAGGCGGACCCGCGCGACCGCATCTTGCCAGGCCTCGTCCACGCGTTCGTCAGTGTCATCGAAGTTGATGGCATTGGCAATCAGCGTCACGGTGCCTTCGGCGTTGTCGTGGACGGCCAGATCGGTCACCAGGCACATCGCCAGCTCCGGCAGCGGCATGTCCTCCTCGGGCGGACTGGTCAGCTTCTCCCAGTGCCGCACGGCCTCCCAGCCCACGAAGCCGACGAGACCGGACGTCAGCGGCGGCAGCCCGTCGAAGCGGTCGGTGCGCAGCGCCTCGACCGTGGCGCGCATGGCTTCCACGGGATTGCCGGTCAGCGGGACCCCGGCAGGGGGCTGCCCCAGCCAGTGGGCCTGCCCGTCCTTGCTGGTCAGCACCGCGCGCGAATGCGTCCCGATGAACGAGTAGCGCGACCACACTCCGCCCACCGCGGCGGATTCAAGCAGGAAGGTTCCGGGCTGCCCGTCGCCGAGCTTGCGGTAGAGGGAGATCGGGGTCTGGTCGTCGGCCAGCACCTTCAGGCTCACCGGGATGACCCGGCGGTCACGGGCCAGTTCCCGGAACTCCTCAAGGGTGGGGCTGATGACTCCAAGGTCCTGCATTACTTGCTTTCTTTCGCGGTCGGTTGGTCGTCTGCTGCTGCGTGACCGACGACAGCGTCGATCGGGCGCCCGTCGAAGCAGGTGCGGGTGCCGGTGTGGCAGGCGGCACCTACTTGGTCCACCCTGACGAGGAGGGCATCGCCGTCGCAATCCACGGCGACGGACTTGACCCACTGAACGTGGCCGGAGGTGTCCCCCTTGCGCCAGTACTCCTGGCGCGAACGCGAGTAGAACGTCACACGGCCGGTGCTCAGCGTGCGCCGCAGCGCCTCATCGTCCATCCAGCCGAGCATCAGGACTTCATGCGAGTCGTACTGCTGGATGATGGCCGCGACCAGTCCCGCCGCATCGCGCTTGAGCAGATTGGCGACGGCGGCAGGCAGCTGCTCATCGGAAGTGCCGGAAGCGGGCGGCTGCGAAGAATGTGAAAGGGAGGACATCCCCTCAAGTCTAGTGCTTCCCCGAGGGCGCATCGGGCCCGCGTTAACATGGGCCGGACAAACGTTTCGGCCGGAGCCAAAAGGACTGCTTCGTGCTAGGTTCGGGATTGATGCATTTCGTTGACCCCTCCCGAGAAGTCCTGGCCGAGACGCTGCTTGCCGCCGGCCCGGACTCCCCTACGCTGTGCGCGGGATGGCGGACTGCTGACCTGGCCGCGCATCTGTATCTTCGGGAGCACCGCGTCGTCACTGCTTTGGCCATGGCTCTCAAGCCGCTGTCCAAAG
The DNA here is from genome assembly GCF_000328305.2 of Arthrobacter crystallopoietes BAB-32. Taxonomy (GTDB): domain Bacteria; phylum Actinomycetota; class Actinomycetes; order Actinomycetales; family Micrococcaceae; genus Crystallibacter; species Crystallibacter crystallopoietes_A. The sequence continues at coordinate 12,506 of NZ_ANPE02000220.1, read as the reverse complement.
TTTCCGATGAGGCGATCCGCCGGCTGGCGGACAAGTCCCGGTCAAGCGCCGGCTACAACGAACTCGTCCAGGCCTTCCGCGCCGGGCCTCCGCGTCTTTCACCGCTGCGGCTGAAGCCCCTCGACCAGACGGCCAACCTGATCGAGTACTTCGTGCACACCGAGGACGTCCGCCGCGCGCCCTCGCGCTGGGCCCCCCGGGCGCTGGACGAAGAATATTCGAACGCCCTGTGGGACGAGCTGGTCAAGCGTGCCGCGATTCTGTACCGCGGCGTGGACCTGGGCATCATCCTGGTCCGCCCGGACGGGCCCCGGCACGTGGCCAAGCGGGCGGCTGTCTCGGTAGCGATCACGGGCGAACCCGGCGAACTGCTGATGCACGCTCACGGCCGGACGAAGCACGCACTGGTGACGTTCGAAGGGCAGGCGGACGCGGTCGCCCTGCTGCAGAGCGCCGAAATCGGCCTGTAGCCGAGGCAGCGGCGCTCAGCGGACCGGATAGCCTGCTTCGCGGATCGCCTTCTTGACCTGCGCAATCGCATCATCCGGTCCGAAATGGAACACCGAGGCAGCCAGGACTGCGTCCGCGCCAGCCTCGACAGCCGGCGGGAAGTGCTCCGGCTTGCCGGCCCCGCCGGACGCGATCAGTGGAACCTTGACCGCGGCACGCACGGTGCGGATCATCTCCAGGTCGAAGCCTTCCTTGGTGCCGTCGGCGTCGATCGAGTTGAGCAGGATTTCGCCGACACCGCGGTCCGCCGCCTCACGCGCCCACTGGACCGCGTCGATGCCGGTGCCTTTGCGTCCGCCGTGCGTCGTGACCTCGAAGCCCGAGGGAACCGGGCTGTCCTTGGTGCGGCGCGCGTCGAGCGACAGCACCAGCACCTGGGAACCGAAGTGGCGGGCGATCTCGTCGATGACGTCCGGCCGGACCACGGCGGCGGTGTTGATGGAAGCCTTATCGGCACCGAAACGAAGCAGTTTGTCGACGTCGGCCACCTCGCGCACGCCGCCGCCGACTGTCAGCGGGATGAAGACTTCCTCCGCTGTGCGGGCGACGACGTCGAACGTGGTTTCCCGGTTCCCGGAGGAGGCGGTCACATCCAGGAACGTCAATTCGTCCGCGCCGGCACGGTCATAGCGGTGGGCAAGTTCCACCGGATCACCGGCGTCGCGCAGGCCCTCGAAATTGACCCCCTTGACCACGCGTCCGGCGTCGACATCAAGGCAGGGAATGACACGGATTGCAACTGACATGGCTCTCCCCCGGGTCAGATACGGCAGGCGTGGATCGTGCTGACCAGGATGGCGCGGGCCCCCAGGTCGTAGAGCTCGTCCATAATGCGGTTGGTCTGGGAACGCCGGACCATCGAGCGGACCGCGACCCACTCGGAATCGCGCAGGGGCGAGATGGTGGGAGATTCGAATCCCGGAGTCAGCGCGGCGGCTTGCTCCACCAGCTCCTTGCGGATGTCGTAGTCCAGCATGACGTACTCGCGGGCGACGATGACGCCCCTCAGCCGGCGGATCAGCACTTCCAGGCCGGGGACCGGCGCCTCGTTCTTCCGCCCGATGAGGACGGCCTCGGACTTCAGGATCGGATCGCCGAAGATTTCCATGCCTGCGGCACGCAGGGTGTTGCCGGTTTCCACCACGTCGGCGATCGCATCCGCGACCCCGAGCCGCACGGAGGACTCCACGGCGCCGTCGAGCCGGATCACCTTCGCATCGATATTGCGCTCGGCGAGGTAGGAACGGAGCAGGCCGTCATAGCTGGTGGCCAGCCGCTTGCCTGCCAGCTGGTCGGCGCGGGAAAACTCGCCTACCGGGCCGGCGAAGCGGAAGGTCGAGCCGCCGAAGCCCAGCGGCAGCAGCTCCTCGGCCGCAACCTGGGCGTCCAGGAACAGGTCCCGGCCGGTAATCCCGACATCAAGGGTGCCCTTGCCGACGTAGACGGCGATGTCGCGCGGGCGGAGGAAGAAGAACTCGACGTCGTTGTCCGGATCCGTCATGACGAGCTCGCGGCTGTCACGGCGCTGCCGGTAGCCGGCCTCCGTGAGCATGCCGGAAGCGGCCTCGGACAGGGAACCTTTGTTGGGAACAGCTACACGCAGCATGGTCAGACTTTCTGGGGATGTGCCGGCCGGACGGCCGGCAGGGGTCGGAAGAACTTCGCCGGTGGCAAGGCGGAACACCTCCAGTGCGGTGCTCCGCTACAGATGCTTGTAGACGTCCTCCAGCGACAGGCCCTTGGCCAGCATCAACACCTGCACGTGGTACAGCAGCTGGGAAATCTCTTCCGCGGCCGCCTCGTCCGACTCGTACTCCGCAGCCATCCAGACTTCCGCGGCTTCCTCGACGATCTTCTTGCCGATGCCGTGAACCCCCGAATCCAGTTCGGCGACGGTACCGGAGCCCTCCGGTCGGGTCTGGGCTTTTTCGCTCAGCTCGGCAAAAAGGGATTCGAAGGATTTCACGCCTCCCAGATTACGTCAGCGTCAAGCGTGCCCCGCAAACGGCCGCGGCCGATGTGACGAAGCACACCGGCCGCGGCGACATACCAGGAACCTGCAGCGTCACACGCCCAGCCGGCGCAGCGTCGCGGCCGTCGCCAGCGCGGCGGTGACCGCTTCATGTCCCTTGTCTTCGCTGGAGCCTTCCAGGCCCGCGCGGTCCAGGCCTTGCTCTTCGGTGTCGCAGGTCAGCACGCCGAAGCCAACCGGTGTTCCGGTGCTGACGCTCACCTGGGTCAGTCCGTCCGTTGCTGCCTGGCAGACGTATTCGAAGTGCGGGGTTCCTCCGCGGATAACGACGCCGAGGGCCACCACTGCGTCATAGTGCGGTGCCAGCCGGGCGGCGGCCACGGGCAGTTCGAAGGCGCCGGGCACGCGGATGAGCTTCGGTTCCGCAATCCCCGCCTCTGCTGCCGCCCGCTGGGCTCCGTCCACGAGGCCGTCCATGATCTGGGTGTGCCAGCTGGAGGCGACGATGGCCAGCTTGAAGCCGCTGCCGTCAGTGCCGAGGCCGGCGAGGTCGATGACGGGAGCTCCCTGTCCGCTCATTACTATTCCTTCTTCTTGGGCCGCCGTGGCGGCAGTGGTTGTGGCAGATCGACTGCCAGTACGGAGTCAGCTCTGATGGATTGGATGGTCTTCGAGCAAGGCGAGGCGGTGGTCCATGCGGTCGCGCTTGGTCTGCAGGTAGCGCAGGTTCTGCTCGCGGGACGGCACCTCCGAGGACACCATCTCCGCAACGCTGATGCCCAGCCCGGCCAGTTTCTCGCCCTTCAGCGGATTGTTGCTCAGCAACCGGATGTTCTGCAGTCCCATTGCGTGCAGGATGGCGGCCGCGGCCGAGTAGTCACGGCTGTCGACCGGAAGGCCCAGCTGTTCATTAGCCTCCACCGTATCGGCGCCCGCCTCCTGGAGTGCGTAGGCACGGATCTTGTTGGCCAGGCCAATGCCTCGCCCTTCCTGTCCGCGCAGGTAGATCACGGTGCCGCCCTGCTCGGCGATCAGAGCCAGGGCCTGCTCCAGTTGCTCCCCGCAGTCGCAGCGGTACGACGCGAAGACATCGCCGGTAAGGCATTCGGAATGCAGCCGGACCAATGGGGCGTTGTCCGGACGGGCCGGCGATGTCACGCTCATGTGCTCGACGCCTGTTCCCTCGTCCGTCCAGGCCCGCGCCGTGAAGAACCCGAACGCGGTGGGCAGCTGGACAGACGGACCACCGGTGACTCTGACCGACGGAGCAACCACCGCCGGGGCAGCCTCGTGTCCGCTCATCGTGCGGCCTCCTCGTCTGTGGCCCGGCCGGCGAGATAGTTCGCGAGGTCCTCGATCGACACCAGCGGGCAACCGTGCCCGGTGGCGAATTCGCGCAAAGCCGGCAGGCGCATCATCTCGCCGTCGTCGTGCACCAGTTCCGCGATGACACCGACCGGTTCCCGTCCGCCGAGCCTGCAGAGGTCCACCGCCGCTTCGGTGTGGCCCCGCCTGGCCAACACGCCGCCGTCGACGGCGCGCAGCGGGAAAATGTGGCCGGGCCGGCTCAGGTCCGAGGCTGTGCTCCGGGGTGACGCGAGCACCTGGGCGGTCAGGGAGCGGTCGGTGGAGCTGATCCCCGTGGAGACACCTGACGAAGCATCGCAGGAGACCGTGTAGGCCGTGCCCTTGGCATCCTGGTTGTCCTCGACCATGGGCGGAAGGCCCAAATGGTCGGCGCGGGCACCCGTCATGGGCACGCAGATGACGCCTGAGGTGTGCCGGACGGTCCAGCCCATCAAGGCTGGTGTGGAAGCATCGGCAGCAAAAATGATGTCGCCTTCGTTTTCCCTGTCCTCGTCATCGACGACGACAACGGGCCGGCCGGAGGCAATCGCGGCAATGGCCAGTTCGATGGCATCCAGCCTGATGGGGGCTTCGACGGCGGCGCTCATGCCAAATCCTCCGCCAGGTGGCGCGCCGGCTGGTTGCCCGCGGTGCTGAAGGCGAGCAGTCGTTCGGCATACTTGGCGAGCACATCGACTTCCAGGTTCACCTTGCTGCCCGGTTCCTTGCCGCCAAGCGACGTTTCGGCAAGTGTTGTCGGGATCAAACCGACTTCGAACCATGGCTCCTCTGCCTCGGCCTCGCTGACCGCGGTAACGGTGAGGGAAACGCCGTCGATGGCAATGGATCCTTTTTCGGCGACGTACCGCGCCTGCTTGGACGGGACGGAGAACCGCAGGCGCTGCCAGTCCCCCATGTCCTCGCGCTCGAGCAGTGCGCCGACGGCATCCACATGGCCCTGGACGACGTGGCCGTCCAGTCTGCCTCCGGCCGGCACGCAACGTTCAAGGTTGACTTTCATTCCGTCTTTGAGCTCGCCGGTGGTAGTCCGCTTCAGCGTTTCCCCCATGACATCGACGCTGATGCTGCCGGCGCCGTTGCTCACGGCGGTCAGGCAGACGCCGTTGACTGCGATGGAGCCGCCGAGCTCGAGGTCTTCGGCGGCCGCGCCGGCCGTGAAGGTCAGCACGGCGCTGTCCGTCTCGGGATGCAGCACCAGCGACTGCACGCTGCCTTGCTCGGTGATAATTCCGGTAAACATCAGTGTCCTTTCCGTACCGCCGGCATCGTGCCATCCGGTTCTGGTTCAAGATGCAGGCGCAGGTCGGCGCCAAGGTTTATGGTGTGTCCGCCGCCGGTGCTGTCCCAGCGCCAACGCGCAGCGTCCGAAAGCGTGGAGATGCCCAGCGGCGCCGTTGACCGCGTGCCAGCGCCCAGCAGCATCGGAGCGAGGTAGAGCACCAGCTCGTCCACGAGGTCCGCCTGGAGGAAGGCCCCGGCCACGGTGGCGCCGCCTTCGATCATGGCGTGGGCTACCCCTCGGGACGCCAGCGACTTCAAAACGGCTTCCGCCTCGTGGCTCCGTACCTGAAGGAACCGGCCGTCGTCGCCCCGGACGGCCGCGTGCTCGGGAACATCCCGATAGCCCATCACAACGCGCAGCGGCTGGTTCGATGCCGGCTCTCCTGATGCCGTCCGGGCGGTCAGGCGCGGATCGTCGGCGAAGACGGTCCCGGTGCCGGCAATGATGGCATCGACCCTGCTGCGGATTTCGTGGCTGTCCTGCCGCGCCGCTTCGGAAGTGATCCATTGGCTCGTTCCGTCTGCCGCGGCAATCAGTCCGTCGAGGGTCTGGGCAACATGCATGGTGGTGAACGGGCGGCCGGCGGCCTTGGCCTTGAACCAGCGCTGGTTCAGGTCCAGTGCCTCATCGCCGAGCAGGCCCGAACGCACCCGAACTCCGTGCTGCCGCAGGAAGTCGGCTCCGCCCGCGGCTTGAGTCTGGTCTGCCGAGGCATAAATGAGCGTGCCGATGCCGGCGTCGGCAACCGCCGCGGCGCAGGGTCCGGTCCGGCCGTGGTGATTGCAGGGCTCCAATGTCACGACCATGGTGGCGCCGGACAGCGTCGCGGGCTCCGTCCCTGCGGGCAGGGTGGCCAAGGCTTCGACCTCGGCATGCGGGTGCCCGGCGCCGCGGTGGTATCCGCTGGCGATGACCCGGCCTCCGGCGTCGAGGATCGCCGCACCGACCAGCGGGTTCGCGCCCCGGAGGCCGCGCCGTGCTTCGCTGAGAGCCAGCCGCATCGCCTGCTCCTCGGCAGCACTGAAGTCCTGGAGGCTCATCGGCTTGCCGCCTCGCTGGCCCCGGTTGGAACCAGTACCCGGGATTCATCCGCGGCACGGTTCCGGGCGCGCCACCACACAAAGAACCCGATGAGGGTGAAGGCGCCATAGAAGAGGTACATGAATGCGGAGGCGTAATAGCCGGCGCTGAAAAGCAGCGGGACGCCCACGATGTCCACGGCGACCCAGACCAGCCAGAACTCCACCCAGCCGCGGGCCATGCCATAGGTGGCCAGAAGGGAGCCGACAAACGTCCAGGCATCGGCCCACACCGGTTCATAGGATCCCAGCGCGGTGAAGAGCGGAGTCAACGCGACGGTGCCCAGCACCATTCCAGCGGCCAGGCCTGCGCGTTCCCGTCCGGAGGCCCACCGCGGAGTGAGCGCGTGGCCAGCCGCATCGTGGCGGCTGCCGTGCCAGCGCCGCCAGCCGTAGACGGCCACAGCGATGAACATGACCTGCCGTCCCGCCTGCCCCAGCAGGCTCGCGGTATCCGCCGAGCCGAAGAGGGAACCGAGGAAGACTGTCAGCAGCAGGAGGTTGCCGATGATGCCCACCGGCCAGGCCCAGACTTTGCGGCGCATGCCGCCGAGGGCGCTGAGGAGGCCGAAAATATTGCCCAGCACCTCGCGCAGCAGCAGGGCGCTGCCGGCGACGGGAATCTGGGCTTCAAAGAGCCACCGCAGGAGATCCATGCCGTTCCTTTCCGAAAGCCGCGGCGGCTCCGGGGTAACGACAGTGCGGTAGATGCAGGCAACGGCCGACGTTCCTCAACGGAACGTGCGTACCATTGGCTGACTGCCAACTGTACGTGCTTCTCCCATCCAGACTTTGACTGTCGGTACCGGAATTCCACCGGTTCAACCGCTGCCTGGGGGAACATTTGCTGTTCCACAGGACGCGGGTCGCGGACTATTACCGCCGGTTCGGACTTACACCGACCCCGGAGCACGTTGTTTGTGATTGCTATTGTGCCATAACCGCGACGGACCCTCGGGCTATTCCTGTCATCGGCTGTAACATGCGGCACATTTGCCGGATCACCGCTGCGCGAAGACGCGGGTCGCGGCCTCACGGAGGGAGGAGATGGCAGCGTCAGGATCACCGGCGCCGTACACCGCAGACCCTGCCACGAAGACATTGGCCCCGGCGTCGGCCGCGCGGAGGATGGTCTCTTCGGTGATGCCGCCGTCCACCTGGATGGCGACAGGCAGGCCGGACCCCGCGACCGCTTCGGCTGCCCGGCGGATCTTTGGCAGCGTCACGTCCAGGAAGGACTGCCCGCCGAATCCGGGTTCCACGGTCATGATCAGCAGCATGTCCATCTCGGGCAGCAAATCCAGGTAGGGTTCGACGGCGGTGGCCGGCTTCAGCGCCATACCCGCCTTCGCGCCGCGGTCACGAAGCTCGCGTGCCAGCCGGACCGGGGCCGTGGAGGCCTCAACATGGAAGGTCACCGAAGCCAGCCCCGCCTCTGCATAGCCGGGCGCCCAGCGGTCCGGATCCGCGATCATCAGGTGCGCATCCAGGGGTAAGGCGCTGATTTCCTGGATCCGCTGCACGACGGGCAGGCCGATCGTGAGGTTCGGCACGAAGTGGTTGTCCATCACGTCCACGTGAACGGCGTCCGCCGAGCCGATGCGGGCGAGTTCGGCCTCGAGATTGACGAAGTCGGCGGACAGGATGCTCGGGTTGATGCAGCACGTGGCCATGGGCTGTTGTCAGTCCTTTCCGGGGACGGTTGACTTCTTGCGGAGCAGGGACAGGAACATTGCGTCCGTTCCGTGGATGTGCGGCCACAGCTGAGCCGTGCTGCCATCGCCTTCCGCCTTGCCGGCTTCCAGTTTCCCCGGCAGGCTCACCGCATCGAGTGCGGCGGCCGAATCCTGCAACTCCATCTCAGGGTGGCGCCGCAGCGCATCGGTGACTACCGCCGTCGTCTCCGCGATGTGCGGCGAGCAGGTGACATACGCGACGAGGCCTCCCGGCTTGACGGCAGCGATCGCGGAGTCCAGCAATTCCCGCTGCAGGGGCGCCAGTTGGGCTACGTCGGCAGGACGCCGGCGCCAGCGTGATTCGGGTCGGCGGCGCAGTGCCCCCAAGCCGGTGCACGGGGCATCCACCATCACGCGGTCGAACCCTTCGGGCTCGAGCCGGCCCAGATCCCGCCCGTCCCCGGTACGCACGTCCCAGACCCGATGGTCCACCGGCCGCAAGGCCTGCCTGACCAGTTCCGCGCGGTGTGCGGCAGGCTCATTCGCCAGCAGCGTCGCCCCGCGTCCTGCCGCCAGCGCACCGAGCAGTGCTGCTTTTCCACCCGGTCCTGCGCAGAGATCCAGCCAGCGCTCCGGGCCATCGGCCTCCACATCGGCATCCGCGAGCGCCCGGGCCACGAGTTGCGAGCCCGCGTCCTGCACCCGCGTGGTTCCCTTCCGGACGGATTCCAGCCTACCCACATCCCCGCCGGAGAAGGTCGCCGAATCCTTGACCAGCTCTCCCGGCTGCGCGCCGGCGTCGAAAGCTTCCTGCAGGTCGCCCAGTCCGGGCAGAGCAATGAGATTCACCACTGGTGCGGAATTGTCCGCTTCCAGCAGCCGTTCGATCTCTTCCACGCTGCGGCCGTGGCCCGCCAGAGCCTGGCGCAGCGCCCGCACGATCCATTCCGGGTGGCTTTGCGCCACGGCGGCTGCTGCCACTGGATCGGCACCGTCCGGAATTAAGCCGGCCGTCCATCCCGCAAGATCGTTGGCGCTCACTTTGCGCAGCACGGCATTGATCAGTGAAGCAGGACCAGCGCCGATGACCGCCCGGGCCAGTCCGACAGTTTGGTCCAACGCGGCGTGGGGCGGGACGCGCATGGCCATCAGTTGGTGCGTACCCAGACGCAAGGCGTCGAGGACGGCCGGATCCAGTTGGTCGAGGGGACGGTCTACGCAGCGCGACAGGATGGCGTCATACGTGCCTTGGCTGCGCAGCGCCCCGTAGGCCAATTCCGTGGCGAACGCAGCGTCGCGCCGATCGAGGCGGTGCTGGCGGATCCGCCCAGGCAGGACCAGGTTGGCGTAGGCGTCCTCGTCACTCACGGCGCGCAGCACCTCGAAGGCGACGAGCCGCGCCGGGTCCGCCCGACGGGTGCGCTCCGAAGGAGCCGACTGCGTGTAACTGCGGCTGGTCGGACGGTTTCGTTCCCGACCGGCAGCGTCGCGGCGCCGGCCAGGCCTCTGCCGACGGCCTCCGGGCTGGTTCTCGCCTGCGCTCATTCGAACCGCACATCCTCACGTTGTCCCAGGCCACGGACCCAATCCGCCGCTGCCATCATCTTCTTGCCGGCCGGCTGCACCAGGCCAAGCTGCACGGCGCAGGACCCGGTTCCCACCAACGCCGAGGCCGTACCTCCCGATGCCAGCAGCACCTGTCCCGGCGCGAGGTCCTTGCGGTCCTGCCGCAGTGTGACAGGACCCAGCTTGAACCGCTGGCCGGCGAGCAGGGTCCAGGCTCCGGGTTCGGGTGTCACGCCGTTGATCCGGCGGCGGATTGCCAGGGCGGGTTCCTGCCAGTTGACATGCCCGTCTTCGAGTCCCAGCTTGGGCGCCAGCGTGACCTCACCGGATTGCGGGACCGCCATGGCCTTACCCGCGGCTACGGCCGAGAGCGTCTGAACCAGCAGGACGGCACCGCTGAGGGAGAGGCGTTCCAGCAATTCGCCGCTCGTATCGTCCGGTCGGATGGATTCAGTCAGTGTGCCGTAGACGGGCCCCGTGTCCAGGCCCTTCTCCAGCAGGAAGGTGGAGGCGCCCGTCACATCATCGCCGTTGATGACCGCATGCTGGACCGGGGCAGCGCCCCGCCACGCGGGCAGGAGTGAAAAGTGCAGGTTGATCCATCCGTGGGTCGGCACTTTAAGCGCGGTTTCCGGGACCAGGCCGCCGTAGGCAACGATGGCGGCCACATCAGGCTCGGCAACGGCAATTTCCTTGACAGTGGCCTCATCCAGCCGGTTTGCCTTGATCACGGGCAGGCCCAGTTCCGCGGCCCGCTGTGCAACGGGCGAAGGAGTCATTACCTTCTTGCGGCCCACAGGGGCGTCTTCACGCGTCAGCACGGCAACGACATCGAACCCTGACTCCAAGAGCCGCTCCAACGATGGAACGGCTACTGGAGGAGTGCCCGCAAATACGACCCGCAACCGCGGGGGCTGGGCATTCATGACTGCGGCTGCCCGAAGGCGCCGGCACCAAACCCGGAACCGACGCTAGCGGAGCGTTTTGCCGCGGTGTTCTTCGCCACCGCGTTGTAGTCGCCTTGGCGGATGGCACGGAGGGCGCTCTTGCGATCATCGCCCGAGAGGTGGTCGATGTACAGGACCCCGTCGAGATGGTCAGCTTCATGCTGGAAGCATCGCGCCAGCATGCCCTCCCCCTCGATCGATACAGGAGTGCCGTTGACGTCAAAGCCGCTGACCCGGCACCAGCGCCTGCGGCGGACCGGATATCCAAGTTCTGGAATGGAGAGGCACCCTTCTATCTGGTCCTCCTGGAAGTCTTCGCTGGTTTCGAGCACCGGATTGACGACATGGCCCCGCTGCCCATCGATCTGGTAGGTGAACACGCGGAGGCTGACGCCAACCTGCGGAGCGGCCAAGCCCGCACCTTCGACGTTCTCCATCGTCTCGTCCATATCCGCGACAAGCTTCGCCAGCTCCGGACCGAAATCGGTGACAGGCTCCGCCTTGGTGCGCAGCACCGGGTCTCCGATGATCCGAATACTCAGGACGGTCATGTGTTCTTCATCCTCACTCGTGCCGGGGCAAACGTCGTACCAAGTCTAATTGCCCTTAACCGGCGGCAGACTGGACAGCGGGTTGGCGTACTGGAGGCCCAATAGGGAGCAGCGCCCGCCCGGCATCCGACACCTGCAGCTGCAGATCCCACACCCGGCGCAATGCACAGAATTTGTACCAGTGGTATCTCAGGACCTCCGGGTTCGCCCGCATCGGACGCACTTCCGTCTCACCGATGGCTACGCCCAGCAGAACCGGGTCATCTCCGTATTCCCAAGGCTCCCAACTGCCGGCCGTTGCGTCGACCAAGCTCTCCTGCGCCTTCATCCCGGCCACCAATTGCATGACGACTTTGTCGTCCATCGCCTTGACCTGGCCATTGCGGTCAGTGCCTTTCGTCTTGAAGTCGATCAGGCACAAACGGCCGCCGATCTTCGCCACAAGGTCCATGGTCCCTGCATAGCCCACCTCTGCGTTCCAAACCGTGATCTCGGGCTCGACAGGCTCGACGCCGTAGGTTTCCCACCACTCATCGAACCGGGCAGCGAACGCTTCCTCACCATTGGCCTTCAAAGCTTCGCGAGCCTCGGCCAAGCGGTGGGTTCGTCCGAGGGCATGGAGCGCTACCTGCTCGCAATAGAAGTGCACTCGGTCTCCACGGAGCGCTGCCGCATCGCGGTACCGCTCCGCCGCAGATGAAGCTTCCTTCGCGAGGGCACGCAGCTTGGCTGGGTTCCCAGCCGCATCCGCCAGCCGGTGATCCTGCGCCATCGCTGTTGCCGCCATATGCGAGAACCAGCCGCCAAGGTCCGAAGGAGCCTGCGAAATTACCGTTGTGATGGACGGAACGCTTGGAAGTTCGGAGGTGGAGCGGGAGTACATCCGCCCGAAATCGGTCTTATGGGCCAGCACCGGATCTGTCATACCAAGCATCATCTCAGAGAGCACTGACGGTTTTTGCAGGGGTCGGTGCCGGGGAAAACCAGAGCCCCGGCTTGGACATTCTGCCAAGCCGGGGCTCCATGCGGGTGGGCGATACTGGGTTCGAACCAGTGACCTCTTCGGTGTGAACGAAGCGCGCTACCACTGCGCCAATCGCCCGTTCCACTTCACCGCCGGGCGGATCCGCGTTGCATATGAATGTTAGCCGACAGATGGCCCAGTGCAAAAACGGCGGTATTTGGCCCTGGAAATCCGTACCCGCCCCCGAGTCAGCAACGACGGTGCGATAAATGCGGGTCAACAACTGTCAGCCGCCCGGGCAGGCCGAGATTCCTCGCAGGACTGTCGAACTCACCGCGCGGTCAGGCACCGACCGCGCAATGCCCTCGCGCGATGAACGGCAAGATCCGCGGAAACACGCCGTTGACGTGCCCGATTGGACGAAGCGCGAATCGTCCTATAGAGTTCTTACTCGTTGGAAATCGCCAAGGCGCTCCGGAGCAGACAGCTCGAGCCCGGCGAAATCACAGCATGCGGACGTAGCTCAGCTGGCTAGAGCACCACCTTGCCAAGGTGGATGTCGCGGGTTCGAATCCCGTCGTCCGCTCGCAA
>NZ_ANPE02000221.1 GCF_000328305.2 Arthrobacter crystallopoietes BAB-32 | reverse complement strand
GGATGCCGCGCTTGCCGCCGGCCGCGGCCCGCGAGCTGGTTTCGGCCATCGGCCGGTGCGGCTGGTCGTAGGCATAAAGACTTTCGGGAAAAACGACGACGGCGCCCGCCCTGCCTGCCGCGGCCAGTACCGTCTGTTCGGCCTTGGGCAATTCGGCGGCCCAGGCCTTGGCCCGGTAGGCGCTGCCGTGGATGCAGTGGAAGACTGCCGCTGCGCCGTCGAGCTCGCCTTCCAGCAACCGCGGATCCGAGACATTGACCCGGCGGCGTTCGACCAGCGGGTGGTCGGGGCCGGTGCCCGAGCGCGTCAGAATGCGCACCGGATGCCCCTGGGCGGCGAGTTGCTCCGCGACCGTCCAGCCAACGGGTCCTGCTCCGGTGACAATGTGCAGCGTGTCCATGATGTTCCCTCTCGGGTCGAATTTTTACGAGAGCACTGCTCTCACACTCAGCATGCGGCCCGGTCATCAAATGTGTCAAGAGCGGTGCTCTCGAAAGTTGACATCGCTCTCGCTTGCGGCCAGGCTGATGCCATGGCCGGTACTCCGCGCGAACGCGCCCGTGAACAAACGATGGGCGACATCGTCCGGATCGGCCGCAGCCACCTGGCTTCACAGGGGGCGGCGGCCCTGTCGCTGCGCGCGGTGGCGCGGGACCTCGGCGTCGTTTCATCGGCCGTCTACCGCTATGTGAAGAGCCGGGACGAACTGCTGACGCTGCTGGTCGTGGATGCGTACGGCGAACTGGGCGACGCGGTGGACCAAGCCGTCGCCGCGGTACCGGCGGACGACTTCGCCGAACAGTTCAGGGCCTTGGGCCGGGCCGTGCGCGGCTGGGGACTGCGTGAGCCGGCACGCTATGCACTGCTCTTCGGCAGCCCGGTGCCCGGTTACCAGGCGCCGGCGGAGCGGACCACCGGACCCGGCACGCGGGTGGTGCTGGCGCTGGTGGCCATCGCCGAGCGCGCGTGGCAGGCGGACTCGCTGGTCCTGCCGGTAGGGCGGCCGGAGCCGGAGGGGCTGGCCCGCGACCTTGAAGCGATCCGCGGTGAGTTCGGGCTTAAGGCCCCTGCCGCCGTCGTTAGCCGCTGGGTGCAGCTCTGGGCTTCGCTCTTCGGTGCGGTCAGCTTCGAGGTGTTCGGCCAGTACGGGCCGGACACCTTCAGCCGGCCGGAGGAGCTGTTCGAGGGGCAGCTTCAGGTGCTGGTGGAGCTGGCCGGACTGGCGCCAAACCGCTCCTAGTCAGCGCGGCGAGGCAGCTGGCGTCGAAGGAAGCCAGCAGTCCGGCCGGGTCCCGGTGGATTTCGACGGCGCCGGCTTCCGTCAGTTCCGCCGCGCTGGTGCCTCCGCAGGTCAGTCCGATGGTGGGGATGTCCAGCTGCCGCGCGGCTTCTATGTCCCAGACTGTGTCGCCGACATAGACCGTGTCCCGTGCCTGCAGCCCGCCGGCGTCGAGCGCGGCCTGGAGGATGTCCGGCGCCGGTTTGCTTTCCCCGGCGTCGGACGCGCTGGTCGTGGCGGCGATGGCGCCGTCCGCACCGATGGCCGCAGTGAGCACCTGCAGTTCCCGCCGGGCGGCGGAGGAGGCGAGCACCACGGTGAGTCCGGCGCCGGCGCAGCGTACGAGCAGCTCCTTGGCGCCGTCGAAAGCGCGCACCGAAGGCCAGTAGGTGGAGAAGACCGCATCGTGTGCAGCCTCCATGGCCGGATCCAGGCCCCGGTCCCGGTCCCCGCCGAGCAGATGTTCCAGCAGTTTGTCTGCGCCCATGCCGACCGAGCGGTGGATGAACGCCATCGGCACATGCACGTCCTGCTGGCGGAAGGCGTGCCACCACGCCAGCGTGTGGAGGTAGGTGGTGTCCGTCAAAGTGCCGTCGACGTCGAACAGGACGCCGGGTTTTCCGGAGGTTGCCATGCGAAAGCCGCTCCTGCTTTGGGTTGCGGTGATGCCCCGAGTGTATCCCGCGAGGACGCCTGGGCGGGGCGGGGTTGATCGATCAAATGTGTATTGGGGCACATTTGCAGTAACCTAGAAAGGCAAAAAAATCCGGCAGCAGGGGACCGGACATCCATCTCAAGCGGACCCCCAAGACCTGCCCCGCCACGTGCCTGACCGGACCGGGAGACCGCCGTGTACCAGCTGAAGGATGGCTCGCCGCGCTATGGCGTGCGGACCGAACACCACCAGGACACTGAACTGCGCCAGCCTGCGGGCCAGCGCGGCAACCCGGAAGCCATTGCGCGCGAGGCCGGGCAGCTGGGGCTGCACCATCTGGCAGCGGCCGCCGACCACCGGCTGACCCGCAAGTGGGCCGACCGCGAGGACGAACTGCTGATCCGGCTGCGCGAGGCCCATCCGGCGGAACTGGCGCAGGCGGAGCAGATCGTCAACGCCAAGCTCGGCAACCCGAAGCGTTGGCTGCTCAAGGCCCGCTCCAACTACACCCGCAGCCTCGCACCGGTGATCGCCCGGCGGCAGGAGGCCGGCATGCTCTCGAGGGCGATGTTCCTGCGGCTGTTCCTGATTGTCCTGCTGATTGTGCCGTCGGTGCTGGCGGTGAGCTTCTCGGTGCCGCTGCTGTATCTGGTGTTCATCGGCATTGCCTCGATCCTGCTGGCCATGTATTTGGGTGGCGTCGTCTCCGAATGGCTGCGGCTGCCGGTCCAGCCGGCCGTCCGCAGCGGCTGGCTCAAGGAGCTGCGCCAGGACATCGTGGACGCCACGCTGCTGGCCGTGCTGGAAGACCGCCGCGCCGTAGTGGACAGCCAGACGACCGCGGCCGCGCAGCGCGGCTGGAAGCACATCCGCTTTGTGGCCGCCCAGGTCGACCGGATCGACCAGGGTCCCGCCGCGTAGCCGCACCGGCAGACGTTAACCTTCCTGCAACCATCCCGCCATCCTGGACGGCGTCGGCCGGGAGTACCATCAATCCATGTCCGATGCTCTCGAGACCGTGGGTCTGATCTCGGAGCTGATGACGTGGGCGACGCTGGTTCCGGGGCTGCTGCTCCTGCTGGCCGCCTGGCTGGTCAAGGCTGCCGGCGTACGCTGGCGCAGCGCCGAAGCGGTGGCGTTCGATGACGGCGTCCGGAGCGGGGTGCGCTGGTTCGACCGGGACCACGGCTTCCTTGAGGCCGTCCTCGCGCCGGGCGAGACCATTCCGGCGGTCCCCGGGTCCGACGTCCTGGTCTACTACGACGCCCACAATCCGACCCGCTGGCGCACCGCCGAACCGCCGGAGCGCGGCACCACCCTGCTGCTGCTTGGCAAGATCCTCACCGGGGTGGGGGTGGCCGCGCTCCTGGCCGGCTTCCTCGTCATGATCTTCTGATCCGGGCCGGGTCGAGGTCGATCCGCCGCAGCAGCTGCGCGTTCAGCGCGACCACGATGGTGGAGACGGACATCAGGATGGCGGCCACGGCCGGGGGCATCAGCACGCCGGCGAACGCCAGGACGCCTGCCGCCAGCGGGACGGCGACGATGTTGTAGCCGGTTGCCAGGCCAGGTTCTGGATCATCTTCCGGTAGCTGGCCCGGGACAGGTCGATCATGGACAGCACGGCGCGCGGGTCGTTGCCGGCGAGCACGACGCCGGCCGATTCCATCGCGACGTCGGTGCCGGCGCCGATGGCGATGCCGACTTCGGCGCGGGCCAGGGCGGGGGAGTCGTTGACGCCGTCGCCGACCATGGCGACCTTCAGCCCGCGCTGCTGGAGCTGGGTGACCTTCTGGTCCTTGTCCTGCGGCAGCACTTCGGCGAAGACTTCGTCGATGCCGAGGTCGCGTCCCACGGCGTCGGCAACCTGGCGCGCATCGCCGGTGATCATGGCGACCTTCACGCCGCGCTGCTGCAGGGCCTTGACCGCCGCCCGCGACTCCGGCCGGACCTTGTCCTCCAGCGCCAGCGCGCCGATGATCCGGCCGTCTTCGACCACGTGCAGCACACCGGCGCCGCGGTCCATCCACTCGCGGGTCACGGCGGCGATGCCGTCCGGCGTCTGGAGCCCGAGCTCGCGCAGCAGGTTCGGTCCGCCGACGGCTGCCTCGACGCCCCGAACGGTGGCCAGCACGCCGCGGCCGGTCTTCGAACTGAATCCGGTGCCGGACAGGGCCAACGCGCGGGCACCGTCGTTATTTTGCGCCGCCCGCACAATGGCGCGGGCCACGGGATGCTCGCTGTCGGATTCGACGGCGGCGGCGACGGCGAGGAGTTCGGCTTCCGCCACGCCGGGCACCGGTGCGGTGCCGGTGACGGCGTGTTCGCCCTCGGTCAGCGTGCCGGTCTTGTCGAACAGCACCACGTCGACGGTGCGCATCTGCTCCAGGGCCATCCGGTTCTTGATCAGGACGCCGGAGCGGGCGGCCCGTTCGGTGGAGATGGCGATGACCAGCGGGATGGCCAGGCCCAGCGCGTGGGGGCAGGCGATCACGAGCACGGTGACGGTGCGGACGACGGCGTCATCCGGACTGCCGAGCAGCAGCCAGGCGATGAAGGTGATGATGCCGGCGCCGAGGGCGAAGTAGAAGAGCAGGCCGGCAGCCTTGTCCGCGAGGGCCTGGGCCTTGGACGACGAGGATTGCGCCTCCGCGACGAGGCGCTGGATCCCTGCCAGCGCGGTGTCGCTGCCGACCGCGCCGACCCGGACCCGGACCGCGTTGTCGGTGGCGACCGTGCCGGCGACGACCTGGTCGCCTGTCCCGCGCTCCACCGTGCGGGATTCGCCGGTGATCATCGACTCGTCGAATTCGGCGCCGCCGTCGATAATCTGCCCGTCGGCCGGCACCCGCGCCCCGGAGCGGACCAGCACGACGTCGCCCACGGCAAGCCGGCCGATCGGCACGATGGTGATGCCGCCGTCGGTCACCTTGTCCGCCTCATCCGGCAGCAGCGCGGCCAGCGCGTCGAGCGCACCGGAGGCCGCGCCGAGGGCCCGCATCTCCATCCAGTGGCCGAGCAGCATGATCACGATCAGCAGGGCCAGTTCCCACCAGAAGTCCAGGTCGAAGCCGCCGATGCCCAGCGTGGTGATCCACGAGGCCACGAAGGCCACCGAGATCGCCATCCCGATCAGCAGCATCATGCCCGGCTGGCGGGATTTCAGCTCCTTGAGCCCGCCCTTGAGGAAGGGAGTGCCGCCATAGAAGAAAATGATCGTGCCAAGCACCGGCGGGATCCAGGCGGCGCCGGGGAACCGGGGGATTTCGTAGCCGAGCAGCATGGCGAACATCGGGCTGAAGAACACCACCGGGATGGATAGCGCCAGGCTGAGCCAGAACTTGTTCTTGAACATCGCGGTGCTGTGCCCGGCGTGCTGGCCGTGGGCATGGACCGCATGTTCGTCGTCGACGGCGGAATGTGTGTGTCCCGCGGGCATGGCCTGTCCGTGGGTGGAATGGTTGTGGGTTTCCATCGCTTCTCCTGCAGCTTCTCGAGGAAGGCGCTGGGGACCATGCTGGCTTCGGCAGCTGCCTGGCCCTATTGCGGGGGCGGGACCGTCAGGACGTGGCCGGAAGGGCGACGTTTGCTTCAGGTGACACCTCCACCATATACCCCTAGGGGGTATAGAGCAATGAGATTGCAGTCACGTGGCCGCAGCTGGCACTCCTCGTCGGCCCGGCCGGGGCGTTCCATCCGACAGGTAGCATCCTTGGAAGCAGAAAGGAATCCCCGATGCCCAACCAGCTTGTCCTGCATCTTGCCGGCCCCGGAACCACGCCATTCCCCGACTTTGCTGCCGCGGCGCGGGTTGCCGCCAATGCACGGACGGAGCTTCCGGAGGCAGGGATCGAAATCGTGGTCCAGGGCCCGGCTGTCCGCGAGCTGGTTCCCGATTCGCCGGCAGCCGGCCTCATCGCACAACTGGCGGGCGACGGCATTGCAGTATCCGCCTGCGGCAACAGCCTCCGGTCCGCCGGACTCGCTGAACCGGCGCTGCCGGACGGCGTCGTCGTGGTGCCGGCCGCTGTGGCCTATCTCGCGAGTCGGCAATTCCAGGGCGCGGCCTACGTGCGCATCTGATTGGAGCGGGGCCGCGGACGACGGCGGGAGCTGCGGAAACGTTTTTGCGCTTCCTGGCGCTGGTGTGCAGCGGGAGAGCTTACATTCAGGGCGATTCGGTTCATAATGTCCGTGGGAAGCGCGCGGGCTGTGGGCGCGGCATTTTCCGAACAAGCCGTTCGTCTTGCTCGCACCAACTGGGGGTTCATCATTAAACGTCTCACCTCGTCCCGGACGCCTTTCCGTGCAGCCCGGACAGCAGCCACCGCCTTCACGCTGACCGCCCTCGTCTTCGCCGGGCTGCCTGGTTTGCCGGCCGCCGCGCAACCAGGGAGCGGGGCACCGGAAACCGGACCGGCGACCGCACCGGCAGCTGATTCACGCACGCCGGCCGGTTCCCCAGCCGAAACCGGCAGTCCTTCGGGCACGGTCGAAACCGGCAGTCCCTCGGGCACGGCCGAAGCAGGAACGGCCTCCGCCGACTCCGGCGCCGGAAGCAGCCCGTCCGCCACGACGATGCCGGCCGACGAACCCGCCGCGGAGCCGGCGCCGGCAACTTCTGCCCCTGCCGAGTCCACCACCCCCGCAACCGGGCCGGCCACCGAATTGGTCCCGGGGTCGTCGCAGCAGACGCAGGATCCGGCAGAAACTGCCGCGCCGCCGTCGTCCCCGTCACCGTCTCCGACTGCAACGCAGGCGGCCACCCCCGGGGAGGACGGCCGGACAGCGATCGAAGCGCGGGCGGCGGAATTGGGACTGGTGCCGCACAACGCGTTCAACTGCGGCCTCAGCGAGGACGGCTGCGTGCGCACCTACACATCCGGAGCGGACGCAGCGGACCGGATCGCCATCTACTGGAGCCCGGCCACCGGCGCGCACGCGGTGGACCTGCTGCACTACACCGGCATCAGCTACCGGCTGGCAAAGTACGAGCGCGGGCAGTACGGCTATCCGACGTCTGGCCTGGTGGTCGACGATGCGGGCACCGCGCGCCAGGCGTTCCAGCACGGCACGATTTCCGCCACCAGGGGCGAGCTTGCGATCGATGAGCGGGCGCGCCAGCTGGGCTATGTGCCGCACAACGGCTTCAACTGCCGCATCTCCGGCGGCGGCTGTGTGCGGACCTACAAGTACTCGTCCACGAGCAGCGCCCGGATCGCCATCTACTGGAGCGCCGCAACCGGTGCCCGCACCCTGGACCTGAACCACGCCATCGGCCGGGAATTCCGCGACGCCGGATGGCAGGGCGGCAAGCTGGGCTATCCGGTCTCCGATATGGCGACCGGGCTGAAGGGCAAGGGCGCGCTCCAGTCCTTCCAACATGGGCAGATCGCGTATTCGCCGGCTGCCGGGGCACACCTGGTGGTCGAACCGTTCCTCACGGCCTGGAAGGACCAGGGCAGCCAGAACGGCTCGCTGGGCTACCCGAAGGGCCCGGCCCGGACCAGTGCCGGCGTGCTGCACCAGCCCTACCAGGGCGGCGTGCTGGTCTCCGGTTCCTCGGGCGTGCGGGTGGAACAGGCCCACGTGTTCTATGGCAAGCAGGCCCTGGATGCGCGGGCCAAGCAGCTGCGCTACGTGCCGGTCAACGGCTACAACTGCAATCTGGTCGGCGCCGGCTGCGTGCGGACCTACAAATACTCGTCTACGAGCAGCGCGCGGGTCGCGCTCTACTGGACCGCGAAGACCGGTGCCCGCGCGGTTAACCTGAGGCACGCCGTCGGACGTAAATACATGGCCACCCGCTACGAGCGAGGAGTGATGGGCTATCCCACCGCGGACATGAAGTGCGGGCTGCGCGGCTCCGGCTGTGTGCAGACCTTCCAGAAAGGGCAGATTTCCTACTCGCCGGCCGCCGGCGCCCACACCATGACGGCGCAGATCCTGCACAGCTGGAAGGCCCGCGGCAGCCAGAACAGCTCGCTCGGCTACCCGATCCAGGACAGTGCGTACCGCAGCGGCAAGACCACCCAGGTGTTCCAGGGCGGCTCGCTGGTCGCGGCGAACGTGGGCGCGGTCATGTACCCGAAGAACGAGTGCTGGGCGCTCGGTGCGCACAAGACCCGCTACGCGCACCGCTGGAAGGACCGGATCTCCTTCGCCATCGCGGAGAAGTACGGCACCTACAAGGCCAGCTTCATCAACTGCGTCCGGGTCGGCTCGGTCTACCGGCAGGAATGGAAGACGACCAGGGCGACGGTGGGGCTGCAGGGGTTCAAGAAGCCGGGCGTCGCGTCCGGCCACACCATGTACCGCTGGTCGCCGCAGGGCAGCTTCTCCGTCACCGAGGCCTTCGGCGAGGGCAACCCCGGGACCAAGCTGAAGTACCGCAAGCTCAATTCGCGCTCGCAGTGGTCCGGAACCCCGGGCTCCGGCTACAACAAGTACTTCGAGTCCTCCTTCAACCGCTGGCCGGACGAGCAGATGTACGACATCATGCGGGCGCCGACCGGCGACTACCGGCAGGGTGCGGTGATCAACTACAACCGGCCGCCGGATTCAGCCATCAAGCAGGGTGCCGGGTTCGCCATTTTCCTGCACGCCAATCCGGTGCCGACGTACGGCTGCATCGCGCTGGACCTGTCCAACGTCACCCGGTACCTGAAGACAGCCAAGCCGGGAGACCGGATCGTGATGGGTGTGCGCGCGGACATCTTCAAGTCCTGACCACCCCTACTCAGTACGGCGCCGCTCCCATACTGTGGATACATGGAAAAGGTCGTGCTCGTAGGTTTTGATGGTTCGCCCACCAGCAGGCAGGCCCTCGACTGGGCCCTGGCCGAAGCGAAGAACCGGGGCTGGGCGCTCCGGCTGGTCAGCGCATTCGCCCCGGCACCGATCGACGATCCAATGGTGAGCGACGGCTATGCGGATGCCGCTGCGCACGCGGGGCACACCCTGCTGCAGGATGCGCTGGACCGGGCCAAGGCCGTCGATGTCCGGGCGGAGAGCCGCGTGGTCGCCGGGGATCCCAGCGAAATCCTGGTGGACTTGTCGCACGAGGCTGGCCTGGCCGTGGTCGGCAAGCGCGGCCGCGGCGGCTTTACCGGCCGACTGCTCGGCAGCGTCTCCTCCGCGCTGGCGGCCCATGCGGCCTGCCCCACGGTGGTGGTTCCGCAGAACTGGGGAGCTGCGGACAACCGGAACGGCGGCCTGGGGGACACGGGCCGGGTCAAGGCCCGCCGCCCGGAGACCGGCTACCAGCCGTGGCTGGTTTCGTCGCCCCCAGGCATGCGGGGCAACAAGGGGCTGCATCCCGACGACAAGGACTCCAGCTGGAATTACGGCGGCCAGGTCGTCGTTGGCATCGATGCCTTGGGCGCGAACAACCCTGCGGTCTGGGCGGCGGCAGCCACGGCGCGGGCGCACGGCAAAGCCCTGCGGCTGGTATCCACCCGTGCACCGTTCTACCGCGACTCCATCTGGCTGGACCACGGCGAGAATGCCGACCGCTTCCGCGAAGACGTGGCCGGCGAACTGGACCCGGTGCTGGGCGAGGTGCGCACGCGCTACCCGGGCCTGGACGCGAGCTGGAACTTCTACATCGGCAAACCGGCCGAGATCCTCGTCCACATCACGCACACGGCGGAGCTGATGGTGCTGGGCACCCGGGGGCACGGCGGTTTCCCGGGCCTGCTGCTCGGTTCGGTCAGCCAGGCGGTGCTGCACCACGGAGCGTGCCCGATGATGGTCGTGCCGAAGGAGCCCTCGTAAGGGCCGTGCGGCCGCGATTCATTTTTCATGCGTTTGCATGTATGGTGGTTGCGTGACGTCCGGAACGGCAGTCCCGGCGGGGAGGGAGTAGGAAGCGATGAGCAATCTGGAGCGTGATCCGCAGGAGCTGCTGTGCCGGGAACAGGGCTCCGTGCAGCTCGCGGCGTCCCCGGTGGAACTGCTGGAGCCGCGCGACGTGCCGCTGGGCGGCCCGCGCGCAATGAACGTCCGCCGCACGCTGCCGCAGCGCAGCCGCTCGCTGATCGGCGCCTGGTGCTTCCTCGACCATTACGGGCCGGACCGGGTGTCCGAAACCGGCGGCATGCACGTTCCGCCGCATCCGCATACCGGCCTGCAGACGGTCAGCTGGCTCTTCACCGGCGAGATCGAGCACCGCGACAGCGCCGGCTACCACGCACTCGTGCGCCCGGGCGAGCTGAACCTCATGACGGCCGGCAGCGGCATCTGCCACTCGGAGATCTCCACGCCGGAGACGCAGATCCTGCACGGGGCCCAGCTCTGGACCGCACTCCCGGAGCATGCCCGCTTCACCGAGCCGCGGTTCGACCACTACGCGCCCGAGCCGGTCATCGGCGGCAACTTCGAGCTGCGGGTCTTCATGGGCTCGCTGGGCGGGAGCACCTCGCCGGTCCCGCTGCATTCGCCGTTGCTGGGCGCGGAGCTGCTGCTCGACGCCGGCACCAGCGTGGAGTTCGACGCCGATCCCTCCTTTGAGCATGGCGTCCTGGTGGACAGCGGGAGCGTGCGCTTCAACGGGACACTGACGACGGCGGACCAGCTCGCCTACCTGCCTCCGGGCCATGGCACGCTGGAGCTGTCGGCCGAGCCGGGGGAGCCGGTGCGGTTGCTGCTGCTCGGCGGCGAACCGCTGGGCGAGTCGATCGTGATGTGGTGGAACTTCGTGGGCCGGGACCACGACGAGATCGTGGAGTACCGGAAGAACTGGCAGGCCGAGATCGGTGCCGAACCCCGCCCCGGCGGCAGCCCCGAAACCAACCAGTTCGGCAAGGTCGTCGACAACACGCTGGACTACCTGCCCGCCCCGACCCTGCCCAACGCACGCATCCGCCCGCGCCGCTGATGAGCGCCGCCAGAAAGGAAGACATGGCCCCCGAAACCCACGCCGAAGACGCCGGCCAGGCGATCGCCGTCGTCCATAACCCCGAGCGCCGCCGCTACGAACTGCAGGACGGCGGCAAGGTCATCGGCTTCACCAAGTACCGGTTCCGCTCCAACCAGAACCAGATGGTGTTCGTCCATACCGAGGTGGACGACGCCTACGCCGGGCAGGGGCTCGCATCCAAGCTGGCCCGGTTCGCGCTGGATGACGTCCGGGCCGCGGGCCGGCGGATCGTCCCGCTCTGCCCGTACATCCGGGCCTGGGTCCGCAAGCACCCGGAGTACCTGGACGCGGTGGACATGCCCACCGACCAGCAGATCGCCGAGCATGACCGGGCGGAGCAGGCTGCCGCGGGGGAGAGCCGGTGAGCGCCGTCAAGCACGACCGCGTCTTCATCGACAAGCAGCATCCGGCCGCCTACCGCGCGCTGAACGGGCTGGGCCTGAAGGTGCGCGAGGCCGCCGAGGAAGCCGGTTTCGACCGTCGGCTCGTGGAGCTGATCAATGTCCGGGTCTCGCAGCTCAACGGCTGCGCCTACTGCCTGAACATGCACGTCAAGGACGCCCTCGCAGCCGGGGAGAGCCAGCAGCGGCTGGCCGTACTGGCCGCCTGGCGGGACACCTCGCTGTTCAGCGAGCAGGAGCAGGCGGTCCTGGCGCTCGCCGAATCGATCACCGAGCTGCCGCCGCACGAGCTGGCCGACCATGAGTACGCGTTTGCCCGCCAGCGCCTGACCGCGGAGCAGATCTCCGCGGTCAGCTGGATCGTGCTGACCATGAACGCATTCAACCGGCTCTCCATCGTCAGCCGGCACCCGGTGCGGCCGGACGAATCGGACTGGACGCCCGGGAACTGACCAGGCAACGCCCGCGGCCGGCCCGATCCGGCCCGGCGCGGTCCGATCCGGTCCGCACCGCAGCGCTGGGGCTTCCGCGCCTTAGCGCTGCAGCGCCGCCGCGAAGGTGGAGACGGCGGTGGCCGGCGGCGCCTCGGCCGCCACGAATCCGTCCGGCCGGACCAGGTAGAACATGCCCTCCTGCAGCCGGCGGTTCCCGTGCAGCGGGAGCACATGCACTTCCAGCCCGAGCGCCGAGCGCACGTGATGCACGGCCACCGCGGACATGGACCCATAGGCGTGCACCTGCCACTGCAGCGAGCGCAGCGGCTCGAAGTTGTCGCCGGTGAACTGCAGCCGCCGGCCGACCACGGTCCCGCGGCGGCCGCGCGCGGTTTCCCTGGCGCCGTCGGACATCCAGTAGTGGATGCGGATCTGGGAGACATACTCGAAGAGCCGCGATGCCCGCCGGGTGCGCGGGGCCAGGAAGGCGGCCACCGGTGCGATCAGCGGCAGCGCGCCGCGCCGGACTGCCGGCCGCCGGATTGGTGGACGTGATGAAGCCGAAGACCCGGTCCGTGGTGGTCACCAGCCGGTGCGCCACCGGACGCCGCTCGGCCTCGTAGCGGTCCAGGTAGCGGTCGCCGGCCCGGCCCTGCAGCACGTCGGCGAGCTTGAACGCCAGGTTGTGCGCGTCCTGCAACCCGGTGTTCATGCCCTGCGCGCCGACCGGCGAATGCACATGCGCGGCGTCGCCGGCCAGGAACACGGGCCCGTCGCGGAAGCGCGCGGCAACCCGGTGGTGCACGCGGTAGGTGGAGAACCAGGTTGAGGCGCCGTAGGTCACCGAGTACACCCGCGCCAGCCGCTCCCGCACCTCCGCTTCGGTGACATTGACGACGGCGGTGCCCGCGCCGTCGTCGTTGTTCTCCCCGGGAGCGGGGGCAGGGGTGGTGTCCGGCACCGTGCCGATCAGCCTGATATGGGCGTCCCCGACCATCGGGAAGCCGAGCAGGAAATCCTCGGTTCCGGGGCGGATGTTGACGCCGTCGTGCGAGAGGCCGCGGACCTGGGTGGCGTCCGCGACAAAGAAGGACGCCGGATTCGTCACGCCCTCGAACGGAATGCCGCGCAGCGTGCGCACGGTGGAGGAACCGCCGTCGGTACCCACACAGTAGCGGGCACGCACGGCGAGGTCTCCGTCCGGTCCGGTGAGCACTGCGTTGACGCCCTGCCCGCCGGGCTCGTCGTCCAGCGCGGTCAGCCGGTGGTGCCAGAGCACGCTGCCGCCCAGGGTCGCCAGGTTGTCCGCCAGCAGCGCCTCGTTTTTGCTCTGCTCGTAGAAAGTGATGCCCTCATAGGGCGTCAGGCCCCGGGCGAAGCGGCCGAGCGGCAGCATGCCGAAGACCTTGGATTCGTAACCCAGGTACAGCCGCCGGGCCAGCGTGCTCTCCGCCTGCACCGTGTCCGCCACGCCCAGCTGGTCGTAGATTTCCAGGCTGCGGGCCTGCAGTCCCAAGGCGCGGGACTCGCGCGTCGGGCCGGACTTGGCGTCCGCCAGCACAGTGCGCACACCGAGCTTCAGGAGCCAGTTGGCCAGCATCAGACCGGTGGGGCCGGCGCCCACCACCAGCACGTCAGTCTCGGTTTTCCGGTCGATCACTGGGGCCTCCTGCGGGAAGAGTGCGCGGCTGAAGCGGTAAAAAGCGGGCCAAACAGGACTATGATGCTGGAATCAATCATCGTAAAGGAAGGTCCATTGTGGACAAGGCCTTGGACAACGCAGGTGCCGCTTCCGCCGCGCCTGCCAACGAGAAGTTCGGGCGGCTGCTCGACGAGAAGATCGCCGAGGCACGGACCCAGATCGACCGCCTGACCCAGGACATTCGGGAAGCGACGCTCGCCGCCAAAGACACCCCGTCCGACGACGAACATGATCCCGAAGGGTCCACCCTGACCCTCGAGCGTGCCCGCGAAGTCACGCTGCTGGACAGCACCGAGCAGGCGCTGGACGAACTGCTTGCCGCCCGGGCGCGGATCGATGCCGGAAACTACGGACGCTGCGAACACTGCGGCAAGACCATCCCCGACGAGCGGCTCGAGGCCCGGCCGGAGGCCCGCTTCTGCATGGAGCACGCCGGCGGCCGCCGGCACTGAGCGTCCCGGCGGCCCCGGCAGCCCCCGGCGTTCTTCGGCGGCCGGGCGCCGCATTACGCTGATGGCATGAGTTCGCCTGAATCTTCCAACAGCAACCGCATGCTGGCGCGCATTGCCGCGATCCTTGACGCCGTGGAGGGCTCCGCGGCGTCCGCCAGCGAATTGGCCCGTCGGTCCGGCCTGTCGGTCTCGACGGCGCACCGGCTGGCGCTGTCCCTGGTGGAGTACGGGTTCCTGCGCCGGACGCAGGGCGGGGACTTCCAGTTGGGCCACCGGTTCGTGCGCACCGCCCTGGAGAACGCGGCGCTGCCGGTGCTGACCCGATTGCGCGACGAGACGGGAGAGACGGCCCAGCTGTGGCTGCGCCGGGGCGATGACCGGATCTGTGCTCTGAGCGTCGACAGCCAGCAGGAATTGAAGGCGACCCTGCCGGTCGGGGCCCGGGTGGCGCTGCCGGCCGGTTCCAGCGGGGGAATTCTGGCGCGGGTCCCCGAGGCACTGGAGGAACTGGAGCGCCATGGCTGGGTGGAATCCGTCGCGAAACGGACTCCGGGCCTGGGCTCGGTCAGCGTGCCCGTGGAATCCGGCGGACAGCTGATTGCCGCGGTCTGCCTGGCCGTGCCGCTGACCCGCGTCCAGGCCTCGCCCGGCAAGGATTTCGGCGAGCAGGTCCGTGCCGCCGCCGAGCGGATCGGAAGCGAGCTGGACTCCTCCGGCCAGGGCTGACCTGCACCGACCCCGCTTAACGACGCACCGGCGTCGTAATTGGACTTTGGCTCACTCGCCGCTTTCTTCCTCGGTCCAGCCGCGCTGGGCGCGGTCCGCCTCGTCAGAGGCCTCCGGCGGCAGGGGATCGGTGGCGTCCGGGACGTCCGACGGCGCGTAGTCGGCCAGTCCGGCGGCGACGCGCTCCTGTTCGGTGGCCCGCTGCAGATCGTCGTCATCGATGGACTCGGGCATCTTGCCGTGCCCGGTCCGGGTGGAGGTGGGCAGGGCGTCGCCGGTGCGTTCGACAACGTCGTCCAGGTTCGGGTTCTCTTCGCTGGGGGTCGACATGGTCCCTCCTTGGGTTTGGGGATGTGTCCACCCTAGGAGCGCGCACCGGCGGCCGCAATGGGTCGGGACGGAACGACGGCGGGACCTCACCCGAGGTGAGGCCCCGCCGTCGGCCGTTGCTTCCGGTTGCGGGCGTGCCTACTCGGGCAGCTCCAGCGCCGGGCTTTCCTGCTGCAGGGTTTCGCCGCGGAAGTACTCCGGCCGGCGCCGGTACATCCACAGCATGACCAGCAGGCCGAGCGCGATCAGGCCGACGCCGATCACGAACACCAGGCCGATGCCGAACAGCTCCGAGCCGCTGCCGAAGGCCGGGTCCCAGCTGTCCACCGCGGTCTGGACGAAGACGACCACCAGGGCCAGTCCGCCCAGCAGCGGGAAGATGAACCGGAACCACAGATTCCGGGCGCTGGCCAGCGCGGTGCGGCGGAAGTACCAGACGCACGCCAGCGCGGTCAGCCCATAGTAGAAGCAGATCATCAGGCCCAGCGCCATGATCGTGTCGTTGAGGACGTTGTCGCTGACGAAGCGCATCAGCGTGTAGAAGCCGGCGGAGACGGCGCCGGCCACCACCGTGGCGAAGACCGGGGACTTGAACCGCGGGCTGACCTTGCCGAAGCTTTCCGGCAGCGCCTTGTAGTAGCCCATCGCCAGCAGGCTGCGCGCCGGCGAGATCATGGTGGACTGCAGCGACGAGGCGCAGGAGGACAGCACGGCCAGCGAAAGCAGGATGGCGAACGGGCCCATCACCGGACCGGCGATCGCGGTGAACACGTTCTCCGCGATGTCCGGGTTGTTTAGGCCCAGCCCGGTGTCCCCGGTGCCGGCGAACATCACGGTGGCCACGGAGCCGGCCAGGTAGATCGCCAAAACAACGACGGCGGTCACGGTGGCTGCGGCGCCGGAGGTGCGCCGGCCGTTGGTGGTTTCCTCGTTCACCGTCAGGCAGACGTCCCAGCCCCAGAACGCGAAGATGGACAGCGACAGGCCGAGCGCGAAGGCGGAGAAGGACTCGATGCCGAAGGGGTTGAACCATGCCCAGCTGAAGGCCAGCGGCTCGGTCCCCGGCACGGTGCCGATCCGGCTCAGCGCACCGACGGTGAACCAGGCCAGGACGCCCAGCTGGAAGGCCACCAGGATGTACTGCACGGCCTTGGTGGTCTTCACGCCGCGGCAGGAGACCCAGACGGCCAGCGCCACGAACACCAGGCAGGTCAGCACATTGACCACCTTGTTCGCGGCCAGGTCGGCCAGCGACGCGTCCCCGGTCAGCTGGGCCAGGAAGAGGTAGAAGAAGTCCACCGCCACACCGGCCAGGTTGGAGAGCACGATGATGTTCGCTGCGAGCAGGCCCCAGCCGCCCATCCAGCCGATGAACGGGCCGAACGCCTTGGTCACCCAGGTGAAGGTGGTGCCGCTGTCCGGCGAGTCCGCGTTGAGTTCCCGGTAGCCCAGCGCCACCAGGAACATCGGGATGAACCCGACGATGAAGATCGCCGGCAGGTACGGCCCGATCGCCTGGACGGTCGGCCCGAGCGTGGAGGTGAGCACGTACGCCGGGGCGATGGTGGAGATGCCGATGACGACGACGGCGAGCAGGCCCAGCTGCCCGGCCGCGAGGCCTTTGCCGCCGGGCGGCCTGGTGGTGCTCATGGTTGGAGTGTGGCTCATGGCCGGGCCTTTCGGAAAGAACGTGGTTGCTGCTGCGTAATGCAGTGGATGCCGCCGCCGCGGGCGAAGAGTTCGCGGGCGTCGACGCCGACGATCCGCCGGCCGGGATAGGCATTGGCGAGGATGGCCAGGGCCTTCTCGTCCGCCGGGTCGTTGAAGGTGCAGGCGATGACGGCGCCGTTGATCACCAGGTGGTTGATGTAGCTGTAGTCGACGAAGCCCTCGTCGTCGCGCAGGGTCTGGGGCGCGGGCACCTCGATGATGTTCCAGTCCCGCCCGGCGGCGTCGGTGGTGCCGGCCAGGCAGGCGATGATCTCCCGGCTGACCTCGTAGTCGGGGTGCTCCGGGTTGTCCTGGCTGTGGACCAGCACGGTGCCGGGGGAGGGGATGGCGGCGACGATGTCCACGTGCCCGCGGGTGCCGAAGCGCTCGGAATCGCGGGTGAGTCCGCGCGGCAGCCAGATGACCTTGGTGGCGCCGAGGGTGCGGGCGAGCTCGGCCTCCACCCCGTCCTTGGTGAGGCCGGGGTTCCGGTGCGGATCCAGCTGCACGGTCTCGGTCACCAGCACGGTGCCTTCGCCGTCCACCTGGATGCCGCCGCCTTCGTTGACCAGGAAGGAGCCGATCCGCTCCGCGCCGGCGAGCCCCGCGATCCGGGCAGCGATCCTCGCATCCTTGTCCCAGCGGGCCCAGTCCTGCTGCCCCCACCCGTTGAAGACCCAGTCCACCGCACCCAGCCGGGCGCCGTCGTCGTTATTGAAGACGAACGTGGGGCCGATGTCCCGCATCCACGCGTCATCCAGCGGCGCCAGTTCAAGTTCGACGGCGGGAGACAGGTAGGTGCGGGCGGTTTCCGCGTCCTTCGGTTCCGCCAGCATGGTCACCGGCTGGAACTCCACGATCGCGTTGGCCACCGCGGCCCAGGTGCTGCGCGCGGCGTGCGCCTCCTCCTCGGTGTCGCCGAGCGTGTAGCCGCCGGGCGGGAAGGCCATCCAGATCCGGCTCTGTTCCGCGGTCTCCGCGGGCATCGTCCAGCCCATCGTCAGGCTCCTGCCGGCGCGGTCTGCGGGGCCGGGGTGCCGAACGGCTCGTCGGCGCGCACCGGTTCGGCCAGGCGGGCGTAGGTTTCCGGCCGGCGGGTGGCCAGGAACGGGAAGAGGGCCAGCCAGTCCTTCCTCTGGTCCAGGTCCAGGTCCGCGACCAGCACGGCGGATTCGTCCCGCGGCGCCTGTACCAGGATGCGGCCGTAGGGGTCTGAGATGAACGAGGAGCCGTAGAAGGTGTTGGTGCCCTCGTTGCCCCAGCGGTTCGGGGCGACCATGAAGAGGCCGTTGGCGATGCCGTTGCCGACGATCACCTGCTGCCACAGCGGCTGGGTATCGAAGTCCGGGTGGTCGGGCTCGGAGCCGATCGCCGTCGGGTAGACCAGCAGTTCGGCGCCGCCGAGCGAGTACAGCCGCGCCAGCTCCGGGAACCACTCGTCCCAGCAGGTCGGCATGCCCAGGCGGGCGCCGCCGAGTTCGGCCGGGGCGTGGACCTGGTAGGCGTCCTCGGCGGCCGGGCCCTGGCGGAAGAACTTGTCCTCGTAGTAGCCGGCGGTGACCGGAATGTGCAGCTTGTGCGTGCGGGCCAGCAGCTCGCCGGCCGGGGAAACCAGGATGGCGGTGTTCAGGCCCAGCTCGTCCTCGGGGCTGTCGGCCCGCTGGTAGAGCGAGGCGTGCACGCACACGTTGTTGGCGCGGGCGGCCTCGGCGGCGAAGGCGAAGGTGGGCCCGGTCAGCAGGTCCTCGGCCAGGTCCGCCGCGCGGCCCGCTGGCAGGGTGTCCGCCGGGTAGCGGGAGAGCGTGAGTTCGGGGAGGAAAACGACGGCGGCGCCCAGTTTGGCGGCGCGGGCGATCCCTTCGTTCAGCTCGGCCTTGAGCTCAGCCGGGTTGGCGTGCCAGCGATGCTGGACCAGGCCAATCCGCAGCGGCGGCCGGCTGCTTGGCTCGGTGCGGGCGAGGGAAGCAGGCGGACCGAGCCGGGTCAGTTCAAGCATGGGAGGTTCTCCAGTGGGGCAGATCACAAATGAACAATATTCATTTATACCGGCATGTGGGCTGCCGCACAAGACTTAAAATGAATCACGTTCTTTTACGCACGTCCGCTGCCTACCCGCCCGGCCCGCCCCACTTGGCCGGCCTCGCGACGCGCCGCAGTCCGTCTGCTGCCGCCACTCGCGGCTCGCTGCAGCGCAGGCCGCCGTTTCGACTCCACGTTTTGGAGCAGCCGCCCGCATCGTCCCAAGTCAGGGCGTTGCCGCCGGGCAAAACGTGGGTAGTTAGGCCTGAAGTTGGGTTCGAACGAGGGAGGGCAGGGGAACACGGGAGGGGAGGGTAGGGGAACACAGGAGGGGAGGGTAGGGCATACGGAGGGAGAGGAACACGGGAGTGGAGGGGGCGCGGAAGGGCCGCCGGCTGGCGCATGGGCCGGGTCAGGAATCGAAGCCCATCCCGACGGCGTCCATCGCCTTGAGCCACGGCCCGCGCCGGCCCTGGTTCCGGTCCGCCCGGATGAGGGCCGCCGTCGTTGTTTTGATGCCCAGCCACGCGAGCGGCTCCGGCGGGAAGGGGAGCGGCTTGCGCCGCACCATGGCCAGCTCGGTCCGTTCGGTGGGTGTGCCGGCCAGCAGGTCCAGCATGACGTTCGCGCCGAAGCGGGTGGCACCGACGCCGAGCCCGGT
This sequence comes from Arthrobacter crystallopoietes BAB-32, assembly GCF_000328305.2. GTDB lineage: Bacteria > Actinomycetota > Actinomycetes > Actinomycetales > Micrococcaceae > Crystallibacter > Crystallibacter crystallopoietes_A. The sequence goes on along the minus strand of NZ_ANPE02000221.1, from coordinate 9,666 downwards.
GTAGCCGGCGGCGAATGCCACCCGGCCGCCATGAGCCGTGCTGAAGAACGGGAAGAAGCGGCTGCAGGTGTCGATCGCCCCGCCCCACTGGTGCGTGAACTTCGCGTCCTCCAGCTGCGGGAAGGTGGCGAAGAAGTGCGCGGCCAGCCGGGTGAACGTCGCCTCGCGCTGCTCGTATTCGGGACGAAGGCGCCGCCCGTAGTGGTAGACCGCGTCGTAGCCGCCGAACAGGATGCGGGTTCCGCCGTCCGGATCCGTGGCCAGGCGGTAGTAGTGGAAGCGGTTGTCCAGGTCCGCCAGCCCCTGCCGGTTGTGCCAGCCGATCGCCCGCAGTTGCTCCGCGCCAAGCGGGCCGGTCATCAGGGCATAGTCGTAGACCGGCACGGTGTGCAGCCGGGTGCGCCTGAGCAGCGAGGGGAACACATTGGTGGCCAGCGCGACCTGTTCGGCGGTGACCGTCCCGCCATCGGTGCGCAGTTCGACGGCGGAGCCTGAGTTCCGCAGGCCCCGCACCGGGGTGTGTTCGAAGATTTCGACGCCGGCAGCCAGGCAGGCGCGCTGCAGTCCCCAGGCCAGCCGGGCCGGGTTGAGCATCGCCGTGCCCTTCCTGTCCCACAGCCCGGCGCGGAAGAGCGGGGAGCCGACCTCCTTGCGCACGGCCTCCTGGTCGAGGAAGACGATATCCGGGTCCTGGCCCTCTTCGTCGCGCAGCCACTGGACCTGGTGCTCAGCGGTCGCCACGGAGAGCGTGCCGGTCCATTCGAAACCGCAGTCGATCCCGTACCGCGCCACGGCGGCGGCGAGCTGCTCCAGGTTTTCCTGGCCGAGCTCGCGCAGCCGGGCCGCCTCCTGCGGCAGGTGCTTCTGCCCGTTGGCATCGCCATGGGTGAGGCTGGCCTCGCAGAAGCCGCCGTTGCGGCCGGAGGCGGCCCAGCCGATGCGGCGGCCCTCCAGCAGCACGACGCGGCGGCCCGGATCGCGTTCCTTGGCCATGAGCGCCGTCCAGAGCCCGGAGTAGCCGCCGCCGACAACCGCCAGGTCCGTGGCGGTGTCCGCAGCCAGGGCCGGCAACGGGTCCGGACGGGCCGGATCGTCGAGCCAGAACGGCTCCGGCCGGGCTCCGGCCAGTGCGGCGGCGGTGCGGCTGCGCGGGATCTGCTGCTCGGCCTGCTCGTAGGCCGTCAGATCCGGACCGCCGGCGCGCTTCACGCCGCCACTTCCGACTGTTGGCGGCTGTGGACCACCCGGCCGTCCACCATGGCCAGATCCGTGCCCACGGTATGCAGTTCCGCCGGGTCGAGCCGGAACGGATCCGTGTCCAGCACCACCAGATCCGCGGCCTTGCCGGGAAGGAGGACACCGCCGTCGTCATGGCGGTTCAGCCACGCGGAGCCGGAGGTGTAGGCGGACAAGGCGGCGGCCAGCCCGATGGCCTCGCCCGGGACCAGCGGCGGCGCGTCCGGGTAGGCGGGGTAGCTGCGGTTGACCGCGACATGGATGGCCTGCCATGGATCCGGCGTGGACACGGGCCAGTCCGAACCCATCGCGAGCCTGGCGCCGGTGGCCAGCAGCGAGCCGAAGGGGTACTGCCATTCGGCCCGCTCGGCCCCGATCAGCGGCACCGTCAGCTCCAGCATCTGGTCGTCGTTGCAGGCCCACAGCGCCTGCGCGTTGGCGGCCACTTCGAGCGCGGCGAAGCGCGGCACGTCGAGCGGGTGGATGATCTGCAGGTGCGCCATGTGGTGCCGGCTCTTCGCGGCGCCGGAGCGCAGGCCGTTGGCCTGCCGGGCGTATTCGACGGCGTCCAGCCCGTCCCGCACGGCGCGGTCGCCGATCACGTGCATGTGCAGGTCGAAGCCGGCGGCATCCAGCGCGGCGGCGGTCCGGTCGAAGACGTCCTTGGGCAGATACAGCAGCCCGCGGCTCTCCTCCGGCTCCGGCGCAGCGGGTGCGCCCAGGCCGTCCGGGTGTTCGCAGCGGCAGGGGCGCAGGTAGGGATCGAGCATCGCGGCCGTACGGTTCTCCGGCACGCCGTCCACCATGATCTTGGCGCTCGTGGTGAGGAAACCCGCCTCACGGTTGGTCCGGCGTCGTTCTTCGAAATCCGCGATGAGCTCGGCAATGTTGTCCGCCGTGGTGGTGCGCGGCACCCAGAGCGCGCCCGTGGCCCGGCCGGTCAGCAGTCCGCGCGCGGCCATGCTGCGGTACACGCTGCTGGCGTCCGGGTAGCCGGCGTAGTTGCCCAGGATGGCCTCCTGCCAGCCGGTCACGCCGACCGAATGCAGATAGCGCTGGGCTTCGAGCAGCCCGGCGCTGAGGTCCTCCTCGGACAGCGGGGGCAGCAGCCGGTTGACCAGGTCCATCGCGCCCTCGTGCAGCGTGCCGGCGGGAAAGCCGTCCGTGTCGCGCTCCATCCAGCCGTCCGCCGGATCGGGCGTCGACGCGTCCACGCCGGCCAGTTCCAGCGCCCGCGTGTTGACCCAGGCGCTGTGGTGGTCCGCGTTGATCAGGTAGACCGGGCGGTCCGGGACCACGGCGTCGAGCAGGTCCCGAGTGGGGTAGCCGTTGGGAAAGTCCGCCTTGTGCCAGCCGCCGCCGGTGATCCAGGCCTTGCCGGTCCCTGCGGCGTAGCTGCCGATACGGGCCAGCACGGCGTCCAGGCCGGACAGCTCCAGCAGATCGCAGCCGAGCCGCTCGACGCCGCCGTACACGGCGTGCACGTGGGCATCGGTGAATCCCGGCGTGAGCAGCCGGCCCCCAAGGTCAACCGTCTCTACGGCACTACCGACGGCGGCACGCACCTCCGCGTCGCTGCCCACCGCGGTGATCCGTCCGTCCGCTACCGCCACGGCCGTTGCCGTGGGATGGAGCTGCAGTCCGTCGAATATCCGGCCGGAGTGGAAGATCCAGTCTGCGCTCACGTTTCCTGCTTTCCTGATGCTGGGGAAGGGGTGTGACTTATCCAACTGACGGCGGGGGAGAATGTCAACAACGTTGACTCCACCTTGACTATGATTTGAATCACATTCATTAGCTGTTGCCGGAACGGGGAGCACTGTGGAATTGTTCAGTCAACGTTGTTGACAATGATGCCCAATCCTTCCCAAGTAAGGAACTTTCGATGCCCGCTCCTGCATCCCTGGCGGCACTAACGCCCAAAGTCGTTATCGGTTTCCTCGGAACCTGGGTTCTGGCGCTGCTCGCGGCCAACCTTGTTCCGGTCCTCATCGGCGCACTCGTTGCCGACCTCGGAATGTCCGTGGCGGCGGCTTCCGCCCTGGCGACAGCCATGTCCCTTGGCACCGCCGCCGGCATCTTCGCCACGAACAAGCTGGTTGCCAAGGGCGACAGGCCCAGGATCGCCCGGATCGGCCTGCTGGCCATGGCGGCTGGATTCGGCCTCGGCGCGTTCACGCTGACCACGGCTCCCGTGGTGGCCGGCGTGGTGCTTGGCGGTATCGGTGCGGGCGTGGTGGTGGCGACGGCGACGGCGGCCTCCTCGGCCACGCGCGATCCGGACAAGACCGTCAATACGGTGATGATCGTCAACCGGCTGGCCGCCGCGGCCCTGCTGGCCATCGTGCCGCTGCTCGGCAGCGACCTGCGGAACATCCTGGTCATCCTCGCAGGACTGGGCCTGGTCGGCCTGCTCTCGGCCAGCGGCCTGCCCAACCTGCCCATTGAAGCCGCGCAGAAGCCGGCCGCCGGCAGGCGCTTCGAGTCCAAGGCCGTCATCCTGGCGCTGGTCTTCGGCCTCTGGAGCATGACCGAAGACCTGGTCTATGCAATCTCCGGCGTGATCGGCATGGAGAGTGCAGGGATGACGCTGGATGGCATCTCCCTCGTGATTTCGCTCAGCGTGGTCGGCGGACTCCTCGGCGCCCTCGCTTCCCCGCTCGCACTGAAACTGCTGGGCCGGTCCCTGGCCATCGTCCTCATCATCACCATCGGCTCCGTGTGCAAGTACGCCGTCCTCACCGCGACGTCGGCCGCCATCCTGTCGGCGGGCATCGTGCTGGCCGGCACGATGTACGGCGCCGTGCTGGCCCTGGTTTTCGGCCTGGCTGCGCGGATGGACGTTACCGGCCGGGTGGGCACGCTGGTCATGGGCGTCTACATCGTCGGCGTCGCCCTGGGACCGGTCATCGGCGGCAATCTGATCGGCGCGGTGAGTGCCCCGGTCCTCGGGCTGGCGATCGGCATCCCGAGCCTCGCCTTCGGCGCCCTGCTCTTCGTCATTTCCCGCCGCAGCGGCGTCGCCGAGCGCGGCGGGGCACTGGCCGAAGCCGCCGAGGGCCACCAGCCCGCCGCCGCTACAGTGGAGTGACGCACCAGGCCAGCAGGAGGAGGGACGTGATGGCAGTGACCGGTAGCAGCACCCAGCGGCAGCGGGCCAAGGGACTCTCCCGCGAGGTCATCGTCGACGCCTGCCTGCAGCTGGCCGATGAAGCGGGCAGCTCCGCCCTGACCTTCCGCCGCATCGGGCAGCTGCTCGGCGCCGATCCCACCGCACTGTACCGGCACTTCAAGGACAAGGACGAACTGCTGCTGGCGCTCGCCGACCGGCTGATCGCCCACGCCTTGGAAGACTTCCAGCCGGGGTCCTCCTGGCGGGACACCATCAGGGAGCTCATCGTCCGCGGCCGGCGCGCCTATCTGGCCCACCCGCAGGTGGCGGCCCTGGCCGCGGTCCGGGTGACCAGGCAGGAATCCGAAATGCGGTTCATCGAGACCATGCTGGCCACGCTCCGCCAGGCCGGCTTCGATCCGGAAGAGGCTGTCCGGATCTACCGGGCCTGCGCCGACTTCATGCTGGCGTGGACCGGTTTCGGGGCTGCCTTGAAGTCGCTGGGCGAAAAGTCCGAGGCGGACAACCGGGCCTGGGCCGAAGCCTACGCGCAGGCGCCGACCGACCGCTTCCCGAACGCTGCCGCGGCCGCCGCAGCCATGCCGGGGATCAGCGACGAAGAGAACTTCGCCTTCGCCCTCGACCTGCTGCTCGACGGCATCGAGGCCCGCCTGCCGCGCGGCTGACCGCCCGTCACCGGACCGGTGGCGGGGTACCGTTCTGGCCGTTGCCGCAGCACCGCGGGCCAGGGTTCTGTCGAACGAAACCATCTCTAAGGTTTCAACAAGCGACGGCAGCCACACTCAGAAGTATGTGATCGCAGTTTGACGGCTTGCCGTACCAGAAGCTTCATCGCTGCTAGGAGCAATAGTGAAAAACCAGCATCGCAGATCGACGGAATCCAATGCCGGCCTTTGGCTTTTCCTCAGTGGAATACTGGTGGTGGCGGTTGGATGTTTCGTGTACTTGTCCTTGGGTTTTTGACCGTTTGGAGCGGTGGAGCCCTCGTCCCTCGCCTTTGAGGCGGGCCCGCTGCTGCAACAAGGGCGGGGCCGGCGGGATCATTCCCGCCGGCCCCGCACTGGTCGATTGGACTGCCCGTCAGCTCTCGACGTGGCGGTCCGTGGCTTCGAGCGCCTCATCCAGGATGGCCAGCCCGGCGCGTGCGTCCTCGGCAGAGATGTTCAGCGGCGGGACCACGTGGATCCGGTTGAAGTTGGCGAACGGCAGCAGCCCGCGGGACTTGCAGGCGGCGATCAGCTCGTTCATCGCCGGGCTGGAGCCGCCGTAGGCTGCCATCGGTTCGCGGGTCTGCTGGTTCTTGACCAGCTCGATCGCCCAGAACGCGCCGACGCCGCGGACCTCGCCGATTGAGGAGTGCTTGGCGGCCAGTTCCGCCAGGCCCGGCCCGAACACCGTCTCGCCCAGGTCTGCGGCATGCTCGACCATCCGCTCCTCGCGCATGGCGTTGATGGTGGCCACGGCGGCCGCGCAGGCCAGCGGATGGCCGGAGTAGGTCAGCCCGCCCGGGTAGGGCCGGTCGGCGAAGGTCGCGTAGATCTCCGGGGAGATCGCGACGCCGCCGAGCGGCACGTAGCCGGAGTTCACGCCCTTGGCGAAGGTCAGCAGGTCCGGCACGACGTCGAAATGGTCGATCGCGAACCACTTGCCGGAGCGGCCGAAGCCGGCCATGACCTCGTCCGCGATGAACATCATCCCGTACTTCGTGGCCAGCTCGCGCACGCCCTGGAGGTAGCCGGGCGGCGGCACCATGATGCCGGCGGTACCCGGGATGGATTCGAGGATGATCGCGGCGAAGCGGTCGGCGCCCTCGAGCTGGATCGTGGTTTCCAGGTGCTCCAGCGCGCGCTGGGTCTCCTCGGCCTCGGTGGCCGCGTGGAACTGCGAGCGGTACAGGAACGGCGCGTGGAAGTGCACCGTGCCGGCGTTGCCGTAGTCGTTGGCGATGCGCCGCGGATCCCCGGTGACGTTGACGGCCAGCGCGGTCCCGCCATGGTAGGACCGGTAGGCCGAGAGCACCTTGTAGCGGCCGGTGTGCAGCCGCGCCATCCGGATCGCGTGCTCCACCGCGTCTGCGCCGCCGTTGGTGAAGAACACCTTGTCCAGCTCGCCCGGGGTCAGCTCCGCGACCAGCCGGGCAGCCTCGGAACGCGCGTCGTTGGCGAACTGCGGCGCGATGGTGCACAGCTTGCCTGCCTGCTCCTGGATCGCCGCGACGACCTTCGGGTGCTGGTGGCCGATGTTGGTGTTGACCAGCTGCGACGAGAAATCCAGCAGGCGGTTGCCCTCGCCGTCCCAGACATAGGAGCCCTCGGCGCGGATGACCGTCATGGGCTTGATCTGCTCCTGGGCGGACCAGGAGTGGAATACATGCTTGCGGTCCAGCTCGTAGGCGCGCCGGCCGGCCTCCAGCTCGGCTTCGCTGACGCCGGAGCCGGCTGCGGTGTGCGCTGCGGTGGTGGTCATGGTGGGTCCTCCTGGTCTCAAGCGTTCTGCGGGAAGCCGAGGTTCAGCCCGCCGTGGCTGGGGTCGAGCCAGCGGGTGGTGACGACCTTGCCGCGCGTGAAGAAGTGCACGCCCTCGGCGCCGTGGGCGTGGCTGTCGCCGAACAGCGAGTTCTTCCAGCCGCCGAAGGAGTAGTACGCCATCGGCACCGGAATCGGCACGTTGATGCCCACCATACCCACCTCGATCTCGTTTTCGAAGCGCCTGGCGGCACCGCCGTCGTTGGTGAAAATGGCCGTGCCGTTGCCGTACGGGTTGGCGTTGATCAAGCCCAGCGCCTCGTCGTAGGTTTCCGTGCGGACCACGGACAGCACCGGGCCGAAGATTTCGTCGGTGTAGATGGACATCTCCGGGGTGACATTGTCGAAGAGGGTCGGGCCCAGGAAGAAGCCGTCGCCCTCGGCGTCCGCCTCCACGTGCCGGCCGTCCAGCACCACCGTGGCGCCGGCCGATTCGCCGGCGGCGATGTAGCCGGCCACCTTGTTCCGGTGCTCGGCGGTGACCAGCGGGCCCATGTCCGTGCCGCGCAGGCCGTCGCCGATCCGCAGCGTCCGGGTGCGCTCGGCGATTTTGGCCACCAGCTCATCGGCGATCCCGCCCACGGCCACCAGCGCGGAGATTGCCATGCAGCGCTCGCCGGCGGAACCGAAGCCTGCGCTCACAGCGGCATCCGCGGCCAGGTCCAGGTCCGCGTCCGGCAGCACGATCATGTGGTTCTTGGCCCCGCCGAGGGCCTGCACGCGCTTCCCGGCCGCCGTGCCCTTCTGGTACACGTACTGCGCGATCGGGGTGGAGCCGACAAACGAGACGGACTTGATGTCGGGGTGGTCCAGCAGGGTGTCGACGGCCTCCTTGTCGCCGTGCACCACGTTGAAGACGCCGTCCGGCAGGCCGGCTTCCTTCCAGAGCTCGGCGATCCAGTTCGCGGCGGTCGGGTCCTTCTCGCTGGGCTTGAGGACCACGGTGTTGCCGGTAGCGATCGCGACCGGGAAGAACCACATCGGCACCATCGCCGGGAAGTTGAACGGGCTGATGATCGCCACCGGGCCCAGCGGCTGGCGGACCGAGTGCACATCCACCTTGGTCGAGGCGTTCTCGGTGTAGCCGCCCTTGAGCAGGTGCGGGATGCCGCAGGCGAATTCGACGACCTCCTGGCCACGGCTGACCTCGCCGAGGGCGTCGTCGAGGACCTTGCCGTGCTCGGCGGTGATGATCGCGGCCAGCTCGCCCTTGCGGGCGTTGAGCAGTTCGCGGAAGTTGAACAGGATCTGGACCCGGCGGGTCAGCGAGGTGTCGCGCCAGGCCGGGAACGTCTCCGCGGCGGCCTGCACAGCCTGATTGACGACGGCGGTGCTCGCCAGCGCGACGCGGGCGGAGACTTTGCCGGTGGCCGGGTTCGTGACGTCGGCGGTGCGCCCGCCGTCGGCGGGGGAGGCGTAGGCGCCGTTGATCCAGTGCTGGACAGTCTGCATGAAGGAACTCCTGCTGGTGCTCGATGGCTCGTGTTGCGGTGCCGGCGCGGCTTGCCCGGTGGACACCATCCTGCCCCCGCGGATCGACCTGCACCATTGGCAACCTGTCAGCAGAACTGGGCTCCGGATTACACTGTGTAAATGATCCTGACGCTCCAGCACATCCTGCAGCTGCCCGTCGTCGCCGCTGGGGAACCGGAGGTCCTGGCCGGCGCGGACCGGCTCGGCGACCCGGTGCGCTGGGTCCATGTGGCGGAACTGAAGAGCCTGTCCGGCCTGCTCGAAGGCGGTGAGCTGGTGCTGACCACCGGCCTGGGCTTCGGCACCTCCGCTCCCGAAGCTGCCCGCTACCTCGGTGAGCTCGCCGCGCTCGGGGCTGCCGGCGTCGTCGTCGAAATCACCGCGGACCGCCCGGAAGCCCAAGCCGCCCTCCGGCAGGCCGCCGCCCGCGCCCAACTGCCCGTGGTGCTCGCCGCCCGGCGAATCCGCTTCGTCGAGGTGACCGAAGTGGTGCACAAGCTGATCGTCGCCGCGCAGCTGGAGCGGGTGGAGAAGGCCCGCGAAGTGCACGAGGTGTTCACCATGCTCAGCCTGGAAAACGCCTCGGCCGAGGAGATCGTCGAGCGCACCGCGCAGCTGACCGGCGCGCCGGTGGTGCTCGAAGACGTCTCGCACCTGGTCATGGCCTTCGACCCGGCCGGCACCGCGCCGGGGGAGCTGCTGCGCGACTGGGAACGACGCTCCCGCGCCGCACACTTCCGCGAGGAGACCGCCCGGACCGGGGACGAGGGCTGGCTGCAGACCCCGGTCGGACTGCGCGGCCAGCGCTGGGGGCGGCTCGTGGTGCCCGCGGACCCCGCCGAGGAAGCGGAAGCGGCCATGGTGCTGGAGCGCGCCGGCCAGGCCCTGACCATCAACCGGATGGCCGAGCGGGACCAGCGCGAACTCGGCCACCAGGCGCAGGCCGGGCTGCTCCATGAACTGCGCCAGCCGCGCTCGCTGGACGAAGCCGAGGCACTCACCCGCGCCGCCGCCCTCGGACTCCGGCCGGCCCCGCTCTATGTCCCCGTGGTGCTGCGGCTGGACCGGCCGTCCGCGGCGGAGCCGATCGCGCTGCAGCGGCGGGAACGGGTGCTGCTGGAACTGGTCAACCAGGTGCTCGCCTCCTCGCGCAATTCCGCCCTGGCCGCCAGACTGCAGACCGGTTCGGTGGCGCTGCTGCTGGCCCTGCCCGCCCGGCAGCTGGAGGACTCCGTGCTGGAGCGCATCTGCGGCGAGCTGGCGGACCAGGCGCCGGCGGGCAGCGAGCCGCTGCGCTGG
>NZ_ANPE02000222.1 GCF_000328305.2 Arthrobacter crystallopoietes BAB-32 | reverse complement strand
GCATGCCGGCGAGCGCATGGTCCCGGCGGTGCTGGCGGGCAGGACGGTCCGCGTGCTGGGCAGCCCGGACGTGCCGCATTCCTTCACCTACGTTCCGGACCTCGCTGCCGCGATGATCCGCGCCGCGCAGCAGCCGGCGGTGTGGAACTCCGTGCTGCATGCGCCGACCGGTCCGGCCCTGACCCAGCGGGAGCTCGTGCAGGCCTTCGCCGCAGCGGCCGCCGTAGCAGTACCGAAGGTGGCTTCGCTGCCGGGTTGGCTCATCCGCGGCCTGGCGCCGGTCCTGCCCGATGCGCGGGAGCTGGCGGAGATGCTCTACCAGTTCGAGGAGCCATTCGTCATGGAGTCGGCGGACAGCCAGTCCGCGCTGGGACTGGCCCCCACTCCGCTGGCCGAAGCCGCCGCGGCCACCGTCCGCTGGTGGCGCAGTGAGCTGCGCGAACCGGCTGCCGGCTCATTGTCCGGTGCGCAAACGGCGGCGTATCCTGACAGCACGCGGACATAGCTGCCCGGACCATCGCCAGAGTCGAGGGGCGTAACCATGACCATCCCCCAGCCGCCGCCTGAACCCACCCCGGATCCCACGTCGCCGCAGCCCCCGCCGGGCGAACCGGAACCCGTGGAGCCTGAGCCCTTTCCGAATCCGCTGCCCGGCCCGGAACCGGGCAAAGAACCGCCGCCTCCGCCCGGGCCGTTGCCGATCCCGGAACCCGGGCCGATCATTCCGCCGCGCCATCCGCGTCCGGGCCAGGAATAAGGCCATGCGGCCTTGCACAGCGGCAGGAAATATCGGGCGCGCCCGCACCGGTTACTGTCCCCTTTGACCCTCTACCGGCGGTCCGGCAGGCCCCCCTCCTGCTGTTCCCCAGGGCGCGCCCGGAACCAGCTTCGCGCTGAATCCATTCAGCCAGTAGGGCTAAAGGTCCTGCCCGGCTGCGTTCTGCTAGCCTGCCACTACGACGGCGGTGCTTACGTGGCGTGGAGAAGCCGTCTTCCGTGCAGCGCACAGGAGGTTGACCATGACGCCGTGGAGGGTAAACGACCCGAGTGACCTGGCCCGCGCCGAGCACCATATCCAGGAACTGGTCTCCGCCATAGTCTCGATCGCGGAGAACCACAGCCTGGAAACCATCCTGGACCAGGTGGTCCAGACGGCGTGCAATCTGGTGGACGCGCGGTACGGCGCGCTGGGTGTGATCGCCACCGGGCAGATCCTCGAGCGCTTCATTACGGTCGGCCTGACGCCGGAGGAAATCGAGCGCATCGGGCCGCTGCCTGTGGGACACGGCGTTTTGGGACTGCTGATCCGGGACCCCAAGCCGATCCGGATGCATGAGCTGGGCAAGCACCCGGACTCCTACGGCTTCCCGCCCGGCCACCCTCCGATGAAGTCCTTCCTGGGCGTCCCGATCCGGGTTTCCGGCCAGGTCCTGGGCAACCTCTACCTCACGGAGAAAAAAGGCGGCGGGGACTTTACCGAGGCCGACGAGGAAGTGGTCGTTTCGCTGGCTGCCGCGGCCGGCGTCGCCGTCGCCAACGCCAGGCTGTTCGCGCAGTCCGAACGCCGCGAGCAATGGCTGGAGGCCTCCATGGAAGTCGGCTCCGGCGTATCGGCCAGGACCGCCAACCCGGGCGACATCATTGTGCAGCAGGCGCTGACCGTGCCCGGCTGGGCCCTGGCCGGCGTCGGCTTCCCTGCCGACGACGGCACCCGGCTGCGGGTCTCCGCGCTCGGCGGCGAACTGGCCGGCCAGCTCGCCCTGCCGGCCATCGCCTTGCATTCGCCGCTCCTCTCGCAACTGTGGGACGAGGAGGAACCGATCGTCCTGGAGGACGCTTCGGGCTTCCTCGGCGCGAAGATCGCCGCGGCCCTGGGGCCGCTGCTGCTGACCCCGCTGTGTCCCCAGGAGGGCCCGAAGGGCGTGCTCTTCCTGGGCCGGAAACGCGATGCCGGTCCGCTGGCCGGCATCGACCCGCAGATGAGCGGCATCTTCTGCACGCATGCCGCGTTGGCGCTGGATGCGGCCCACGGCCAGCGGCTGCGCGAAGAACTCGTGCTCTTCGAGGACCGCGACCGCATCGCCCGGGACCTGCACGACGTGGTCATCCAGCGGCTCTTCGCAGCGGGCCTGAGCCTGCAGAGCCTCCGCCGCTACACCACCGAAACGGCGGTGCAGGACCGGATCACCGCCGTCGCCGCTGACCTGGACGAGACCATCCGCCAGCTGCGCGATACGATCTACTCGCTCAAGCCGGCCGGCTCCGGTGATCTGCTGAGCAGCCGGATCCTGCAGACCGTGCAGAACGCAATGAAATCCATGCCGTTCTCCCCCCGGGTCCGCATGGATGGCGGCGTGGACGGTGCCGTGCCGGAGCGGGTAGCCGGACACCTGCTCGCGGTGCTCACCGAGGCCCTGAGCAACGCGATCCGGCACGCCGGTGCCAGCTCGATCGATGTCGCCGTCACGGTCCGGGAGGCGGAGGAAGGGAAGCCCGGCAGCCTGGAACTGCTGGTGGAGGACAACGGCAGCGGCATCAACGGCGATACCCGCAGCAGCGGCCTGGCCAATATCGAAAAGCGCGCCGTCTTGCTCGGCGGCATCATGGAACTGGCCAGCGGTCCCGACCTGGGAACGCAGGTGCGCTGGCGGGTGCCGCTGGCCTAAAGGACCGGCAGCTGCCCGGTCTCGGTGCCGTCGCCGCCCTGCCGTGCCACGTAGACGGCAGCCTGGGTCCGGCGCTCGAAGCCAAGTTTGGCCAGCACCGAGGAGACGTAGTTCTTGACCGTCTTCTCGGCCAGGAACATCTCCTCGCTGATCTGCTTATTGGTCAGCCCCTGGCCGATCAGGTTCAGGATGCGCTGCTCCTGCGGGCTCAGGTCTTCCATCCGCGGATCCACCGCGCCCGGTTTGGTCATTCCTTCGACGACCCGGGATTCGATGCCCGGATCGAACAGCGTCTCCCCCGCCGCCGCCCGGCGCAGCGCCGCCACCAGGTCGTTCCCGCTGATCTGCTTGAGGACGTAACCCACTGCTCCGGCGAGCACCGCGCTGCGCAGGGACCGCTCGTCGTCGTAACTGGTCAAGATCAGGCAGCGCAACGTTGGATCGATCGAGCGCACATCCCGGCAGACCTCGATTCCCGTACCGTCCGGGAGCCGCACATCCAGCACAGCCACGTCCGGATGCAGCGCGGGGATCATCTTGGTGGCCTCCCGGGCCGATCCCGATTGGCCGACAATTTCGAATCCTTCGCCTTCCAGAAGGTCCTGCAGACCCCTGCGGACCACCTCGTGGTCGTCCAGGATGAACACCCGCAGCCGCCTGGCTCCCTTGCCGGCAGGCTGCTCCGCTGGCAGCTTCACGATTGCCGCTCCTCCTCCCCACGGTGCCCATTCCCCGATTCCCCAACAACCGGCCCCTCAGGCGCCGGCCGTTGTCCCATCTTGCCGGGTCAGGTGGACGGGGACAAGGTATGAACGTCCCGTGACGCAGATGCGCACGCGGCAGCCGGCCCATAACGATCCGGGCAAGGCGGCAAGGTGCCGGCGGCAAACAGCACCGATGGAGCGCAGGAAGCGTACATTAGAGGTACGGCGCAACGGTGCTCCCTGGGAGGCAAAAATGTCCCTATCGGATGAAGAACAACAACGGCTGGCCAAGCTTGGGCGCCAGCTGGAGGAGGAAGATCCGAGGCTCGCCAAATCCCTTTCGGGGAACGGCGTACGGGTCTTCGGCTTCACCATCGGGGCCGGAGCGTTGGTGGCGCTGGCCGGACTGCTGCTGCTGTTCGTCGGCATGGCCGGGAACTCGCTGCTGCTGGCCATGCTCGGCGTGATCGCGCTCTGCGCCGGCGTGCTGGTGTCCGGATCGGACTGGTACCGCCGGCACGTACGGCACTGACCGCACCACTTCAGCGGGAACGCGGCTTCCTGCCCGCCCGCCGTTCCAGGCCGTCGATGACGGACCTAGCCAGGAACCGCTGCACAAGATCGACCGTGTCGGCCGACCTGTCCGCGATGGGAAGGGCCCGCACCTGACGGCCGCCGGCCGTCAGGACTCCCTCCGGATCAGGCAGTGACGCACCGTGTTCGAACAGCAGTTGCAGGCCCTCCGGACGTGGAAAGATGCCGCAGACGTAGCCGGCATCAGGATGGCGGAAGCCCACCGCCTGCCAACCGCGATAGACCCGCTGCTCGAGGTCAGGTTCCGCCTCGAGCAGCACCGAGCGTAGCCAGAGCGCCAGCTCGGCCTGCTCGGGAAATTCCTGCCGTAAGTACTCGCCTGCCTCGTCCGTGCGGTGCACCCTGACCTGTTAGTGCCGGTGCTCGTATGTCAGGCAGTCCGCATTGTCCGCCCCCGGGCCGACATGGACCTGGGGCGCGTGGCAGAGCAGATGGTCATTGTGCGTGCACTCGGCGCGCTGGCAGGCGCCGACGGTGGCCAGCACCTTGGGCAGGCCACCGTGGGCACCGATATCGATGAACGTGGCGCAGGCCGCATGATCCTCGCCGCCGCCTACGGTGATCGCAGGCGCGGAACAGTTCTCATGGTCGTTGAAGGAACACTGGGTCACGCTGCAGTCGGCAACGCTGGTTTGCACAGTCATTTCACTGCCTCCGTGCTGTCATGCCCGGCCCAGGTCGGGCCAGGCCCTAGGGACAGCTTAGGCCCGGATCCTGCCGGCTAATTAGTGCCGGTTTCGTGACCTAATTGGGCCAACCAGGCTACTCGCGGGTGATGTGGATCCTGCGGACCGGTTCCTGCTCGGTCTGGGGCGGCAGCGGGGCCCGGACTTCCAGCACCCCGTCCCGGTAGGTGGCGGAAATGTCATCGTTGCGCACGCCCTTGGGCAGTTGGATGCTGCGCGAGAACGAGCCGTACCGGAACTCCGACCGGTAGCGGTCCTTGCCCCGTTCTTCCTTCCGCTCGCGCCGCTGGGCGTGGATGTGCAGGTGCTCCTCGGCCACCGAGATGTCCACATCCTGCTCGGGGTCGATCCCGGGAAGCTCGGCACGGACGATCAGAGTGTTTCCGTCCACCAGCTCTTCGACCCGGATGGAACTGGCATCCATCTCGCCTTCGAACATCCGCCGCAGCGGCTCCATCATCTCGAACGGCGAACGCCGCAGGTCGAACGAGGGCCGCTTGAACATCTCATTCATGGTGTGCACTCCTGACGTGGGAACTGATCCGATACTGGTCGCGCAGCATCAACATTTCCAGTCCCCGGCGGGCACCGCAAGACCCTCCATGGGCCGCGGGGACCAAAGGAGAAGCAGTGTGGTCAGGCGTACCAGAACCAGCCCGGCGGCTCCCACCCGGCCGGCACGGAATGGCCGCCGACCTGGCCGCATTCGATGCAGGTGTAGCTCGTTTCGGCCGGGCGCACCTGGCCGCCCGGCAGCACGCGGGACGGAACGTACTCTTCGAAAATCAGGAAATCGTCGGTGTCGCAGCCTTCGCAGAACGGCCGCTGGGGTGCGGCAAGGCGGATGGGACCGGTGAGTTGTTCGGGACGGGGGGACGTCAAAAAGGGCATCTTTGCTCCAATGTAAGACCACGATTCGTGAGACCACAGTTCGTGCGGCAGAGGACCGCTTGCCCCGAGCACTGACGGTCTTTTCCGCGTTCCGCCAGTATGTAACGGATAAGCAACATCGTGGAGGGCCGAAAGTCCCGCATCTGCCGTGGAGCAGGGCTTTGTAGACTGGCTGGGTGCCACAGAACCTCGACGGCGCCGGCCGCTTCGCTCCCAGCCCGTCCGGCGACCTGCATGTGGGGAACCTGCGCACGGCCATCCTCGCCTGGCTCTTCGCCCGCAGCACCGGCCGCCGTTTCCTGCTGCGGATCGAAGACCTGGACCGGGCCCGCGCCGGAGCCGAAGCCTCGCAACTGGCCGATCTTGCCGCCGTCGGACTGGACTGGGACACCGAAGTGGTCCGGCAAACGGACCGCACCCCGCTCTACCGCCGCGCCATCGTGCAGCTGGCCGAAGCTGGCTTGGCCTACGAATGCTTCTGCACGCGGCGTGAAATTGCCGACGCCCCGAGCGCCCCGCACGCACCCGCGGGCGCGTACCCCGGAACCTGCCGCGACCTGACGGACGGGGAACGGGAACGACGGCGGCAGGAGCGTCCCGCGGCCCTGCGGCTTAAGGCTTCGGTCAGCCAATACACCGTCATCGACCAGCTGCACGGCCCCTTCACCGGCGCCGTGGACGATTTCGTCCTGCTCCGCAACGACGGCGTCCCCGCCTACAACCTCGCCGTCGTCGTCGATGACGCCGCGCAGGGCATCGACCAGGTGGTGCGCGGCGACGACCTGCTCAGCTCCGCCCCGCGGCAGGCCTACCTCGCCGCGCTGCTCGGCCTGCCGGAGCCCCACTACGCCCATGTCCCGCTGGTCCTCAACGTCCACCACCGCCGCCTCGCCAAGCGCGACGGCGCCGTCACGCTCAGCGCCCTCGCATTGACCGGCTTCGACGCCGGCGGTGCCCGGGACCTGATCCTGCGTTCCCTCGGCCTGCCCGCCGGTCCGCTGGAACGGGCCCTCGAAGCCTTCGATCCGGCCGGACTCCCCCGGGAACCGTGGATCTTCGAGCCACCCGAGCTGCCCGATGCGCATCACAGGGCGAACATTAACTGACCTAACGTTCGGTTTTCAAGACCTCACTGCTGCCAAGTGGCTGTTTACGCCAAGATGGCTGTTCCCGCTTGCCCACCGCAGGCTTCACGGCGACACTGGGTTAGCCCCGCGCCCGGAACACCCCTTCGAAGCGCCACCGGCGGCCGCTGCGCAAGGACAACCACCGGCGCATTGGGCCGCCCTCCCCACACCAGGCACTTGTCAGTGCCACCTTTGATTCAACTGATTCAACGAGGAGTCCGATGAAGAGAAAGTCCGCTCGCGCGGCACTAGCGTTGGCCGTGTCGCTCGGCCTGGTCACCGGCCTAACCAGCGGCGCTGTCGCCACGGATACAGCAACCCCAGCGACTTCCGGCCGCAGCCTGGCCGCCGGAGACATCAGCATCAAACGGGACAGCTACGGTGTCCCCCACGTTTACGCCGACACCACCCACGACCTGTTCTACGGCTATGGCTACGCAGTCGCCGAAGACCGGATGTTCCAGCTGGAAATGGCCAAGCGCGCCGTCCTCGGCACCTCCGCCGAGGTGCTCGGCCCGGAGTACCTGGAGATCGACAAGCGCTCCCGGTCCTCCTTCGAGCCGGAGGCCATCAAGGCGCAGATCGCTGACCTCCCGCAGGAAGACCGGGACATCCTGGACGGATACGCCGCCGGGTTCAACCAGCGCATCGCCGAGGTGATGGAGAATCCCGGCGAGCTGCTGCCCAAGCAGTTCGCCGACTTCGGCTTCGGGCCCTCCGAATGGACCGGCTACGACGTCGCGATGATCTGGGTCGGCACCATGGCCAACCGCTTCTCGGACAGCACCGGCGAACTCGCCAGCCTGCAGGTCCTGCAGCAGCTCACCGCGGAGCACGGCGCGGACAAGGGCCAGCTGCTTTTCGACCAGCTGCAGTGGCTCGAGGATCCCACGGCACCCACCACGGTCCCCCGCGAAGACAAGAAGCACCCCAACCGGCTCGCCACGGACAGCCCGTCGCAGGCCGCGCAACTGGCGAAGGCCAGCCTGGACCTCGCCGATGACGGGCTCGCCCGGATGGAGCAGTTCGGCGGCGGGGACTGGCCCGACCTGAAGCCGGAGGCCAGCAATCTCTGGATCGTCGGCAAGAAGAAGTCGGAGGACAAGGGCTCAGTGCTGCTCAACGGCCCGCAGTTCTCCTGGTTCAACCCGTCCTACGTCTACGGCATCGGACTGCACGGGGCCGGCTACGACGTCACCGGCAACACGCCGTTCGCCCACCCGACCATCCTCTTCGGTACCAACAAGCACATCAGCTGGGGCTCCACCGCCGGGCCGCTCGACGTCAACGACGTCTACCAGGAGCAGCTGAATCCGGACAACCCGCACCAGTACAGGTACGACGGCGAGTGGTTGCCGATGCAGGTGCGTACCGAGACCATCGAAGTCGCCGGGCAGGAACCAGTGCAGCACCAGGTGTACTCCACCGTCCACGGCTTCGTGACCAGCTTTGACGAAGCCAATGACACCGCATACTCGAAGAAGCGCAGCTGGACCGGCACTGAAATCCAGTCCTTCATGGCCTGGATCAAGATCATGAAGGCCCAGAACTGGGACGAGTACCTGGCGCAGGCCGAGAAGGTCGGCATCACGATCAACTGGTACTACGCCGACAAGGAGGGCAACATCGGCTACGTCTCCCCGGGCAGGCTGCCGGTCCGGCCGGAGGGCCAGGATCCGCGGCTGCCCGCGGTCGGCGACGGCTCCATGGAGTGGGAGGGCTTCCGCCCCTTCTCGGAGAACCCCAAGGTCTACAACCCCAAGCAGGGCTACATCGTCAACTGGAACAACCAGTCCGCCGCGGGCTTCAACACCGGCAACGGCAACTGGTCCCCGGTGGACCGGGTGAACGAGATCATCGAGCGGCTCGAGGACCAGCAGAAGCTCTCCCGCGACGAGGTCTGGGCCATCAACGAAGAGACCTCGTTCGCTGACCTGAACATCCGCTACCTGCGGCCGTTCCTGGAAGAAGCTGCCAAGACGCTGCC
>NZ_ANPE02000223.1 GCF_000328305.2 Arthrobacter crystallopoietes BAB-32 | reverse complement strand
CGCCCGTCGCCGAGGTGCTGCGCCGCTGCCAGGCCACGCCGGCAGCGATGGGAGCGAGCATCAGCACGCGCGCCAATTTAACGACGACGGCGGCCGCCAGCGCCGCGGTCCCCGCACTTTGCGCCGTGGCCACCACTTGTCCCACGTCGTGGACAGAGCTGCCGGCCCAGACCCCGAAGACGTCGGGGGGCAGCTGTGCTGCGGCCATGACCGCCGGCAGCACAGCGATGGCGAGCGAGCCGCACAAGGTTACCAACG
Organism: Arthrobacter crystallopoietes BAB-32; assembly: GCF_000328305.2. Lineage (GTDB taxonomy): Bacteria > Actinomycetota > Actinomycetes > Actinomycetales > Micrococcaceae > Crystallibacter > Crystallibacter crystallopoietes_A. Next base: position 11,210 of record NZ_ANPE02000223.1, on the reverse strand, counting down.
CGACGGGAGCGGCGACATCCTGCGGCTTGCTCCCGCGGGCTGCCGCCACGGCGCCGATCGCGGAAACCCCGCAGATGGAAAAACCGGCGGCCAGCAGCAGCGGCTGGTCGCCCTCGAGGCGGAAGGCCCGGCCCAGCAAATAGGTCCCGGCGAAGGCGGCCGCGACGACGCCGGCGGTCAGCAGCAGCCCCCAGGCACCCAGCCGGGCGAGCGAGCCCAGCGACAGTTCCAGGCCCAGCAGCACGATGCCCGCACGCAGGAGCGTCCGCGCGGAGAAACCCAGGCCCGGCCGGACCGGGCCAGCGGCCACGCCCCGCAGACCAGGGACGTTGGCCACGAGCACGCCCAACACCACCGCGAAGCTCAGGGCCGGAACCGCCGGCCACAGCCCGTGGGCGGCATAAGCCAACGCCGCACCCGCCGCCGCCAGCAGCACACCCGGGGCGAGCTGCCGCAGCCTGGCCACGCCGTGCACCGGCCGGCTGGCAGCGGCTGTGGGCTCGGGACTTGGCTCAGGCACAGAAGCAACTGTGCCGTACGACACCTGCAACACGCCAACCGGAGCAAAACCAGCCGCAGCGCCGCGGAACGTGAAACGCTGTAGGCTATGTCTGACCTCTTTGCGGACTATGCCCGCGACGCGACGCGTAGCCCTGCCTTTGACGAGATGTTCGGCCCCGGACAGGTGCCGCGGGGCGAGTATGCCCAAGTGGCCGCCGCCCTCGGCGAGCTGACCCTGGCCGATGTGACCGCGCGCGCGGATTCCATGGCCCGGACCTTCCTCGACCGCGGCGTCACCTTCGACTTCGCGGGGGAGGAGCGGCCGTTCCCGCTGGACCTGGTGCCGCGGATCATCTCCGGCGCGGACTGGCAGGTCCTCGAACGCGGAGTCGCCCAGCGCGTGCGGGCCTTGGAGGCCTTCCTCGACGACGTCTATGACCGGATGTCCGCCGTGTCCGACGGCGTGGTGCCGCGCAGCCTGATAACCTCCAGCGACCATTTCCATCGGGAAGTCTCCGGCTTCGACCCCGCCGGCGGCGTGCGGATCCACATTTCCGGCATTGACCTGGTCCGGGACGAGGCCGGCACCTTCCGGGTGCTGGAGGACAATGTCCGGGTTCCCAGCGGCGTCAGCTACGTGCTCGAGAACCGCCGCGCCATGGCCAAGGGCCTGCCCGAGGCCTTCGGCCAGCAGGCGGTCCGACCGGTCGAAGAGTATCCGAGGCGGCTGCTGACGGCCCTGCGCAAGACCGCACCTTCCGGCGCAGAGGACCCGACCGTCGTCGTACTGACCCCCGGGGTGTACAACAGCGCCTACTTCGAGCACACGCTGCTGGCCGGCCTAATGGGCGTGGAACTGGTCGAAGGCAGGGACCTCATCTGCCGCGCCAACCGCGTCTACATGCGCACGACGGCGGGCGAGCAGCGCGTGGATGTGATCTATAAAAGGATCGACGACGATTTCCTGGATCCGCAGCAGTTCCGCTCGGATTCGGTGCTCGGCTGCCCGGGAATCGTCAACGCCGCGCGGGCCGGCAACGTCACGATCGCCAATGCCATCGGCAACGGCGTGGCCGACGACAAACTGGTCTACAGCTACGTGCCGGACCTGATCCGCTACTATCTCGGCGAGGAACCGATTGTGCCCAACGTCGACACCTACCGGCTGGAGGACCGGCAGGCCCGCGAGGAAGTGATGGACCGCCTCGATGAGCTCGTTGTGAAGCCGGTGGCGGGCTCCGGCGGCAAGGGCCTGGTCATAGGCCCGGCGGCGTCGAAGACCGAGTTGGAGGAGCTGCGCGCGAGGATCCTGCAGGACCCGCGGGGATGGATCGCCCAGCCGGTGCTTCAGCTCTCCACCGTACCGACCATGTCCCGCGGGCAGTTCAGTCCGCGGCATGTGGATCTGCGTCCCTTTGCCATTAACGACGGCGACGACGTCTGGGTGCTGCCTGGCGGGCTAACCCGGGTGGCGCTCAAGGAGGGATCGCTGATCGTCAACTCCAGCCAGGGCGGCGGCTCCAAGGACACCTGGGTGCTGGCCGAAGATCCTGCCCAGCTGCCCGCGGCACAGCCTGTCCCCGCGGCGGTGGCGGCTCCGCAGGCTGCCGTGTGGCCGGTAGATCCGGAGCAGCTGCAGGAGCCGGAACAGTGAAAGAATGCGCGATGATGTGTGAAGGAGGTCCGGACCGATGCTGAGCCGAATTGCCGAGTCCCTCTTCTGGATCGGCCGCTATGTGGAACGGGCCGACGGAACCGCCCGCATCCTCGACGTCAATCTCGAGCGGCTGAACCAGCTGCCCACCGCGGAGCAAATCCTGGTCTCCCGGCAGCTGCTCGGCGTCATGGGCGCCGTGCCGGATTCGCCGGACTTCGGGCTGGGTGACCTGCTGAACAAGCTCGCCTTCGACCGGAGCAGCGCGACGTCCATCGCCGGGGCCCTCGGCGCTGCACGCGAGAATGCCCGGCGGGCCCGGGAGACCGTTTCCTCCAGCCTCTGGGAGGGCCTGAACACCACTTGGTACGGGCTGAACCAGCACCGCAAGGACGTGGTAGGCACCTACCGGTTCTGCCACTGGGTGCTGGAGCGCACGGCCATGATCAAGGGCTTTGCCGACACCACCATGAGCCACGACGAAAGCTGGCAGTTCCTGGCGCTGGGCCGGTCCCTGGAGCGCGCGGACATGACCGCCCGCATGCTCTCGACCCATGGCGCACTCTCGGCCGGGTTGTCCTGGGTCAACATGCTCCGCTGCGCCGGGGCCTACGAAGCCTTCCTGCGCACCCGCCGAGGGGCTGCCGGCGAGGAGCAAGCCGCGGAGTTCCTGCTGCTGGACAGGCTGTTCCCGCGTTCCATCGTCTACGCCCTCAGCGACGCCGAGAAGGCCCTGGAGCGGCTGGACCCCTCCCACCGGCGCATCGGCTTCATCAATGATGCCCGGCGGATCGTCGGGCAGGCCCGCAGCTTCCTGGAATTCCACCAGCCCGGCGACCTGCTGTCGGAACTGCCCGAGCATATGGACCGGGTGCAGAAATCGTGCGCCCAGGCCTCCGACGCCGTCACGCGGTCCTACTTTGCCCAACCGATCGACTTGTCCTGGGTAGGAGAGGTTTCATGACCCGGCTGCGCATCGAGCACCGAACCGGCTACACCTACGACAGCAACGTCATGCTCTCCTACAACGAGGCGCGCATGACCCCGCTGACCGACCCCTACCAGGTGGTCCTCGAATCGGCCCTGACGGTGAATCCTTCACAGGCGTTCGTCAGCCACTACCGCGACTACTGGGGTACCCGCGTCACGGTGTTCGACATGCAGGTGCCGCACGACCATCTCGAGGTTGCTTCGGCCAGCACGGTCGAAGTGCACCGGGCGGAGAAAGTGCCGGCGGCAGAGGACCTGGCAGGCTGGGACGTCCTGCGCTCCGCCGCCGTCGTCAACGATTTCTCCGACTGGCTGCCCCAGACCAGGCTTAGCGAACCGGGCGATGAAGTGCGCCGGCTCGTGCAGGACATGGCCGGTGGCCTGGCGCCGAATGAGGCCGCCCACGCCATCATGGGCTGGCTCAAGTCCGAATTGCAGTATGTCCCCGGCGTGACCGGAGTGCAGTCGAACGCAGAGGAAGTGTGGGTCCACCGCAAGGGCGTCTGCCAGGACCTGGCCCATCTGGGCATCGGGGCCCTGCGCAGCCTCGGCATCCCCGCCCGGTACGTGTCCGGCTACCTGCATCCCCGGCCGGAGGCGGCCCTGGGCGAAACGGTCGCCGGCGAATCCCATGCCTGGCTGCAATGGTGGGACGGGGAATGGCGAGGCTGGGATCCCACCAACACCGGCCCGATCACCGATTTCCACGTCTCGGTGGCCAAGGGCCGGGACTACCGGGATGTCTCACCGCTCAAGGGCGTCCTCTCCGGCGGCGGCAAATCCCAGCTCAAGGTCGAGGTCCGCGTCACCAGGCTCGCCTGATCGGTTCCTGAGCGGACAAGCCTGTGGCCCTGTAGGCACGCCTACAGGGCCACAGGTTTGTGGAGATGCGGTTAGGGCAGCAGGACTTCCTGGCCCTTGCTTAGCACTGTGAGGCCCGATTCCGTCACCTTGAAGCCGCGGGCCCGGTCCAGGTCCGGGTCGACGCCGATGGTCGCTCCAGCCGGCACCCGGACGTTCTTGTCCAGGATGGCCCGCTTCACTTGGGCGCCTTCGCCGATGAAGACCTTGTCCATCAAAACACTGTCGCAGACCTCGGCCCCTTCGCAGACGAAGACGTCTGTCGCCAGCACTGAACCATCGACGCGGCCACCGGAGACAACAACGCCCTGCGACAGGATCGAATCATGCGCTGTGCCGGCCTGGCCGCTAATGCCGCGCACCAGCTTGGCCGGCGGCGAGACAGACTGGCGGGTGTAGATCGGCCACTCCAGGTTGTAGAGGTTGAACAGCGGCATGGGGCGGATCAGGTCCATGTGGGCGTCGTAGTAGGAGTCCAGGGTTCCTACATCCCGCCAGTACTGCTTGTCCGCCTTGGTCGAGCCTGGCACGTCGTTCGCGGTGAAATCGTAGACTGCTGCCTCGCCCCGGCTGACGAAGTACGGCACGATGTCGCCGCCCATGTCGTGGTGGGTATCGAGCCGTTCGGCATCCGCTTCGAGCGCCGCGATCAGAGCGTCCGTGTTGAACACATAGTTGCCCATCGATGCCAGGAAGCTGTCCGGATCATCGGGGAGCCCGGCCGTGCTGTCGGGCTTTTCGACAAACGCCTTGATGCGCGAGGGATCCTGCGGGTCGGTTTCGATCACGCCGAACTGGTCGGCCAGCTTCAGCGGCTGGCGCACGGCGGCCACCGACGCCGCTGCACCGGATGCAATGTGCGCGTCCACCATTTGGGAAAAATCCATGCGGTAGACATGGTCTGCGCCAATAACGACGACGATGTCCGGCTTTTCGTCATGGATCAGGTTCAACGATTGGTAGATCGCATTGGCACTGCCAAGGAACCAGCTCTTGCCGCGGCGCTGCTGGGCAGGCACCGACGCCACATAATTGCCCAGCTGCGTGGCCATCCGCCAGGTTTCGGAGACATGCCGGTCCAGGCTGTGGGACTTGTATTGGGTGAGCACCACAATCCGGCGATACTCGGAGTTGACCAGATTCGACAGCGCGAAGTCGATCAACCGATAGCTCCCTGCGAAAGGCACTGCAGGCTTCGCCCGGTCCGCCGTCAGCGGCATCAGCCGCTTGCCCTCGCCGCCTGCCAAGACTACGGCGAGAACTTTCTTCTGTGGCATTCTTTCCCCCGTCCGGTGGTTTCCCGTCTATGAACTAACTGTGAAGTCCCCCCGCTGTTCAGACTAGAGGACTCAGGTGGGGTGCACTACGTTAGGTTGCGTGCGCATCGACATTGTGACGAAGGAATTTCCCCCGGAGATCTACGGCGGGGCAGGAGTGCATGTGGCTGAGCTCAGCCGCGTGCTGGCCGGCATGGTGGACCTGAACGTCCATGCTTTTGGCAAGGAACGTCCGGCAGACTTCCACGGCGCCACGGTCCGCAGCTACCAGGTCCCCGGCGGCTTGGGGGCGGCGAACCCGGCGGTCCAGACGCTCGGCGTCGATCTGGAAATCCTGTCCGGTATCCAGGGCGCGGACCTGGTGCATTCGCACACCTGGTACGCCAACATGGCGGGGCATCTGGCCGCCCTGCTGCACGGCATTCCGCATGTGCTCAGTGCGCATTCCCTTGAACCGCTGCGGCCGTGGAAGGCAGAACAGCTGGGCGGCGGCTACGCCTTGTCCTCCTGGGTCGAGCGCACAGCCTATGAAGCAGCCGCCGCCATTATCGCCGTCTCGCACGGCATGCGTGCCGATATCCTCCGCTGCTATCCCCAAGTCGATCCCGAGAAGGTCAAGGTCGTGCACAACGGCATCGACGTCGACATGTGGCAGCGGGACGAGAACGACGACGCCGTGCGCGCCTTGGGCATCGATCCACACCGCCCGTCCGTGGTCTTCGTGGGCCGCAACACCCGGCAGAAGGGCGTGCCCTACCTGCTGCGCGCCGCTGACCAGCTGCCGCCGGAGGTCCAGCTGGTGCTCTGCCTGGGCGCCGCAGACACTCCCGAACTGGCTGCCGAAACGAACGCGCTCATCGATGGCCTGAAAACCCGACGCGACGGTGTGGTCCTTATTGAGCGGATGCTCCCGCGGCACGAGCTGATCCAGGTGCTCAGCCATGCCACGGGCCTTTGCGTGCCCCTCGGTCTACGAGCCGCTGGGCATCGTCAACCTCGAAGCCATGGCCTGCGGCGCGGCAGTCGTGGCCAGCGCTACCGGCGGCATCCCCGAGGTCGTCGAGGACGGCGTCACCGGAACCCTGGTTCCGCTGGAGCAGGTGCAGGACGGCACCGGCACTCCGCTGGACCCCGAAGGCTTCGTCCGCGACTTCGCCGCAGCGCTGACCGCGACCGTCAGCGACCCGGCCCGCGCCAAGGAGCAGGGCGAGGCGGGCCGCCGCCGGGCCGAAGAGCATTTCTCCTGGACATCGATCGCCGACAGCACGCTCGAGGTGTACCGCAGCGTCCTGCCGCGGGCCTGAGGCCGCCCCGCCCCGGTACTGCTACGCCAGGTCCTGCTTCAGCCTGGCCGCTGCCTTGTCCCGCTGCCTGGCAACCTTCTCCGGCAGCGGGGCGCTGCCGCTGGCGCGCAGCCGGCGGGCGTAGTCGGCTGCCTCGTCCTGGCGCTGCTGTTCGGCCCCGGTGGCGATGGCCGCGCGGAGGTGCTCAGGACCGTATCCGAACGCCTCGACCAGGTCCAGCGCGAAGGGGCGCAGCCGCTGGAGCAGCCGGTGGATGTAGTCGCCGAGCGTTTTGGCCCGCTGGGCCGACAAACGGCCGTTCATCAGATACCAGGCGAGGTTCTTCTCGACCAGGCCCAGCCCGAACAGGTCCCGGACCCAGGTCAGGATCTGGCGGGAGTCGCCGTCGTCAATGCCCGGCAAGGCGCGGGTAAAGGCCTCCCACTGCAGGAGTTCGGCGTGCGCCCGCGCCGCTTCGATCAGCTCGTGCTGGCGCGAGTTGAACAGCGCTGCCGCTTCAGCCTGGGGCAGCTTGCTGGCCCGCTTGAGGTCGGCCGCCACTTCGCGGACCATCGTGGAGACCCGCTCCGTCAGCAACTGCCGCTGCGTGTTTTCGTCCTTCAGATAGCTGGCCGACTTCCGGCCCGAGCCGCTGTCGGCCACGGCCTGCGCGACTTGCCGCAGGCCCGTGCGGTGCAGGGTGGCGTCCGCTGCCTGGGCGGCGACCCAGCGGGCCAGCGCACCGAAATCCGCATTGCGGAACTCTTTGGCGTAGTCGGCCAGCAGCCGCTTGGCGACCAGCTGCAGCAGCACGTTGTTGTCGCCTTCGAAGGTGGCGTAGATGTCCAGGTCTGCGCGCAGCGCCGTGAAGCGGTTCTCTGCCAGGAAGCCGGCGCCGCCGCAGGCCTCGCGGCACTCCTGCAGCGTGTCGAGCGCATGCCAGGTGCTCAGCGGCTTCAGAGCGGCCGCCAGCGTCTCGAGGTCCTGGCGGTCCGCATCCGTGTCCTGCGCGCCGGAGAAGACGGCGTCGAATTTCTCCAGCAGCTCCTCGTGCGCGAAGGATGCCGCGTATGTGGTGGCGAGCCGGGTCAGCAGACGCCGCTGGTGGCGCTGGTAGTCCAGCAGGACTTCTTCCTCAAGCTCCGAGGCGGCGTTGAACTGCCGGCGCTCCGCCGCATACTTGACGGCAATCGCCAGGGCCACCTTGCTGGCTGCCACCGCGGCGCCATCGAGCGAAACCCGACCCTGGACCAGCGTGCCCAGCATCGTGAAGAAGCGCCGGCCGGGGCTGGCGATGGGGGAGGTGTAGCGCCCGTCCGGATGCACCTGCCCGTAGCGGTCGAGCAGGTTGGTTCGGGGAATCCGCACACTGTCGAAGTGCAAACGGCCGTTGTCGATGCCGTTCAGCCCGCCCTTCAGGCCGTCATCTTCGCCTCCCACCCCGGGCAGGAAATTGCGCTGGGCGTCCCGGATCGGGACATAAAAGGCGTGCACGCCATGGTCCACGCCGAGCGTTACCAGCTTGGCGAAAACGACGGCGGCGAGTCCGTCCTTGGCGGCGTTGCCCAGGTAATCCTTCCAGGCCCCCCGGTGCGGGGTGTTGATCACGAATTCCTCGGCAGCCGGGTCATAGACGGCAGTGGTACCGATGCTGGCCACATCGGAGCCGTGGCCCGTTTCGGTCATGGCGAAGGCGCCGGGCACCTCAAGGTTCATGATGGACGGCAGCCACTTTTCGTGGTGCTCGCGGGTCCCGAGGTGCAGCACGGCCGCGCCGAAGAGGCCCCATTGGACACCGGCCTTGATCTGCAGCGAGGGATCCGCGACGACCAGTTCCTCGAAGCCCGCGATGTTTCCGCCATGGTTGTCTTCGCCGCCAAGCTCAGCCGGGAAGGCGCGGTGCACGGAGCCGGAGTCCACGAGGTACTTCAACTGGGCCGAGACCCGCTCGCGGTGTTCTTCCATGGTCAAGCCGCCGATGCCGGCCAACTCAGGCAGGCCGGCGAGCCGGCGCGACTCGCGCCGGATCGCGGCCCATCTGCCCAGCAGCAGTTCGCCCACAGCAGCGGTATCGAACCGCGACGGGGGAGTGATGCCGTCCTCGGGCTTTTCGACGTCGACGGCGGCGGGTCCGGTTACTTGGGTCATCTTTGGTCCTCCGGAAGGATCGTTAACGGTTGGTTGGTGGGGTGGAGCCGGCGGCCGCCGAACCGGAAATCCCGGCCCAGAGCCATCCGGTCAGCTGTTCGGCCATTTCCTCCCTGCTGGGCTTACCGTCTCCGGACGGAGTTCCCAGCCACAGTTCGCCGGCGGCCCGAACCATGCCGATGGCCGCCGGCGGCCAAAAGGACGCCGCCTTCAGCTGGGCGCTGCCGGCACTGCTGTGAGTGGCCAGGTGGTGGCGCAGCGGGGCCTCGATCATCGCCGTAACCGCAGCGAAGAAGTGGCCCGGCACGGCCGCATCCCCCTGGGCTCCGGCCGGATTGCCGGCGCCGGCGGTCCGGGTCACGAACGCGTAGACGTTGGGGGAAGACTCGGCCATCTGCAGGTAGACCTCCACCATCGCGCGCAAGCCGGCGTGCGCCGTCGTCGCTGTTTCGGCGGCCTCCTGCAGCTTGGCTTGCATGCGTCCGGCGACCGCTTCGCCGACGGCGCGCTGCAGTCCGGCTTTGTCCCCGAAGTAACGGTAGAAAACCGGCTTGGAGGTTCCGGCGGCAGCGGCAATGTCTTCCATCGAAGCATCCGGGCCGAGCCGGTGGACGGCGTGGCGGGCGGCCCTCAGCAGCTCTTTGCGGCGGTTGGTGCGGTGCGCACTCCAGCGGACAGCGCGGCCGTCGCCGGCAGCTTCGGTGGAATCAGGACCTGCGGTATTCACGATACCCAGCGTATCAGGTACGCTGGGTACTGGTAACTGGCCTGCGCCCCTTCCTGCCTTGAACTAAGGAGACACATCGATGGCTTCAACACCCGCCACCCCCGCTGCCGCCGGCATCCGGAAAGCAGTCGTCATCGGCGGAAACCGCATTCCGTTCGCCCGCGCCAACGGGGCCTATGCCCAGGCCAGCAACCAGGACATGCTGACCGCGGCCCTCGATGGGCTGGTAGCGCGCTTCGGCCTGCAGGATGAGCAGATCGGCGAGGTCGCTGCCGGCGCAGTGTTGAAGCATTCGCGGGACTTCAACCTGACCCGGGAAGCGGTGCTCGGTTCCGCGCTGGCTCCAACCACCCCGGCCTACGATCTGCAGCAGGCCTGCGCGACAGGTCTGGAAACGGTCATGGGCTTGGCCAACAAGATCAAACTCGGCCAGATCGAGTCCGCCATCGCCGGCGGCGTCGACACCGCCTCCGACGCGCCGATCGCCGTCAGCGAGGGCCTGCGCGCGGTACTGCTGGAACTCAACCGCGCCAAGACCCTGAAGCAGAAAGCAGCTGCTGCCGCCAAACTGCGGCCGAAGGACCTCGCGCCCGTTGCACCGGGAACCGGCGAACCTCGCACCGGGCTGTCCATGGGCGAGCACCAGGCGCTGACCACGGCCGCGTGGAACATCAGCCGGGCCGAGCAGGACGAACTGGCCCTGTCCAGCCACCGCAACCTCGCCTCCGCCTATGAACGCGGCTTCTTCGACGATCTGCTCACGCCCTACCGCGGCCTGACCAAGGACGGAAACCTCCGGCCCGACACCTCGCTCGAGAAGCTTGGCACGCTGCAGCCGGTCTTCGGCCGGAACCTGGGCGACAAGGCCACTATGACCGCCGGCAACTCCACGCCGCTGACGGACGGCGCCTCCACTGTCCTGATCGGCTCCGAGGAGTACGCCCGCAGCCGGGACCTGCCCATGCTGGCGAGCATCGTCGACTCCGAAGCTGCCGCCGTCGACTTCGTCCATGGCAAGGAGGGACTGCTGATGGCCCCTGCCTACGCCGTCCCGCGGCTGCTGGCCCGGCACCAGCTGACGTTCGAGGACTTTGACTTCTTCGAGATCCACGAGGCGTTCGCGGGCACTGTACTGTCCCACCTTGCCGCCTGGGAGAGCGACGAATTCTGCCGCAACAAGCTGGGCCTGGACGGAGCGCTGGGCAAGATCGACCGCAGCAAGCTCAACGTGAACGGCTCGTCCCTCGCAGCCGGCCATCCGTTCGCCGCAACCGGCGGACGCATCGTGGCCAGCCTGGCCAAGATGCTGCACGAGCAGGCGCAGTCGACGGGACAGCGCGGCCGCGGGCTGATCTCCGTCTGCGCCGCCGGCGGCCTGGGCGTCGTGGCCATCCTGGAGGCCTGCTGAACATGTCGGACGCTTACGTGAAGCTGGTCAATAGTCCTGCCGGCCGCAACATTGCCAAGAAGCTGCAGCTGCCGAGGCCGGCAGTCCTGCGCCGCTACCGCCGGGGGCAGCCGCTGGTTCCCGGGCCCGTGCTGGTAGTCGGCAACGGCACCGGCACGGACGACCTGGCCAAGCAGCTGCTGGACTGGGGCCAGGATGTCAGGCGCCACGCCACACCCAAGGAACAGCTCGGCGGCATCGTGCTGGACCTCACCGCGCTGTCGGAGCCGCTGGAGCTCTCGGAACCCATGCTCACCGTCGGAGGGGCCCTGAGGGACCTGGCACCCGGCGGCCGCGTGGTCGCCGTTTCCCGGCCCGCGGC
>NZ_ANPE02000224.1 GCF_000328305.2 Arthrobacter crystallopoietes BAB-32 | reverse complement strand
GGCTTATGGGCCAGCCCATCACGCCCAAATCCAGCCAGCCGAACAACAAGCGGCTCCAGACACCTCACGACTGCCAGCAATCAACCGATGAAAAATCCGGGCTAAGGCTACAAGTTCCCACTGACAGGATTGCCGTGAACGACGACGAGCTATAGCGGCGGGGTGAGGTGAGCCCAAGGCTTGAGCTGTTCGACGGCGGCGCCGACGCGGAAGACGGTGTGGTCGTCGAAGGGGTGCCCGACGATCTGCGCGCCGGTGGGAATGCCGACGTCGGCCAAGCCGCTGGGCACGGCGAGCACCGGGCAGCGGTTGTTGATGTTGAACGGCGACGTCATGTGCGCCTCCCAGTAGTGCTGCAGCTTCACTCCCCCGACGTCGATCCCGTCCAGGTAGTCCTCGTCGGCCTTCAGCGCGGAGACGGCGGAGGCCGGACAGATCAGTGCGTCGAAGCCGGCCATGGCGTCGGCGAGCTGCGCCTGGATCCGGGCCTCAGCCGTGAGCCCGTCAAGCAAGGTGTGCCGGCGGGCGGCCGCCCGGGCATCGGCGATGAAGCGGCGGGTGTATGTGGCGAGCCGGTCCTCGGAACCGGCGGTGGCAGCCTCCATCGCCGGGCCGAGGATGTGGCCGAAGTGCGTGAAGATGGTCTCGCTGATCTCGCGGGTGGTCCAAAGCAGCTCGATTTCCTCGACGACGGCGCCGGCCGCCTCGAGCGCGGCGGCGACGGCCCGGGTGTTGGCCTCGACATCGGGCATCACCGGGTAGTCCCCCAGCTGGATGCACAGCGCGATCCGCATCCCCTCGACGCCGTCGAACTCCAGCGGGACCGGCCCGGCCGAGCCCACGGACGTGTGGTCCAGCGGATGCGGGCCGGCCATCACGTTCGCCAGCAGCGCGGTGTCCGCGACGGTGCGCGCCATCGGCCCGTCGCCGCGGTACCAGTCGGCGGAGAGCGGGGGCATCCCGGGGATCCGTCCGTAGGGCGCCTTGTAGCCTACGGTGCCAGTGAACGACGCCGGAAGCCGGGTTGATCCCGCAATGTCCGAGGCCGTGGCGAGAGTCGTGAAGCCCGCTGCAAGTGCCGCGCCGGCCCCGCCCGACGAGCCGCCGGGCGAGCACTCCGGATTCCATGGGTTCCTGGTGACGCCCCACATCGGGCTGTGCGTGATGGTCGCGCAACTGAACTCCGGCGAGGTAGTCCGCGCGTGGATAATCCCGCCGGCCGCCTTGATCCGCTCCACGATCGGGTGGTCGACGGCGGCAACGTCGTCCGCGCAGGCCAGCAGCCCCTGGCTGAAGCTCCGGCCGGCGATCGCGTGCTTCTCCTTCGTCGCGACCGGCAGTCTCCAGCAAGGCATCGTCGTCGTAATCCCCTGCAAGATACCGCTGCTCTGCGGTGCGGGCGGCGGCGAGCGCGTCGTCGAACATCGTCTCCGTGAAGGCGTTGACCGTGGCATTGGCCTCGGCGGTCCGCTCGATCACGGCCTCCATCAGCTCCACAGGCGACAGCTCGCGCGAGCGGAACAGCCGGAGCGCATCGACCGCGGACAGGTAATGCTGCTCCGTCACTTCGCCTCCTCCACCAGCGCGCCGAACACCAGCTCGCGCGCCACGGCGGTCAGCGCGTCCACGCCGGCCATCATGTCCTCGTCCGTGCTGAACTCCCGCTCGCAGTGGCTGACCCCGTCGACCGAGGGGATGAACATCATCACCGTCGGCACGACCCGGTTCATCGCGACCGAGTCGTGCCCGGCCATGGTCTGCATGCGCCGTACGCCGAGCCCCAGGTCCGCGGCGACCTTCTCCGTCAGCTCCACGCCGGACTCCGGATAGTACTGGTTGGCGCGGATGTCGAAGTCCTTCACGTTGATCCGGATGTCGTGCTCCTCCGCGAGCGCCGCGATGTCCCGCAGCAGCGACTCCCGCGCCGCCTCCACAATCGACTGCGAGTTCGACCGCAGGTCAGCCACCAGGTGCACCCGCCGCGGCACCACGATCGGCGAATTCGGCTCCAGCGTCAGCTGCCCCACCGAGGACACCAGCGCCTCCTCCTCGAAGTCGCCCGTCACGTCATGCACCATCAGCACGATCTTCGACGCCGCCACCAGCGCATCGTGCCGGTCCGCCATCGCCGTCGCCCCGGTGTGGGACTGCTCGCCGAGCACCTCGATGTCCAGCTTCTGGGTGTACCAGCTCGAATCCACCGCGCCCACCTGCAGCCCCTCGCGCTCCAGGATGCGGCCCTGCTCGATGTGGATCTCCGCGTAGCTCACCGGCTCCGGCCCGGCGTCGGAGCCCAAGTACCCGATCCCGCCCAGCGCCTCCTGCACGGACACGCCCTGCAGGTCCCGCACTTCCAGCATCGCCGAGCGGTCCATGATCCCGGCGAACACCGAGCTGCCCATGATGGACGGCGCAAACCGCCCGCCCTCCTCGTTGAACCAGTTGACCACCGCCAGGTTGAACGGCGGCAGCTCCCCGCCGGCCCGCACCTGCTCCTCGATCCGGGCCGCCGCATGCAGCCCGGCCATCACGCCGTACGCCCCGTCGAACCGCCCGCCCAGCGGCTGGCTGTCCAGGTGCGAGCCGACCAGCACGAACTTCGCCCCGGGCCGGAACTCGACCAGCGCGAACATGTTGCCGATCCCGTCCACCCGGACCTCCCAGCCGCGCTCGGTGGCGAACCCGGCGAACCAGTCGCGGGTACGGCGGTCCTCCTCGGTCGCCGCCTGCCGGTCCACGCCGTTGTTGGGCGTGGCGCCGATCGTGGCGACGAGGTGGAAATCCTTCAGGAAGGCGTCAGCGGACATGGCGAAGTACTCCTAATTGAAAGTCAGTGGAACGGGAAGGGAAGTACGACGGCGGAAGGCGGGCTCCCGCCGTCGTCCTCCTTTAGCCCAAACGGCCGCGGGTTTCCGGCACCTTAGTCAGCGTCAGCAGCAGGAACACGATCACTGCCGCCCCGCAGAGCCAGTAGGCCGGCGAGTACGCCACTCCGGTGGCGTTGACCAGCGCGGTGCCCACGAACGGGGCGGTGCCGCCGAAGAGCGCGTAGCCCAGGTTGTAGCTGACCGCGGCCGAGGTGAAGCGGGTCTTGGTGCTGAAGATCTCGACGAAGAAGGTGTAGCAGCCGCCGCCGTAGATGCACAGCGGCACCACGAAGAGCAGCTGTCCCAGCATCGCCAGGCCGAGCGAGCCGCTGGTCACCAGCATGAAACACGGGAACGCGAGCAGCGCGATCGCGGCCGAACCGGCAATCAGCATCGGCTTGCGGCCCACCTTGTCGCCGATGATCCCGCCGACCGGCAGCAGCAGCGCGTAGAACAGCATCGCCACCGCGTTGGCCAGCAGGGACGCCTCGCGGCTGAGGTTGCCGGTGGTCTGGACGTAGCCGACGAAGTAACCGGAGAGGAAGTAGAAGCCCATCGCAGTCATGCCCATCACGAAGATGACCTGCAGCATCCGCACCCAGTTCTCGCGGAAGGCCTCGCGGACCGGGCTGTACTCCTTCTGCTCCACCTTCGCGGCGACCTGCTTGAACGCCTCGGACTCCTCCGTCTTGGAGCGGATCCACACGCCGAACAGGGACAGCGGCAGCGCCAGCAGGAACGGAATCCGCCAGCCCCACGCGAAGAATGCCTCGTCGGAGAGCGTCTGGCTCAGGATGAGGATCAGCGAACCGGCGACCACGGACGGCAGCGCCGTGGCGGCCAGGGTGATGTTGAGCCAGAAGCCGCGGCGGTGCACCGGAGCATGCTCGAACACAAACGCCGGAGCTCCCACCGATTCCCCGCCGGCGGAGAAGCCCTGCAGCAGCCGGCACAGCACCAGCAACGCCGGCGCCAGCGCGCCGATCGCCGCGTAGGGCGGCAGCAGGCCGATCAGCGCGGTGGCTCCGCCGATCGTTACCAACGTGATGTAGAGGACCTTGCGCCGGCCGATCCGGTCGCCCAGCTGGCCGAAGAACAGGCCGCCGATCGGGCGGGCGACGAACGCGACGCCGAATGTCGCGAACGTGGCCAGCAGGCCGACCAGGGCATTCTCGCCCGGGAAGAACAGCTGCGAGAGCGTCACGGCGGAGAGGCCGTAGAGCGCGAAATCGTAGAACTCGATGAACTGCCCCACGCTGCCGCCGGCGAGGACGCGCTTCTGCATCCCGCTGGTCTTGTTGGAGTGCGCGAAGGCCTCAGCGCTGGCGGCTCCGGGCCGCATCCGGGTTTCGTTGGTCGTCATGACTGCCAACCTACGGAGACGGAATTGCGGTTCGGTTGCCCGGCGTTACGGCGCTGTAAAGCTCTCGGGCGGGAAAGGTTTCGGGCCGGCCCCGGCTCAGCGGGTCCCGCGGTAATCGAACGGAAACATGGTAGGTTCTGTCGCAATGCAGTTCCTCCTGGTTGCGTTGGCCGAACCGCCGCCGCTCCCCCGCTACATCGCGGGAAACGTCATCTGCGCCGGATCGACCTCGTCGGAATGCACACCAGTCTCTGTGATCCGCCTCACAGCTGTCCAATTGATAATTTCTACAGTTCCCATCGATTCGATCAATCCGAGAACGACGGCCGCCTCCCGCCTTTGCGCACGCGTCCACTTTTGGCCGGCCAACTTCGCATCCCGCGGATTTCTGACCGCCAGGTCGCACGGTTTGTGGTCCTGCCGGCTCGTTATCGCTCTGCGCCGTAGAGCTTCTTGCAGATGGCCTCGAACGCCAGGGCCCGTTTCGTTGGCCGCATTCCCTCCGGTCGGGCGAGCACCACTTCGATCCCGGGCAGCTCGTCGACTAGCCGCAACGGCACCACCTTGCCGCCCGAGTACGTGAGGTTGTGGTGCAGCCGCTGGTTCAGCATCGAGTAGCCGTGCCCGCGTGCGACGAAGGACCGCACCGTCTCGTAGCCCGACACGCGGTGTCGGATGTTCGGAGTGATGCCGGCGATCTGGAACAGCTGCAGGTAATACTCTCGGGTATGCGGCAGGTCCAGGAGGATCATTGGCTCGTCCGCCAGCTCTCGCAGCGCCACCTCACGGTCGGGATTCTCCGCCAGCGGGTGCTCCTCGTGCACCAGCACGTGCGGCGGCACCCGCTCCACCAGCTGCGTGCTCACGCCGTCCAGCAGTCCCAGCGTGTACATCAGCGACACCTCGCACCGCCCCTCCAGAAGGGAGCGGCGCAGGAACTCCTGGTCGCCCTCCAGGAAGGACACCCGCACGTCCGGGTACCGCTGCTCGAAGGCCTGCAGGATCACCGGCGCCCGAAAAGGAGCCAGCGGCGCGAACAGCCCGACCGTCAGGTCGCCCGACAGGTTCTCCGACATACCCCGCGCCGACTCGTACAGCGAATCCGCGTGCTCCAGGAACGCCGGCAGCTCCTTCGCGAACTCCCGCCCCGCCGGACTCAGCTTCAGCCCCCGCTGCGGCAGCCGGATGAACAGCTGCACCTCCAGCTCCTGCTCCAGCTGCGAAATAGCATTCGACAACGCCGACTGCGTAATCCGCAGACGCTGCGCCGCCGCCGTCATGTTCTCCGTCTCCGCCACCACCGCGAAGTACCGCAGCTGAATCAGAGTGAAAGGCCTCGCCATGGGGCCATTCTGTCAGCAGCAACCGGTCGTCAGCCGACTAAGAGCAGTAGGCGGCGTGCGATACCGCCCCTCCTACTTGTCAGATCTGTGAACAAGCGGCTATCGATTCCGATTCGAAAGCGGCGGCTTCTCTTATTTCGACTTTCCTTCTGGGAGTCTTCGCGCCTCCACTGCACAAACCCGCGCCAGAAGCGGTCATCTAGTGTGACCCTGCCACGTCCAGTGGCAGATCGACTGTTTGCCCTCCACACATTGCTGGCGTCGAACAATCTCATCGAGAGCGTGAACAATGGAGTCGGAGGGCTGAGTACGTATGCCATTTCAACAAACTGCGTACCCTTTGACCTCGTCGACCTGTGGCTAGCACCAGAAGTAGGGTTGGGTTAGCTGTGACATTGGGCGGTGACGGTCGCCTCCGACCAACAGTCAGTCAAGGAAGTACTCGTAGGTCAGGGGCTTGAGATTCTCTACTGAAGGGGTCCAATTGGGAATGACGTCCATCAGCCCTCCTCCGGTCTTTATCGACCCGTCAGGCAGACGCTCCCACTGGATCTCGCTAACGAGTACCAAGTCCGTGTTGTCAACCACGTCGGCATGCAACACTTCATTCCGCGTGAGCTGAATCTTGAAGATCGCCCCTTGAGACCCCTTCACCTCGACGTGCCGAACCTCATCACCCCGGGTAACGAGCAGGTCGTATGAGTGCGTCAATCCGACGTCCTGGACCTCGTAGCCCTGCGCGAGGTAGTGGGCAGTAGCCTGATCCACCGCTGCCACTTCAATCGACTTACGCAGTACTGGGTCCATGCAAATACCGCTGTATCGACGGCGGAATTCAGGAATAGCTGGATCTATAGGCGGAGTAATGACTGGGTTCTCAAGCCCACCCCAATCGCTATCCGGTCGCAGTTCCGAGACAATGTCCAAAAGTTCGGCGGGGAGCTTACTTAGATATCGCTGATTCGGTTTCAATCCCGCTGTGGGATGCTTTTGGAAAGGGAAGTGCAGCGTTTGCTGGCGCTCACGTTCATGCAACCCCTCGATAAGGTCGAAGATTTGCTGCTGGTACGAGCGTAGAGCCCCGAGCAGGAGAGGCGGGTCGAATGCCGTGTAACCTGTCAACTCAATGGTATTGGCAGGCTGCCCAAGCCATTCTCCTGCATCGCGCTGCAAGTTGCCTGCAACCACCGAAACGCCGTACATACCTGAGGGCCGACGCTGCGGGTTGTTCTTGCCAACCCAGTGATACACAACATCGCCAACAGCGACGTCGTACATCAAAGCGTGCCTAGGCTCGTCTGGAGCAACCAGCTCACTCCCCCACGAATCGACGTTTACAAGCTCCATCCAATAGCGCTGCGTCGGATCGCCGCTCCACCACTGTTTACCAATGGCCTGCATTCCCCCAGCCATTCCTAATGCTCCCTCCGATGCGAGATTCCTATTCATTCCGACCAAACACCGACGGTATTCCACCGTAGGCATCTGAAATGAGATTAAGGGATCTTGTCATCCCGGCGTGATCACTCTAGTCATTATGGCTTGGAATCTTCTTGCTTTTGGGCAGTTATTTGAGGACTTCTCCTAAGCTGGCCCCGATCGCAGAGCTAATGCTCCTTCCACTGACTTTAAAGACTTTGTACAGGTCGACGGATCGTTTATTGCGCTGGTAAAGCATGCCATCATCGTTCAAGACCAGCTCGGGCTGTACGCCTTTTCGTCTCAATACCCAATGCTTGGAAATAGGTCCGTCAAGATAGGATGATTCGCTTCTCATACAATGCGCATCGATTCCGGGAAACTCTGCTACTAACTTCTCCTTTCCGTCGTCACCCCAAAACACTTCTTCAAGACATTGAGCATCCCAAGGTTTCCGGGCGTTCAGACTTTGGAGGAGGACACTCGTTATGACGCGGTAGCACAGCAAGCGAGCAGTTGTTGGCGAGGTTGCACTTGGTGCATTTAACCCCATCCGACTTTCAAGATTTTCAATGAACTCGAATGAATCTCCAGAAAAAGCCGTCGCCCATCCAAAACTTCCGGGATTCACGCCACGGTGTATATGAAGGCTGCCGCCCCGATTGAGGTTTAGGGCAGTCACTTTGCTCCGGTCATCATATAAGCCGAGGCAATCGTAATGCCCATCGCCCGGATGCGTTTCCACGATTCGAAACTCGGGATGTCTCCGGCAGAGCTCAGTAAGGATCCACCAGGATTGGGGTCTGATGAATCTTTGGCTGAACGACAGCCCATCTACCATGCTGGTCATAGTCGTCATGCGTACACCTGTCTATAGTGGCTGCCGGCGCAGTCTAGTGCTTCTGATCGTGCATGATGCGCTCCAACTCTGCGATAACGGCATCGAAAAGCTTCGGTTGCACACTGGACAGAATTTGTTCAGCCAGGAGCTGCGCAGCGCCTTCAGCAATTTTCTGTTCCAGAGGTTCCAGTTTCACGACAATTCGCTCTCTACCCTTCTGGTTCAGCTTCTCCCGGAGTCTCGTGGGAAGCCCGTCACCTTCCGCTTGCTTGACAGGCGTCGCTTCTTCATCGGCCGATTCTTTGTCCTGAGCCTCCTCATCTCCAAGAAGGTCAGGTGTCTCCGATTCTTCGTCATCGGCAGCAGGTGCTCCACCGAGCAACCGAGGGAGATGACCGTCAGGGTAGACGATGTCTAGTCGAGTCGTTGTTCGCGTCAACGCGATGTACAGCATTCGATCGCCATGATGCATATCGAGGATTGCCTGCGGATCTACCACTATGACTGCGTCGAATTCCAGGCCCTTGGAGTCTTCAGGAGTAACCACGTTGATCGCATTGCTCAGTTCACCTGAAGTCGATTCGCTCCACTGGATGTCCTGGCTCGAAAACGCCTTCCGGATGGATTCCCACTGTTCCGCAACAGCAATGACTCCGACAAAG
>NZ_ANPE02000225.1 GCF_000328305.2 Arthrobacter crystallopoietes BAB-32 | reverse complement strand
GTGGGCCAGGGCGGCCAGCGCCACGGTCACCACGCCCTTGGAGGTGGCCGAGGCGCGGCCCAGGGAGCCGCCGACGGAGACCGGCTTGCCGGTGACCACCGCCGGGACGGTGAAGCCGACGTTGACCGAGTAGGTGTCCATCATCCAGGCCATGGTCTGCTCGTCGGTGCCGATGTCCGGGGCCGGGATGTCGTGCTCGGGCCCGATGATCGGCAGGATCTCACTGGTGTAGCGCCGGGTGACCCGCTCCAGCTCGGCCTGGGAGTAGCCGCGCGGGTCGATGGTGATCCCGCCCTTGGCCCCGCCGTAGGGCAAATCCAGCAGCGAGCACTTCCACGTCATCCACATCGCCAGCGCGCGGACCTCGTCCAGGTCCACCGCCGGGGAATAGCGCAGCCCGCCCTTGGCCGGGCCGCGGGAGAAATTGTGCTGGACCCGGTAGCCGGTGAGCACCTCGGTGGACCCGTCGTCCCGGCGCAGCGGGATCCACACCGTCAGCTCCCGGCGCGGGGTGGCCAGCAGCTTGTGCAGCCCCTCCCCGTAGCCCAGGACACCCACCGCCCCGGCCAGCTGGGCCTTGGCCTCCTCCAGCGGACTGGAAGGCTCCAGGACTGCAACGGCCGGGGTACTGGCCATGGAAATGCGGGTATCTGTCGTCATTCGCTCCCCTTGGGAATCGCGTTCATCGATGTCTCCATGGAACCGGCCAGTCGAATCAGATAACCGCGTCGGAGAGATGGTTGGGGGTGCCGAAGCGGTGCGCGGTGATGGATACTGCCTGTTCGCGCAGGAAGGTCAACAGCTCGACACGGCCGGCGGCCACGACGTTGTTGGCGTAGATGGCCACGTCGGGCTTGCCACCGGTGGCCTCGGCCGTAGCGGCGGCCGGGGCGCCGAGCAGGCGGATGCGGGCCGATCCGGAGGCGACCGTGTCTTCGATGCCGGCCGTGGGTAATCAGCGGGGGGTACATCAACGTCCGGTGCGACGTCGCGCGCCGCGGCTCCGGTCGCAGTATCAGCGCCATCTTGTGGGGAACCATGGCGCTGCCTGACATCGCCCGAATCAATGGAACGCTCTTTGAGAAGGTCGCCGCGCTGCGCATGATGTCGACTGTGACGGGGGTCAATAACATCCATATCGTTGTGCGGCTCAACAACCCCATGGACCTCCCGGCAGTGGAACAGCAACTGCTCGATGCCGTCCCCGGCCTGTCCATCGACGACCGCCGTATCGTACTGCGGACCTTCAAATACAACGGGGCGAGGCTGAACGAGGACGGCACCTTCGCCGAAGTGATTCCCATGGCTTACTAGAACCGCCACGCGGCACGCCGACGGAAGTTCGCACACTGCACGTTGAGTTTTTTACCCAGAAGCTGGAATCGTTCCGGTGGAGTTACCTTTAGTCGGCAGTGGTGCCGACGACCACTTCGCCGGTGGCGGTGGAATCCTCGTTCAGCATCCATCCTGTGCGCTTGTGGGTACGCACCCCGACATCGGACTCGATGACCTGCACTCCTAGCGCCGCCTTTTGGAGCCCGGTTTCCACGTCGGCGATGGCGCCAGGGGTACGCAGCCACAGATAGAACGTCAGGTTGGCATCTCCTGTGGTCGCGGCGCACAGCCGCAGGGTTCGGTGGGACTGCAGATAGCTGACCGCAGCCTCCAGTTGCGAGGGCGGAACGCGTACGTACCACTGGCACCCGATCGGGTAGCCCGAGTAATCCTGGGCGAGTTCGCAGCGCATTGCCACCAGGCCGGTCTCCAGGGCCTGGCGCAGATGCCGGGCCACCGTCGTCGCATGGGTACCGGTTGCAGCTGCGATCTCGGTTGCCGAGGCCCGCCCGTTCCCGGCCAGCACGGTCATCAGCTGGGGCAGTGTCGGAGGTGTGGCCCCGGGAGGGCGCACCACGCCGGGATGCAAGGCAGCAATGCGGCGCTGCTGCTCGGGGGACAGGACATCCAGGCGCCAGTTGTTCCCGGCAGAGTAAAGCCTGGTCGCCAGCGTCACCTGGCTGCGCAGAATGTCCGGATCGGTGCGCACCAGGGGCAGCACGTCCCTGGCCACCTGCTCCCAACTGCGCGTCAGGACGGTCAGACGCAAATCCCACGCCCGGGCCGCTTCCTCGATGGTTCCGATCTCGGGGACTGCGCATAAGCGTTCCAGTACCTTCGTCCGATGCCCGGGGCGGCATTGGATGCCGACGAAGGTGACGCACCCCTGGCCTTCGGCGGTTCCGATATGGCAGGTGACCCAGGCCTGGCCGTCCGAGCGCAGCCGCTCCCACCGGGCGGCCAGGGTGGCGGGGTGCCGGCCCAGCACCGAGCCGAGCTGGGCCCAGGTGGCCCGGGGAGCGAGTTGGAGGGCATGGATCAGTTCGAGGTCCTCTGCGGGCAGCTCCATGCATGATCCTTCGGTTTAGTGGTCGCATAATGCAATTTTCTCAGTTTAATGGGACCAAGTGAGCGAGGGCACGTCACACTCAAGGGATCTGTTTTCCAGCGAAAGGGGCCGTTTTGGCTTTGCCCGCTTCCTCCGCCGACCTGACTATCGCCCTGCGTGAAGACGCCGCGGCCCTGGCCGGCGATATCACCGACCTGCGCCACCGCCTGCACCGCGAGCCGGAGATCGGCTTGAATCTTCCACGCACCCAGGAGAAGGTACTGACGGCCCTCGACGGTCTGGGCTACGAGATCTCCACGGGCACGGACACCACCTCCGTCACGGCAGTGCTGCGAGGAACGGCGGGAACACCAGCCAGCGGAACGCAGCGCCCGGTAGTGTTGCTGCGCGGTGATATGGACGCCCTTCCGGTACAGGAGAAGACGGGCCTTGAGTACGCCTCCGAGATCCCGGGGGCCATGCACGGGTGCGGCCACGACCTG
Organism: Arthrobacter crystallopoietes BAB-32; assembly: GCF_000328305.2. GTDB lineage: Bacteria > Actinomycetota > Actinomycetes > Actinomycetales > Micrococcaceae > Crystallibacter > Crystallibacter crystallopoietes_A. Next base: position 10,423 of record NZ_ANPE02000225.1, on the reverse strand, counting down.
CACACGGCGATGCTTGTCGGTGCGGCGACCCTGCTCTCGTCCCGGCGGGACCAGCTGCGCGGCGACGTGGTCCTGATGTTCCAGCCCGGCGAAGAAGGCTTCGATGGAGCCGGGGTCATGATCCGCGAAGGCGTCCTCGACGCCGCCGGGACCCGACCGGATGCCGCCTACGCGCTGCACGTCATGAGCGCGCTCGGCGAGAGCGGGGCGTTCCTCTCCCGACCGGGCGCCGTGATGAGCTCTTCGGACGGGCTGGTCGTGACCGTACACGGGGCAGGCGGACACGGTTCGGCGCCCTTCGCTGCCAAGGACCCGGTCACGGTCGCCGCGGAAATGGTCATGGCGCTGCAGTCCATGGTCACCCGGCAATTCGATGTGTTCGACCCGGTCGTGATTTCCGTCGGCATGCTACAGGCGGGCACCAAGCGCAATGTCATCCCCGACACGGCCCGCTTCGAAGCGACCATCCGTTCCTTCTCCGCACAGGCCAAGGCTCGGCTGAAAGCCTCGATCCCGCGGCTGCTGGGCGCCATCGCCGAAGGCCACGGACTGGAGGCCACGGTCGACTACATCGAAGAGTATCCGCTGACCCTCAACGACGGATCCGAGTCCGCTTTCGCGCGGCACGCCGTCGACGAGCTTTTCGGCCCCCAGCGCTACCGGGAGCTGGCCAATCCGCTGGCCGGCTCGGAGGACTTCTCCCGCGTCCTGGCCGAGGTGCCGGGGGCGTTCCTGTTCCTCTCCGCCGTGCCGGAAGGCACCGACTCGACCGAGGCCGCCTACAACCACTCGCCGTTCGCCGTCTTCGACGACGCCGTGCTGGCCGACGGCACCGCGCTTTACGCGCGACTGGCGCTCGAACGACTCGCGTCCGCCTGACCACGACTTCCCCTCAGCCGCTCCCCCTTCCCAGGAGATTTTGATGCCTTTCCCCCGCCCCCACATCGCCAAGCAGGCCGACGCGTCCGTCCCCGAGATCCGCCCGCCCCGGTCGAAAATCATCAAGACGCTGATCGGCACCGGTGCCGGCAACGCCGTCGAATGGTATGACTGGGCCATCTATGCCACCTTCGCTTCCTTCATCGCTTCCCAGCTGTTCAGCAAACAGGACCCCTCCAGCGCCTTCCTCGCCACGCTCGCGATCTTCGCCGTCGGCTTCGTGGCCCGACCGCTCGGCGGTTTCATCTTCGGCTGGATCGGCGACAAGGTCGGCCGGAAGGCATCGCTGACGCTCTGCGTCGGCCTGGCCTCGCTCGGCTCTCTGGCGATCGGCCTTACCCCCACCTACGACTCGATCGGCGCGGGCGCGTCGCTCATGCTGCTCATCGCACGGCTCATCCAGGGCCTCGCGCACGGCGGCGAGCTGCCGAGCGCCCAGACTTACCTGTCGGAAATGGCTCCCGCGTCCCGCCGCGGCTACTGGGCATCGCTGATCTACGCCTCGGGTACGGCCGGCATCATGTTCGGCACCCTGCTGGGCGCGGTCCTCTCCAGCGTCATGCCGGAATCCGCCATGGCCGCCTACGGCTGGCGCATCCCCTTCCTCCTCGGCGCGGTCTTCGGGCTGGTCGCCCTGGTCATGCGCTCCCGGATGGAAGAGTCCGAACTCTTCACATCCGAGGCGGCCGCCCACGATGCCGTCGTCTCCGGCCATCCCGCCACGGCCCGCGGCGGCCTGTTCGCCGATCTGGCCCGGCACTGGCGTCAGGCCCTGCAGGTCATCGGCCTCACGGTCGGGCTGACCGTCGCCTATTACGTTTGGGGCGTCTCCACCCCGGCCTACGCGATCAACGTGCTGAAGGTCGACGCGGCGGAGGCGCTCTGGGCCGGTGTGGCCGCCAACCTGGTGTTCATCGTGGCCCTGCCGCTCTGGGGCCGGCTCTCGGACCGGATCGGCCGCAAACCGGTCCTGCTCATCAGCGGCATTGGCAGCGCGCTACTCTTCTTCCCCGCCATCTGGTTCGTCCGGGACTCGGCCGTGCAGCTGGGTCTGGCTATGTCTGCCATGCTGGTCTTCATCGCCGGATCCGCCTCGATCATGCCGGCGGTGTATGCGGAGCTCTTCCCCACCGCAGTCCGCACCATCGGTGTGGCCATCCCGTACGCGCTCTGCGTGGCGGCGTTCGGCGGCACCGCGGCCTACCTGCAAGCCGGATTCGGCGTCTGGTTCGGCGACGCCGGGCCGACCGCTTTCGCACTGTACACGATCGCCCTATTGCTCGTCGGCGCCGCCACAGTGCTCTCGCTGCGCGAAGGACGGGGAGTCGACCTCAGCAAACGGTAGACTGCATAACTGATGGTCGCCACGGCCTTGCGATCCGGTACCATCATCAACCTGGTAATCCACTGACCACCCGCGCTCCGATTATTCGGAACTCTAGACAGCTCCCTCAAAACGAATCCGATAACGGCGCATATGACGACGGCGGCGCAGCTGAGCTGCCTCGACTGGAGGGACCGTTACAGGAGGGGTTTGTCGAGACGCCACAACGGCGGCTGGCGCTCCAGCACCACACATGGACAGCTCATGTCCTTCCGGCTTGCTGGTCTTGACCACCGCCCCGTTGGCTGGGAGATCCCTGAAGGAGCTCCCCGTATGGCCGGCCGGGAATGCATGGACTGCTTGTTAGAGGAAGTTCTTTCACTGCAGGGCAGGCAGGTCTGGGGGACGGACGTCGGCTGGGTCGAGTTCCGGACGGGGCACGCAACTATGGCAGGGCGTGCCGGAAGGACTGTCCGGCCTTAGCGGGTGTCGGGGTGGAGACTGCGACAACGAGGGGCTCGATGCCGGTCAGGAAGGTTTCCTCCCTGACCGGCAGTGCGTGGAGTCCGTGGGCTGATCGCGGCCGACGCGTCCGCCGCTATTTCATTAGTTGAAGAGAGTCCCCGTGCTCAGCGATGTCGCCGGGTTCGATGATCACGTGCTCTGCATCGTGATTGCGCGCTGCTGCCTGGCCCAGAATTAGGGCTTGGTCACGGGAGCCGCCGTACGCAAAGTGCGAGTCGGCGCCGCGGTGGCGGCTCTTCCACACGCCGTCTTCCCAGTAGGTCTCGACAGCCCTAGTTGTATTCCCCTGAGAGGTTGGGTATGCGGCTGGCTGGTGGTTGACCTTTGAGTGAGGTGTGGCCTCGGTGTTGATTGTAGTGGTGGAGCCAGGCGGGGAACGCGGCGACGCGCTCGGTTTCTGAGGCGTAGGTTTTGGCGTAGGCCCATTCTTCGAGCATGGTGCGGTTGTAGCGTTCGACTTTGCCGTTGGTTTGCGGCCGGTACGGGCGGGTGCGTTTGTGCTTGATGCCGGGCCCCAGTGCGTCTTTGAAGGCGTGGGAGCGGTAGCAGGAGCCGTTGTCGGTCAGCACCCGTTTGACCGTGATGCCCACGGATTCGAAGTAGGCGTTGGCCCTTTCCCAGAATCCGGCGGCCGTCTCTTTTTTCTCGTCGGCCAGGATCTCGGTGTAGGCGAGCCGGGAATGGTCATCGACGGCGTTGTGCAGGAACATGTAGCCCGGCCGGCGGTTGGCCTCGCTGCCGGTCTTGTTCCGTTTCCCGGCGGCTCTGCCCAGGACCTTGTGTCCGCCGCCGTCGGGGATGCGTCCCTGCTTCTTGATGTCGACGTGGACCAGCTCGCCGGGGGCGTCGTGTTCGTAGCGGCGGATGTTGCGTCCTGTGGCACGGTCCAGCCAGCTGAGCCTGGCCAGCCCGTAGCGGGAGAGCACCCGGTGGACTGTGGAGGGGTGAAGGCCGAGCCGGTAGCCGATGCGGTCCGGTCCCCACCGCCGGTTCACCCGCATCGCGATAATCCGGCGTTCGCGCTTCAGCGGGGTCCGATTCGGCGACCGGCGCGGTCTGCTGGAGCGGTCGTTCATGCCGGCCTGGCCGTGTTCTCGGTAGCGGGCCGCCCAGCGTGCGGCCGTGGTCACGAGACCTGGAAGCGTTCGGCCGCCCGCTGTAATGTCCAGCCGTCTTGGACGGTGCATTCCGCTAATTGCAGGCGGCCCTTGGGCGCAAGAATCGCGTTAGGGTGGGACATGGAAGACCTCCGGTGAGTCATGGAACCTTAGAAGCTCCACCTCACCCGGAGGTCTTCTTCACGTCACCTACCCACGCCGGAATTACCTAACCTCCGTGGGTAATACAGCTAGTCCTCTCCTTGCCCGTTTCGGCGGACGGCGGCCTTCCGCTCCCGCCCGCCGGCGGCGCGGCGAACGCTAGCAAAAGGGGCGGGCGTACGGGCTCCTATTTCGAGGAGTCCGGGTGCTGGTCGCCGATGTGCCCCGGGGCGTTGGCGGCCAGAACACGCTGGACGAAGGCGCAGTACTCGTCCATGTAGTGCCGGAGGAATTCCCGCGTGCCCTCGTTGCGGACCTCGCCGTCCTCGCCGAACGCTTCCGGATCAAACTTCACGTAGGCCTCCGGGGCGTTGAGCTGCGGGGCGTCGAGGAAGCTGAGCACGCCGCGCATGGAGGACTGCATCACGGCCGTGCCAATGCCGCCCGGGGAGGCCCCGATGATGCCGGTGGGCTTGCGGGCGAACGAGTTAGTGCCCCACGGCCGGGAGCCCCAATCGATGGCGTTCTTCAGCGCGCCGGGAATGGAACGGTTGTATTCCGGCGAGACGAACAGGATGCCGTCCGAGGCGCCGATGGCGTCCTTCAGGGCGCGGGCCGGGGCGGGAAAGTCCGCGTCGTAGTCCTGGCTGTAGAGGGGCAGGTCGCGGATGGGGATCTCGGTGAATTCGAGCTGGTCGGATGCCAGCTTGATCAGCGCCTTGGACAGCGTGCGGTTGATGGAGTTCGAGGCGAGGCTGCCGACGAAGTAACCGATTTTGTGTGCAATGTGCAGTGCTCCTTCCGAAGGCCGGTGCGGAACCGGCGGGGACTGTCCCGACGCCTCCCGGTCTAGCACAGGGCCCTGCTGGCTTCTAGGGGAAACGCCCCATCCGCTGCGCTATCAGGTGACGGCCGGTTGTCCCAGCGGCGTCAGCGACACCATGTTCTCTTCGACGTAGTCGAGCGCCAGCCGGACGGCTCCGGTGGCAACGATGCCATCCCCGAGCTGCGAAACCTCCACGCGCGGCGGGGTGTCGGTGAGGGCCGGCAGCTCCTGGTTGATCGTGGGCAGCAGGGCCACGGCGGACTTGGCCACGGCTCCGGCGATCACCACGAGCTCGGGATCGAGGAACGTGCCGAGCACTGCAATCACCCGCGCCATCCGCCGGGCAATGCGGTCCAGGATCTCCAGCGCCACAGCGTCCTCCCGGGCCGCGGCCTCAAAGACGAACCGGGCGGACACGCGGTTGGTTTCCGGGCCCACCAGCTCGCGGATCAGGGTCTGCCGGCCTTCGGCGAGCGCCTGGGTTCCCCATTGGCGGGCAAGGCGGGCGATGCCGTCCCGGCTGCCAACGCCGGCGACCAGCTGCAGCGTGCCCACCTCGCCGGCGCCGCCGTTGCGGCCGTGCAGCAGCCGTCCGGATTCGATGAGACCGGCGCCCAGCCGTTCGCCGGTCAGCATGACGGCCAGGTCGTCGGTGCCCTGGGCGATGCCGCGCCACCGCTCGGCCAGGGCGGCAAGGTTGGCGTCGTTCTCCAGCAGCACCGGCCACGCACGGTCCCGCCACACCTCGGTCTGCAGCCCCAGGTCGAACATCGCGGACAGCTGATGCCCGCCCGCAATGTTGCCATGCCGGTCCACGACGGTCGCGACGCCGATCCCCACGGCGAGCACCGCCGTCGTGGGTAATCCCGCTTCCTGCAGGGCCCGGTCAACGGTTGAGGTGATGGTCTCTAGCCGGACGGCGGCGGTGGCTTCCAGCGCCTTCCCGGGAATCCGCTGGGCTGCCCGGCCGAGCACGTTGCCGTTCAAGTCCGCCACCTGTGCGGTGACCGTGGCGACGCCGAGGTCCAGTCCGAGCACGCAGCCGGCCTCCTCGTTGAAGGCGAACCTGCGCGCGGGCCGGCCCTTCTGGGCTGCCCCGTTCCGCTCGGCCACCAGCTCGCGCACCCAGCCCCGCCGGACCAGGTCATCGCACACTGCAATGACGGTGGCCCGGGTGAGTCCGGTGCGCTCCATGAGGTCGGAGCCGGTGCAGGTTCCGCCGCCGCGCATGACATCCAGGACGGCCTTCAAATTGGTGCGGCGCAGCACCTGGGGCGTGTTGGCGGTGATGCTCACGAGCTCCCTCTTGACGTTGGCAGGTCCGGTTCCGAATAATAGTAATGGAACATAAATTTAGACACTAAATAAAAGGAGTTCCCATGGTTACCCGGATCGGCATCAATGGATTCGGCCGCATCGGCCGCAACTTCTTCCGCGCGCTGCTGCAGCAGGAGGCGGACCTGGAAATCGTGGCCGTCAACGACCTGAGCAGCCCGGAAACGCTGGCCCACCTGCTGAAGTACGACTCGGTCACCGGCCGGCTCGCCGCCGACGTCACGGTGCAGGACGGCAACCTCCTGGTGGACGGCCGGACCATCAAGGTGCTGGCCGAGCGGGACCCGGGCAACCTGCCGTGGAAGGACCTCGGCGTGGACATCGTCATCGAGTCCACCGGCCTGTTCACCGACGCGGCCGACGCCGAGAAGCACATCGTTGCCGGCGCCCGCAAGGTCCTGATTTCGGCTCCCGCCAAGGGCGACGACCTCACCGTGGTCATGGGGGTCAACGACGGGGAGTACGACGACGCCAAGCACAACATCGTCTCCAACGCCTCCTGCACGACGAACTGTCTGGCTCCGCTGGCCAAGGTGCTGAACGACGAGTTCGGGATCGAGCACGGCCTGATGACCACCATCCACGCCTACACCGCCGACCAGAACCTGCAGGACGGCCCGCACCGCGACCTCCGCCGGGCCCGCGCCGCCGCCGTCAACGTGGTGCCGACCTCCACCGGTGCGGCCAAGGCCATCGGCCGCGTGCTGCCCGAGCTGGACGGCAAGCTGGACGGCTTCGCCATGCGCGTGCCCGTCCCGACGGGCTCGGCCACCGACCTCACCGTGACCGTCAGCCGCGACGTAACGGCCGAGGAAGTCAATGCCGCCTACCGGGCAGCCGCCGCCGACCCGAAGTGGGCGGGCATCCTGACTTACTCCGAGGACCCGCTGGTCTCCTCCGACATCGTCACGGACCCGGCCTCGTCCATCTTCGATTCCGGGCTGACCAAGGTCATCGGCAACCAGGTCAAGGTCGTCGCCTGGTACGACAACGAGTGGGGCTACTCCAACCGCCTGGTGGACCTGGCCAAGCTCATGGGTGCCAAGCTGGCCTGATCCGGCGCTCCCTTACTCTTTGGTGGCGCCGGGGAGCCAGCGGGCGGCCCCGGTGACGCCGAGGACGGCGCAGGAGAACCAGATGGCGCCGGCCGGACCGAGCGGCGCGGCCACCAGCCCGGCGGCGAGCGGCAGCACTACCTGGCCCACCCGGTTGCCGAGCAGCCGCAGGGCGAGTGCGGCGCCGCGGGACTCGGGCCGGACGGCTTGGCTGATCAGCGTCATGGTCAGCGGCTGGCCCAGTCCGAGGAAGAAGCCGCCGATGAAGAGGCTGGCTCCGGCGAGCCACAGGTTGCCCAGGAAGAACGGCGCAGCGGCGATGACGGCGCCGGCTCCGGCCAGGCTGGCCACGAGCAGCTGGTAGCGGGTCCAGCGGCCCAGCAGGCGGTGCAGGATGACCCGCGAGAAGATGGTTGCCAGGGCCCGGATGGCCAGCAGCGCGCCGACGACCACCGGGGCGACGCCCTGCTCCTCGGCCAGCAGCGGCAGGAACGCGACCAGGATGTCCAGCATGGACAGGAGCGCCAGCGCCGCCAGCATGTTCCAGGTGACGCCGGGCTGGCGCAGGATGGACAGCACCGAATCCGGCTTGGCCGCCAGCGCGCCGCCGTCGTCGTTCTTTATGCCCTTGCCAGCGGCCGCACCTGCAGCCGCTCTGCCGGAATGCCGCGGCCGTCCGGGGGCGTAGGCGAGCATCAGCGGGGCGGCCGCCAGGGCGATGCCCGCCGACAGATAGAGCGAGAGGTCGATGGCGGCCATCCGCTGCGCGCCGGCGGTCTCCATGCCGCTGCCCAGCAGCAGGCCGGCGACCAGCGGGCCGATCAACTGGCCGCCCGCATACGCAGCAGTGAACCAGCCGAAGCCGCTGTCCATCTTGTCCAGCGGGGCATAGCGGGCAATGGCGGACTGTCCGGCGATGGTGAAGACCAGGTGGCCCAGGCCGAGCACCGCGCTGGCCGCGCCGATCAGGGCGATCCCGGGCGCCAGCACCAGCAGCACTGAGGCCACTGCCAGCAGGACCGCACCCGTCACCACCATGCCGCGCAGCGAGGCCACACGGTCCGACACCCGGCCCAGCCAGAGCGCCGCCACCACCGGGAGCGTGGCGTAGAGGGCGGTGACAATGCCGATCGCCGCTGCATCGCCGCCGAGCGCGAGGATTTTGTAGGAAATCACGGGGCGGGCCAGGTTGAGCGCCGTCTGGGTCAGCACCCCCGCCGCGATCAGGATCCAGAGCCAGAGTCGGGACTGCTGCGCTTCGGCGGACGGCATCTGGCTGGAGGCTCCTTAGGGATCCGGATCGGGCTCCCCCATTCTCGCGCATCTTCCGGGGCAGCTCGGACCGTTCGCCGCAAAACCGTTGCGGGCCCGCGGTGCCGGTGGTCGAATAGTGACCATGGTCAATGGCGCAACCACTGTCCTCGCGATCGGAACGAAGAAGGGCCTCTGGCTGGCCACCAGCCGGGACCGCACCAATTGGACCCTGTCCGAGCCGCACTTCCTGATGAACGAGGTCCCGAGCATCGGGATCGACCAGCGCGGCGGGCGGACCAGGCTGCTGATCGGCGCCCGCTCCGAGCATTGGGGCCCACCGTCTTCCACTCGGACGACCTCGGGCAGACGTGGCAGGAGCCGGAGAACGGCGCGATCCGCTTCGCGGAGGAGGACGGCGCCGCGCTGGAACGGATCTGGCAGCTGTACCCGGACGCCGAGGACCGGCCCGGCGTGGTGTGGGCCGGCTGCGAACCGATCTCGGTGTGGAAATCCACCGACGGCGGCGAGCACTTCGAGCTGAACCGCAGCCTGTGGAACCACCCGGACAAGGAGCAGTGGGGCGCCGGCTACGGCGGTGCGGCCGCACACTCGGTCCTCCCCAGCCCCGCGGATCCGGACACCGTCCACGTGGCGATGAGCACCGGCGGCGTCTACCGGAGCACGGACGGCGGGCAGAGCTGGACCGCGCGCAACCACGGCATTTCGGCGTACTTCATGCCGGACCCCAACCCCGAAGTCGGCCAGTGCGTGCACAAGATCGCCCGCGACCCGGGCAAGCCGGACACCCTGTTCGCACAGAACCACCACGGGGTCTACCGCTCGGACGACAATGCGGACAACTGGGTGTCGATCGCGGACGGGCTGCCCACGGACTTCGGCTTCGTCATGCTCACCCACCCGCGCACGTCCGGGACGGCCTGGGTGGTCCCGATCAAGGCGGACGGCGAGCGCATTCCGCCGGAGGGCCACCTTGCGGTGCATCGCACTAACGACGGCGGTGCCTCCTGGACGCGGTTGTCCACCGGTTTGCCGGACAGGGAGTTCAATGCGGTGCTGCGGGATGCCGCCGCGGTGGATACGGCCGAGCCGGCGGGCGTCTACTTCGGCACCCGCGGCGGGAGCGTCTACGCCAGCGCCGACGAAGGCAACGTGTTTGTGGAGGTGGCCTCGCATTTGCCCGACGTGCTCTGCGTCCGGGCGGCCGCCCTCGATGGGGCACACGATGCCGCAGGATGAAGCACAGGCGGTCACCGTCGTCGTACCTTCCCTGCTGGCGAAGGTGATGGGCGACCGGCGCGAGCTGAGCGTGCCCGTTGACGGGGCTGGGACCGTGGCCGGCGTGCTCGACCGGCTCGCGGCGGACTACCCGGTCTTCGACCGGCGGGTGCGCAACGAGCTCGGCGAGATCCGCCGCTATGTGAACCTGTACGTGGACGGCGATGACATCCGCGGGCTGGACGGGACCGGCACCAAGGTCCGGCCCGGGCAGGAACTGCTGATCATCCAGTCCGTGGCAGGCGGCTAGCGGTAACGGACTCCAGCGGCTAGAACTGAAAGGGCCAGAGGAAACACTACTGCAGGGAAAGGGAGGGGCACCATGACCAGCAATGAGCCTTATTCGCCCGAGGCGGAGGAAGCGGACCTCCAGTGGCAGCAGATGCCGACGGTACCCGAGGAGGACGAGGACGTCCTGACTCCCCCTCCGGCGGCGCCCGAGGCAAATGAAGCGGACCTGTTCGAGCAGTCACTGGCCGTGAATCCGGACGAGGATGACGAGTATCCCCACGGCGCCGCCGAGGAGTACGAGGAGTAGGCGGCCCCGGCGGACGCTCCGGCAGGCGGGACCACCGACCCGGCCCATCCATTGTTCAGCTGAGGCCCCTTT
>NZ_ANPE02000226.1 GCF_000328305.2 Arthrobacter crystallopoietes BAB-32 | reverse complement strand
GCTGGGGCTGGCGAAGCTGGGGCTGGGGAAGCTGGGGCTGGCGCAGCCGGCGTGGCAGGCTGCGCCCGCCGCGCTACTCGCGGTCGAGAATGCCCCGCACCCATTCATGCGCGTCGCGGAATGCTTTGTCTTGGTGATGCTCAGGCACTCCATAGCTGCGCTGGTCAGCGCGGGGGTAGGAGCCGAGGAACCGCAGCCCGGGGCTGATGCGGTGAAGGCCGCGGATGGCGTCGGCGATGCGTTCGTCGGTGAGGTGGCCGTCGGCGTCGATGCTGAAGAAGTAGTCGCCGAGGAACTGGCCGGTCGGCCTGGATTCGATTCGGCTCAGATTCACGCCCCGGGTGGCAAATTGCTCCAGGATGCCCATCAGGGCGCCGGGGTGGTCGTCGGGCAGCGGCACGACCAGGGTCGTCTTGTCAGAACCGGTGGCTTCCGGAAGGGCGCCGGGCCGGCTGACGAGGATGAAACGGGTGACGGCGTCTTCAACATCCCCGATGTTGTCGGCCAGCACGTCGAGCCCCAGCTGTTCGGCTGCCAGCGGAGCACAAATGGCGGCGTCGTAGCTGCAGCTGTCGTCCAGCAGGCCCGCAGCGGCGGCCGCGGTGGAAGCAGCGGGGATATATTCGGTCAACGGAATGTTGGCGCTGCTCCAGCCACGGCACTGAGCCCAGGCGTGACCGTGCGTGGAGACCCTCTTGAGGTCGCCGAGTTCCAGACCGTGCCGCGCCGCCAGCACAAACCTGATGGGAACCAACTGTTCGCCGATGATCATGAGGGGATCACCGGTGGCGATGGAGTCCAGGGTGGCACTGACGCCGCCTTCCACCGAATTCTCGATGGGCACCATGGCGGCCCGGACCTGGCCGGTGCGGACCAATTCCAAGGCGGAGCTGACGCTGGCAGCGGGGATGCGTTCGGCGTCGGCCGCCTCGGGCACTTGGAGCAGCGCCGCCTCGGTGAAGGTGCCTTCGGGACCGAGGTAGGCGTAGGTCGGCCGCATTACTTGACCGTGGGCTCCTGCCCGTTCTCTGAAACCATTGGCTTGCCTGCTTCCAGCCAGGCACCCATGCCGCCGGAGACATTCATGGCGGAGTAGCCGTTGGCCACTAGCCACTGTGCTACGCGGAAGGAGCGTCCGCCGCTGCGGCAGATGACAAAGACGTCCTCGTCCGGATCCAGTTCCTCAAGCCGCTCGGGCAAGTCGTTCATGGGAATGTGCAGGGCGCCGTCGATATGGCCGGCTTCCCACTCGTAGTCTTCGCGGACGTCCAGCATGGTGGCGTCGGCGCCGATGCTTTCCACATCCACGTTCTCGATGTTCGTCATGGGAACTCCTTGCGCAACAATCACAGAATCGGCTGACAATCTGCCGCCATGTCCAGCCTATAGTGGGAGCACGCCCTGCACCTTATCGAAACAGAGGTACCGATGGCTGCTGCCCAACCCACGATCCTGGCCACTTCCGGCGGTTACAAGGCCGGCGCGCGCACCCGGCTTGAGTTCAACCAGCTGGTCCACCATGCGGTAGAGCTCGCCGGGACTTCCGGGCGGGCGCCGCGCATTACCCACGTCGGTACGGCCAACGGCGACCAGCGCTGGTATGCCGCCGAGCTGGACGAGGCCGCGCGGGTGGCCGGGTTCGACCTGTCGCACCTGAACCTGTTTACGATGCCGAACATCGACAACATGGAAGAGCATCTGCTGGCGCAGGATGTGGTGTGGGTGAACGGTGGATCGGTGGCGAACCTGCTGGCCGTGTGGCGCGTGCACGAGCTGGACGCGGTGTTCCGCCGCGTGTGGGAGGCCGGAGTGGTGCTCGCCGGCGTTTCGGCAGGTTCCATCTGCTGGTTCCGCGGCGGGACCACGGATTCCTACGGGCCGGAGCTGCGCGCGGTGACCAACGGCCTCGCCCTGCTGCCCTACGACAACGGGGTGCACTACGATTCCGAGCCGCAGCGGCGTCCCCTGGTCCACCAGCTGGTCGCGTCCGGCACCTTGGGTGAAACGCACTGCACGGACGACGGCGTGGGGCTGGTTTACCGGGGCACCGAACTTGTGGAGGCGGTCACCGAGGTTCCCGGCAAGATGGCCTACCGCGTAACTGCCAAGGCCGGGGACGGCCCGGAGGCTGTGGCCGTGGAAGAGCCGGTCGAGGCTCGGTATCTGGGTTAGCAGCTGAGGATCTGGTAGCGGAACGATCCGGTAGCGAAGCAATCTGGGCAGGCCTGGTCAACGTGAAGCTGCCCGCGGGCAAGGGGGACTAATGGATCTGCAGGCTGTGGGCAGCGGGCTGGCCGGCCTCGGCAATGGCGCGCTCGTGCTCGCCCTGACGCTCTTCGTCCTGGTCCTGGCCTGGCTGTCCGCCGTCATTGCCCGGCGTGTGCTCGGGGTTCCCGTCGGTTGGCCGCGTTCCATCGTGGTCGGCATCCTGATGATCCTCTCGTTCGGTGCCATGGCCCAGTACCTGGCCATGACAGCCGATTTGGGCGGAGTCGGCGGATCGGCACTCAAGGTACCCACCGCCGTCGTACTCATGTTCCTGGTCCTGGCGGTGGCCTGGGTGTTTGCCATCGGAGTCGCCGTGCTGGTGGCACTGGAGGTCGCGTTCCCCACCGGTTCGCTGCCCAAGATCGCCAGCTTCTTCCGGGGTTGGCGGGCGCGCCGGCAGCGGGCCCGGCGCTACGCGCAGGTGGTGGGCATCGCGTTCCGGCACGGACTCGGTTCCCAGCTGCGCGGCCTGAACCGCAATGCGCGGCACGAGAACGAGGAAGAGACCGCGCTGCACCTGCGGCTGGCGCTCAACGAAGCCGGCGTTACGTTCGTCAAGCTCGGCCAGATGCTCTCCACCCGGCGGGATCTGCTTCCGGAGCCGTACATCCGCGAGCTGTCCAAGCTGCAGACCCATGCCGAGCCGGAGCCGTGGTCCGCCATCGAGCCGGCCATCCGCACCTACCTGGGCCGGGAGCTGAACGAGGTGTTCGCCTGGGTCAACCCGCAGCCGCTGGCCTCGACGTCGGTGGCGCAGGTGCATGAGGGAAGCCTGCTCTCGGGCCAGTCGGTGGTGCTGAAGGTGCAGCGGCCGCTGGCCCTGCGCCAGGTCCGCCGGGATGTCGACATCGTGCTGCGGATGGCGCGCTGGCTGGACCGCACGGCGCCGTGGGCCCGCACGATCGGGATCAAGGGACTCGCGGAGGGCTTCGCTGCGTCGCTGCATGAGGAGCTCAACTACCGGGTGGAGCTGGAGAACATGCGCAGCGTCGACGCGTCGCTGGCGGAATCCGGCATCGAGGATGTCAGCGTCCCCCACGTGTACGAGGAGTTCTCGGGCAGCCGGCTGCTGGTGATGGACAAGCTGGCCGGGCGGCCGATTTCGCATGCCCAGCAGGTGCTGGCGGACATGTCCGGCGAACAGCGCCACCAGGTCGCCGGCAAGCTGCTTTCGGCCACGCTGAGCCAGATCGTTGATTCGGGCGTCTTCCACGCGGACCTGCATCCGGGCAACATTTTCCTCAGGGACGACGGCGGCATCGGCTTTTTGGACTTCGGTTCCGTGGGGCGGCTGGATCCGTCCACGCGGCAATCGCTCGGCACGCTGCTGTACGCGGTCGAGAAGGATGACAGCGTGTCCGCCACGGACGCGCTGATCGAGCTGCTGGACCGCCCGGAGGAACTGAACGAACGCGCGCTGGAACGCAGCGTGGGCCAGCTGCTGACGCGCTACCGCGCGGGCTTCGGCCGGCGCGGCAGCCGGAATATGTTCACGGTGCTGCTGAACCTGCTGGTGCAGCACGGTTTCGCGGTGCCGGCACAGATCGCGGCGGCGTTCCGGGCGCTGGCGGCACTGGAGGGGACGCTCGGGCTGGTGAGTCCGGACTTCGACGTCGTTGCGGCAGCGCGCGCCGAGGGCAAGCGGATGATGGGCCACCAGTTCCGGCCGGGCAACCTGAAAGACCAGCTGGAGGGCCGGGCCCTGCAGCTGCTGCCGCTGCTGGAGCGGATGCCCCGGCGGCTGAACAAGCTCACCGAGGACCTGGAGCAGGGCCGGTTTTCCATGAACATCCGGATGCTGGCGGACAGCCGCGACCGGCACTTCCTGGACACCCTGGTCCAGCAGGTGGTGGTGGCCCTGCTGGCGAGCGCGGCGACGCTGGGCGCCATAATCCTGATTGCAAGCGACACCGGACCGATGCTGACCGAGAATGTACGCATGCACGCGTTCTTCGGCTACACCCTGCTGTTCGCCGGTTTTGTCCTGTCCCTGCGCGCGGTGGCGCTGGTCTTCCGCCGCCATCCGGAAAGCAGCAACCGCGATGTCTGACCTGTACGAGCTCACCGCCGTGGAGCAACGCGATGCCCTGCGCCGCGGCGAGGTCAGCGCCCGGGAGCTGACCGAGCATTACCTGGCCCGGATCGAGTCGCTCAATCCGGAACTGGGCGCGTTCATCACTGTGACGGCGGAGAAGGCGCTGGAGCGGGCGCGCGCGGCGGATGAGTTCCAGGCGCACGGCGGCCAGCTGCGGCGGCTGCACGGGCTGCCGCTGGCGTTCAAGGACCTGACGGACGTGGCCGGGGTCAAGACGACGCACGGCAGCCGCGCGGTGGAGCATGCCGTGGCAGCGTCCAACCATACGCTGGTGGAAGTGCTGGAGCGGGCCGGGGCCATCAGCCTGGGCAAGACGCAGGTGCCGGAATTCGGCCTGACCTCCTACAGCGAAAACCGGATTGCGCCGCCGGCCCGCAATCCGCTGGCGCCGGCAACCAGCGCGGGCGGTTCCTCCGGG
>NZ_ANPE02000227.1 GCF_000328305.2 Arthrobacter crystallopoietes BAB-32 | reverse complement strand
CTCATCGGTGCCGGCGGCCAGCATCCGCACGGCCAGCAGGCCTGCGTTGCGGGCGCCGCCGATCGAGACCGTGGCCACCGGCACGCCGGCCGGCATCTGCACGATCGACAGCAGCGAATCCATCCCGTCCAGCGTCTTCAGCGGCACGGGCACGCCGATCACCGGCAGCGGCGTGACGGAGGCGAGCATGCCGGGCAGGTGCGCGGCCCCGCCGGCGCCGGCGATGATCGCCCGCAGCCCGCGCTCCTGCGCCTGCTTGCCGTAGCTGATCATGTCCTCGGGCATGCGGTGCGCGGAGACCACGTCGGCCTCGTACGGGACGCCGAATTCCGCCAGTGCCTCGGCAGCTGCCTGCATCACCGGCCAATCGGAATCGGAGCCCATAACGACGCCGACAAGTGGGGTTTCGCTCATTACTTACCTTCCTGCGGGGTCTGACCCGTCGCGGATGATGGCCGCCACGCGCGACGCCTTCCGGCGCAGTTCGTCAACGTCCGATGCCTTCCGGCCCACCACGTTAACATGTCCGATCTTCCGTCCCGGACGCACCGACTTGCCGTAACCGTGGACCTTGACGTCCGGTTCGGCCGCCAGGGCCTGCGGGTAGGCGCTGAACAGGTCCGTGTTGGCGCCGCCCAAATAGTTCTTCATGACGACGACGTCCCCCAGCGGCTCCGTGGCGCCGAGCGGGAGGTCGAGGACGGCGCGCAGGTGCTGCTCGAACTGGCTGGTCACGCAGCCGTCCATGGTCCAGTGGCCGGTGTTGTGCGGGCGCATCGCGAGCTCGTTGATGACGAAGCCGGCACCCTGGCCGGGGGTTTCGAAGAGCTCGGCGGCCATCACGCCGGTGACGCCGAGTTCTTCGGCCAGGCGCAGGGCAGCCTGCTGGGCGGCCTCGGCCACGTCGGCCGGAAGTTCCGGGGCAGGAGCGATGACCTCGTCGCAGACGCCGTCGACCTGGATGGTGTGCACCACGGGCCAGGCCTTAGCTTCGCCGGAGGGCGTGCGGGCCACCAGCGCCGAGAGTTCGCGGCTGAAGTCCACCTTGTCTTCGGCCAGCAGCGGCGTCCCGGTGAACCAGTCGGCGGCAGCGGCCGCGGCTTCGGCGTCGTCGATCATGCGCACGCCTTTGCCGTCGTAGCCGCCGCGCGGAGTCTTCAGCACCACCGGCCAGCCGGTCCGGGTGCCGAACTCCACCAGTTCCTCCACGGTGGACACGGCGGCCCAAGCCGGGTTGGGCAGGCCCAGCTTCTCCACCACGGACCGCATGACGAGCTTGTCCTGGGCATGGATGAGCGCATCCGGATGCGGCTGGACGTTCACCCCCTCGCCGATCAGCGTCTGCAGGTGTTCGGTGGGCACGTGCTCGTGGTCGAAGGTCATCACGTCGAGGCCGTCGGCGAAGCGCCGCAGCGTCTCGAGATCCTTGTAGTCGCCCACGGGGGCGTTGGCTACGGCGGCCACCGCGGAGACATCTTCGGCTTCGGCCAGCACGCGGAGTTCGAAACCAAGGGCAATTGCGCAGGGCGCCATCATGCGGGCGAGCTGGCCGCCGCCAACAACGCCGATTACGGGGAAAGTCACCCATTAAGCGTATCGAACCTCGGCTGTGCATTCGCTGGCAGCGCTTCGCGGCCGGCCACAACATCCACAGAAGCGGCGGCCGGACTTGGGAATCTCCCAGCCGGCGGTTCTAGAATGGGCCGTTGGCGCCCGGCGAGGGTGCCGCCGTCCAGGAGAGGGATCGAAGCGCAGCTTATGCACAGAACGTTGGCAGGACGCATCCGGGGACTGGTCTCGCTCTTCTGGCGCGAAGTCGCGAAGTTCGGCACCGTGGGCGGCATCGCCTTCGTCATCGACAACGGCCTCTACTGGTGGCTGATCAACGGGCCGATGTCCGACAGCGAGGTCAAAGCCCGCCTGGTTTCGGCCTCGGTAGCCACCCTGTTCTCCTGGCTGGCCAACCGCTACTGGACCTTCCGCGACCGCCGCCAGCCCAATCCGCTGCGCGAGCTTGTCATGTTCGTGGTGATCAATGTCATCGGGATGCTGATCTCCGCCGGGTGTGTCTGGATCGCCAAATACCCGCTGGGCATCGACGGGCGGACCGAGTTGCTCGCCGCCGGCATTTTCGGCACCGTGCTGGCCACGGTGGTGCGCTTCTTCGCGTACCGCTTCATCGTGTTCAACCAGGAGCTGGATGCCGAGCCGGAGTTCGCCCACGACCACGAGATCTTCGAGCACAGCAGCAGCGGCGTTGAGGGGCAGGAGCGTCCCTCTGCCGGAACGTCCCGCCGGCCGGAGCCCGGCGGCGGGCAGAACGGCACCCCCGAGCGCTAACCAGGGGCCAGGTAGGGCGAGCGGGTGGACCGGCGGACGCAAGCGCACCCAGCCGGCGCGGGCTAGAGCTGCTCGGTGATCCGCTCGCTCTCCACGAGCTTCTCGGGCTGGACGGACGTGTGAGCGAGCACAACGGTACCGCCGCCGAGCCAGGTGGCCACCGATGCCCTGAGCACGTCGGCCCAGTCCGCCGCGGCCGGCACGAGGATGTTCCGCTCGGCCGGCTCGACCTGCAGCAAATCCGCAAAGGTGACCTCGCCGCCGTCGTACTTCAAGGCTGTTGCCTGCGGATCGGCGGACCCGGTTTCCAGGTACACATCCGCATAGGACCGCACCTCGGCCGCGTAATCCAGCACGTCCTCGGGCAGCTCGCCGGGCCAGCCGAGCGCCAGCGCGCCCTCGGCCACCGCCACCTGGTACGCGGGACCGGAGCCCAGGGCGGACAGGTCGGAACTTACGACGACGTCCGCGGCAGCCGCTTCAGCACTGCCGGTCCCGGACGCATCCACGGTGGCTCCTACCTGCCAGCTGGCCAGCGCCCAGACCACCGACCGCCAGTGCGGGGCCATCGCCAGCCGGACCACGGCGCCGGGTTCGGCATCCAGCTCTTCGGCCAGCAGGTTGGCTGTCTTGGCAACCCAGTTGTCCAGCACCCGCCCCGACAGCTCCACCCGCTCGCCGTCCGGTCCGTACCAGATCAGGGCGGGCGAGGAATCCGGGCGCAGTGCGGTCAGCAGCTGGTCGACGGTGCGGGCTTGGCTCACGGGATCCCTCCAACGGATCGGCACCTGTTGAAAGAATCACAGGCTGGGCAGACGCTTGTGGTTAAAGCTATCGTCATAGGCAGCAACGCGGTTCGTGCGGCTGACTAGGAAGAATCATGACACGCTGCCGGGCGTGGCGTACACCGGATTCCGCCGGCACTATGGCTAAGATTCCCGCCCCGCTTGACTTGCACGTATTACACCCATGTAATTATTGGTGGAACAGCAAAGGCCGCAGTGGCCACAGGCAGGCCAACACGCACATCTTGGCAGCAGGCTGGGACATCGGAAACCGGGAGGGCTCATGGGGCAGGCAGAGCGAATTCAGTACCGTGAAGACCTGGAAGCGCAGGCTTCGGTCAGCTACGGCTCGCGTGGCGTACCCGCGGACTGGTATGTCGATCCGGCTGACCCGTCGGCCGCCGAGCGCCACCGCGGGACCCGGAACCTGGACGATGCCGCGACGGCTTTCCTGGCCGCGCACGAAGCGCTGGATGCCGGCACGGACGAGGAGCTTGAGGGTGGCGAAGCCCTCCAGGCCCCGCCCCGCCGGCTGCGCGAAGCGCCCGAGCCGAAGGAGCAGGCGGTCTGGATCGGGCTGCCCGGCCTGGACCCGGCGGACGAGGGGGAGCTGGGCTGGCAGGCCGACGCCCTGTGCGCGCAGACGGACCCGGAGGCGTTCTTCCCGGAAAAGGGCGGCTCCACCAGGGATGCTAAAAAGGTATGCGGTGCTTGCACGGTGCGCGCCCAGTGCCTCGAATACGCCCTGGAACATGACGAACGCTTCGGCATCTGGGGCGGGCTTTCGGAGCGCGAGCGCCGCCGCCTACGGAAGAGAGCAGTCTGATTCACCAGCAAGTTCGCGTCACCGCCGTCGTCGTAGCCCACAACGGCGCCGACTATCTGCCCCGGACCCTCAAGGCCCTCGACGCTCAAACCCGACGGGCTGACTTCCACATTGGCGCGGACGCCGGGTCCACTGACGCGTCCGGCTACCTGCTGCGCTCTGCCCTGCCGCAGGCAGTCCGGTGGTGACCGCCCCGGCCCGCGGCGGATTCGGAGCCGCGGTGCGCACGGCCGTCGACGAACTCGCGAACCATCCTGCCGCGGAGCGTCCTGCCGGGGAGCATCCGGCAGGGGAGTCCGACGGCGGCCCTGCCGTAAGCGGCAGCGTCCAGGAATGGCTGTGGCTGCTCCACGACGACTCCGCCCCGGAACCCGAGGCCCTCGAAGAGCTGCTGCTTGCCGTCGAAACCGCTCCCTCGGTCACCATTGCCGGCTGCAAGCAGGTGGACTGGGACAACCCGCGCAAGCTGATCGACGCCGGGCTGACCATCAGCCGGGGTGCCGAGCGGCTGACCATGATCGACCTGGACGAGCTGGACCAGGGCCAGTACAACGGCCGCAGCGACTTCTTCGCCGTGAACTCCGCTGGCATGCTGGTGCGCCGCGACGTCTTCGACCAGCTGGGCGGTTTCGATCCGGGCCTGCCGGGCGTCGGGGACGACGTGGACCTCTGCTGGCGCAACCGCCTTGCCGGTAACCGCGTGGTGATTGTGCCGACCGCGACCGTCCGCCACGCGACGGCTGAGCGGGCCAACGAACACGCCTCCGCCATGGCCGCCCGCCGCGCCCAGGTCCACCTGCGGCTCAAGCATGCACCCTGGTGGAAGCTGCCGCTCCTGTGGCTCGGGAGCCTGCTGGGCGGGCTCTTCAGCTTCGTCGCCAGCACGGTCGCCAAGGACCCGGGCCACGGCCTTCGCCAGCTGATCGCCACCGTCCAGGCGCTGTTCCGGCCGGTCGACTTCCTGCAGTCCCGCAGACAGGCGGCGCGGACCCGGACCACCGCCCGCAGCATCGTGCGGCCGCTGATGGTCCGACGCCAGGATGTCTTCGCCTACCGCCGCTCGCTGATGGAATCGCTCAGCGCCGAGCATGTCGTGGGGGACGGCACGGGCATGGACGCGGCCGGCAGCCACGAGCCCACCGGCGGCTCGGACGATTTCGCCGCCCTGGCTTCGCCGCTGCGTTCCTGGGTGGGGACCGGGGCCGTGGTGGCCGTGCTGGTCCTCGCGCTGGTGTCCCTGATCGGCATGTTCGGCTTCCTCGGCGCGCCTGCGCTGGTGGGCGGCGCCCTGCGGCCGGTGTCCACCGACCTGGCCGAAATCTGGCACAACGCGTCCACCTGGTGGATCAGCCTCGGTTCGGGCATCCCGGGCCACGGCGACCCGTTCGGCTACGTGCTCTGGCTGCTGGCGCTGCTCGGCCTCGGCAATGGATCGGCTGCGGTCCTGGCGATCATCGTGCTGGCCATGCCGCTGGCCGCGTTCGCTGCCTGGCTGGCCGCCGGAGCCTTCACCCAGCGCCGCGCCCTGCGGTTCTGGGCCGCGTTCTTCTGGGCCTCGCTGCCGGCGCTGCACGTGGCCCTCGGCTCCGGCCGGCTGGGCGCGCTGATTGCGCACTTGATGATCCCGTGGGCGATCCTCGGCCTGGTGCGGGCGACCGGTTCCGCCGTGCAGCGGCAGAACCCGGATCCGCTGAAGCCGCGGCCGGAGATCATCCACAAGCCGGGCATCAACGGCATCCCGTCCTGGACCGCCGCGGCGGCAGCCGGACTGGCCCTCGCCGTCATCACCGCCTCCGCGCCGGCCCTGCTGCCGGTCATCATCGTCATTGTCGGCATCATCAGCCTGACCCTGGGGCGCCGCGCCCGGACCGTCTGGTGGGCACTGGTTCCGCCGCTGGCCCTGGGCCTGCCGATGTTCATTTCCGCCCTGGACACGCCCCGCGCGCTGCTCGGAGATCCAGGCGTGCCGCTTGGCTTCGAGGCAGCACCGCTGTGGCAACAGATCATGGGTTTCCCGGTGAAGTTCGACGCCGGCGCGGGACTGAGTGCCTTCGGTTTCCTCGAGTCGTGGGCGGCCGGTCCGTGGGCCCTGGTGCTCGCGCTGCTGACGGCCGTGCCCATGCTGGCGCTGGCCGTCACCGGACTGCTGGCCACCGGACCCGGCCGCGGCCTTGCCCGCATGGCCTGGCTCGGCGCACTGATCACCCTGGCCGGCAGCTGGCTCTCGGCGATGGTCGCCACCGGCATCGCCCCGGGCACCTTCGTCACCCCGTTCACCGGACAGTTCGTGTCGCTGGCAGTGTTCCTGCTCGCCGCCGCGGCGCTCATCGGCGCCGACCGCGTGCTGGAGCAGCTGGCTGCCTCGGAACGCCGTAGCCAAGGTGCGCTTCGCGCGATAGCCGCGGGCACCGCCGTCGCACTGGCCCTGGGCCCGGTGCTGAACCTGGCGCACTGGCTGCTCCCGCAGCTGGTCCAGGAGGAAACCGTCGCGGCCGAAGGGCGGGCCCTGACCGACTTCGGAACGGAAATGCTGCTGGCCCCGAGCGGCGAGCGGATCCTGCCGGCCACCGCGACGGACCGCGGCACCTCGCCCGAACGGACCCGCACGCTGGTACTCGGCACTGCGGACGGGGACATCGGCGCCGCCGTGATGCACAGCGGCGGCACCACCATGGACCAGCTTTCCAGCATCTACGCCGCGCGGCCGGTCACCGGCGGACTGCTGGATCCGGCCCGCCGCGAGGACGACGGTGCCAACGCTGCCGTCCGGGACACCGTGGCCATCCTGGTCGCCGGCAGCGGCGTGGATCCGCGGCCGGAGCTGGCCCGGCTCGGGGTCGGTTTCGTGGTGCTGCAGCAGTCGAATACCGCCGCCGAACTGCTGGCGCAGAAGGTCGACTCGGTGCCCGGACTCGCCGCCGTGGGGCGCACGGACGCCGGCTGGCTCTGGCGCGTGGTGCCCGAGGGCTCGGCCGAGGACCCTTCCGCGGGAACGCTGACCAGCCGGGTGCGGGTGGTGGACAGCAAGGGCGACCTGCTGCAGACCATCGATTCCTCGTGGGTCTCCGCCGGCGGCACCATCCCCGAGGGCGGCGCGGGCAGGACGCTGGCCCTGGCCGAGCGGATGAATCCCGGCTGGCGCGCGACGCTGGACGGTGAACCGCTGGAGCCGGTAGAGAACGGCTGGGCCCAGGCCTTCAAGCTGCCCGAGACCGGCGGAGAGCTGCGCATCAGCTTCAGCAATCCTTGGGGCGTGTGGATCGGCACTGTGCAGGTGCTGCTGATCGGCATCACCGTGCTGCTGGCCGTGCCGATCCCGGCGCGGCAGCGGTTCGTTCCGCGCCGTATTGAACACGTCAAGGCGACCGGCTCGGACAGCAGCCCGGGCGAACTGCAGGTCGCGGCGCACGAGATCGACCGCATTGAGGACTACCGGGACGATGCCCGCGGCAACGAGGACCGGCCGGAGGGCGCCCGCGCCAGGGATGACCGCCGGGACGGTGGCCGCCGGGAAGAGGACGGCCGGGACGACGACGCGGTGCCTGCCACGGCCGGGAAGGATACGTAGCCATGGCGGACAAGCCACACGAAGAGCAGCGGCCTGTCGAGGGCCGGCAGGCCCGCAAGGCCGCGAAGGCGGCCGAAAAAGC
The DNA here is from genome assembly GCF_000328305.2 of Arthrobacter crystallopoietes BAB-32. Lineage (GTDB taxonomy): Bacteria > Actinomycetota > Actinomycetes > Actinomycetales > Micrococcaceae > Crystallibacter > Crystallibacter crystallopoietes_A. The sequence goes on along the minus strand of NZ_ANPE02000227.1, from coordinate 2,795 downwards.
CAAGGCGGCGCGGGAGGCCGCCCGCGACAAGGCGGCCAACACTGCGCCCAAGGCCCGTGGCACCCAACGGAAAGGGCCGCTGCTCGGGGTGGCGGCCGGCGTCGGAATTGTCCTGGTGGGCGCCGGAGCCGTGGTGGCCGGCAGCCTGGTGCCGCCGCCCGGCGGTGCTGCCGACGTGGAGCCGATCGCGGCCGCCGTGCCCGCCGGGGACTTCACCGCCGTCTGCCCTGAACCGCTGAAGCTGCTCGACAGTGCCGCCGACGAGGTGGACCCGGAATTCAGCCCGGTCTCCAGGACCGCCGAGACCCGTGCGCGAGCGGTGGTCTTCAGCGACCTCGGCGGAACCATCCCGGGCAGTGTACTGAACGAGCTCGGGGCGGACTCGCCGCTGCTGCGGATCGCCGAATCCACCGACGAGGCGGGCACGGGCGGCAGCAACGAGGCGGGGGAGACCCGGCTGGTGGCCGAGGTGGTGTCCGGCCAGGAAATCCAGGCGCCGACGGTGCTGAGCGTGGAGCCGATGGGCGAGCAGCACTCGCGGGCCGGGGCTGCGATGAGCTACACGGCCGAGGACGGGGACCTGCGCGGGCTGGCCGCCGCGAACTGCCTGAGGCCGTCGAACGATTTCTGGCTGCTCGGGGCGTCGACCACGGTGGGCGCCAGCTCCGTCCTGAACCTCTACAACGCGAGCGAAACGCCGGCGACCGTGGATCTGGAGCTGCTGGGTGCCGAGGGCCCGATCCAGGCTGTCGGCAGCCGCGGGCTGCTGCTCGCTCCGGGCGAGAGCCGCTCCCTGGTGCTGGCCGGGCTGGCCGCCGGGCAGGAGTCGCTGGCCGTGCACGTGAGTTCCTCCGGCGGCGCAGTGGCCGGCACGATCCAGCAGAGCGTGCTGCGCGGCCTGACTCCGGGCGGCGTGGAGCTGCTGCAGCCAGGCAGCGGGCCGGGTCTGCGGCAGGTTGTCACGGGCATCGAGGTCCAGGACGAGAAGCTGGCCCGCGGGATCCGCAGCCAGAACGGCTATGAAAATGCGGCGCCGAGCCTGGAAGTGGTGGTGCCCGGTGCCGGCGATGCCAGGCTCGAGGTCCGGCTGTTCGGTCCCCGGGGGCAGGTCGAACTGCCCGGCGGCGGGGTGCTTACCGCGGCGGCCGGCAGCGTGTTGTCGATCCCGCTGGACTCGCTTCCCGCCGGAACCTACTCAGCCGACATTTCCTCCGACGTGTCCGTCGCCGCCGCAGCCCGGGTCAGCCGCGGAACCGGCGAGGGAGACCCGGTGGACTTCGGCTGGGCGCCCTCGTCCGTCCGGCTCGGCAGCGACCATCTGGCCATCGTGCCCCCGGGCGTGAGCTCCAAGCTGTCCTTCACCGCTCCGGACGGCGAGGCGGAGATCAGCCTGCGGCCGGTGGATCGCAGCGGCAAGATCGGCGCCGCGCGCACCGTTGCCATCCCCGCCGGCCGAACCGTGACCGTCAACCCGAAGGACGGCGGCCAGGATCCGGCGGCGATGCTGGTCAGCGCCACCGGCGAGGCGGTCTACGGCTCCCAGGTGGTCTACAACGGCGGCCAGCCCAACATCTCCGTGCTGCCGATCCCGCCGGGAGCCCAGGGCCAGCAGAGCGTCCCGGTGTTCATCGGCTACTGACCCCGCCACAGCGTCCCAAGCACGCCGGGCCGCTCGGAGCAGTGTGCCAGGCGGCTGCTGCGGCGGAATTTGTACAGCTTTTGGTTCGGCCTTGCCTATCGCCGCACGTCAGCGCGTTGTTTGAAGGATAAAGCCGGGCAAACTCCGTCAAAGATGTGCAGAATCCGCCGCCCCAAGTGGGGCGGGGCAGCGGAGGGGTGCGCCAGCCGACCAGGAGGACGCCGCCGAACGGCTCAGGAGCGGGTCCGCCCGTATCCGGGGTCGACAGCTTCCGGTGCCATGCCGAGCAGGTGCGCGGTCTGTTCGACCACGACGTCGTGGACCAGTTCCGGCAGTTCCTCCTTGGACTGCGCGGCGGTTTCCACCGGACGCCGGTAGACGGTAACGACGGCGGGGCGCCGGGGACCTGCCGGAGTAAAGCTTCCCAGCGGGGCCGGCTCGCCCCGCGCCACGAGGACCTCCAGGTTCGGCGGGATGTCCTCCACGACGAACTGCGCCGCTTCGATGGGCTCGCCCCAGAAATAGTGGAGCCGTTCCGCCGAGTCCGAGACCCAGCCTTCGAAGCGTTCCGACCGGCTCAGGTTGCCGGGAAGATGGGCGGGCAACAGCTCACCGCGCAATCCGCGCCCGTGGCGGTTCCGCCGTCGTTCCCCAAACGAACGCGGCGTGGCTGCTGGATCCGCCGAATCGCCCACTCTGATGCTGAGTGAAGGTCCGTTTTCCATATATCGACTCTAGCCCCGCGCGGGCCCAAACGCACGGCACGAAGGGGCGGGACCGGCGTCGTACGCTTGGCCCAATTCCGGCCTGGGCCGTGCCGCTTTCCCGCCCCGGCTGGATCGGCGGGTAAGATGCTTTGTCGTGGGATCCATACGTCAATGTTCACGCTCGGCCTGTCAGCGCTCGGCCATCGCAACCCTGACGTACGTGTACGCCGATTCCACCGCTGTCCTGGGACCGCTCGCCACGTACGCGGAACCGCACAGCTACGACCTCTGCGCCGAACACGCCGAACGGCTGACCGTGCCGCGCGGGTGGGAAGTGCTGCGGCTGGCCCTGCCGGACCAGGCCCCCATGCCCAACACCGACGACCTGATGGCGCTGGCCAAGGCGGTCCGCGAAGCCGGCTCCGAGCCGGCCCCGGCGGAGGAGCCGC
>NZ_ANPE02000228.1 GCF_000328305.2 Arthrobacter crystallopoietes BAB-32 | reverse complement strand
AGCCGCGCCGCCAGCGCGTACAGCCCGCCGGCCACCGCGGCGGTGATCAGCGCGATGGGCGTGTAGACGCCGATGACGGCGCCCAGGTCCGTCTCGGCGAGCAGGATGAACATCAGCGCCGGGTTGGTGATGTAGTAGATGGCCGGCGTGAGGCCCTTCTGCATGGCCGGAGTTTGCCGGGGCAGCAGCGCCGCCGCGCCGAAACCGACGGCGACGAGCGCCAGGACTACTCCGAAACCGAGCAGCACGCCTTCCAACAGACCTCCTCGGTCGCAACGCTGCCGGCCCATGGGGCGGACAGCCAAAATCAGTGGCTGGGCAAAAACAAGCCGGAGCCCGTCCTCGCAGACGGGCTCCGGCAGGCAGTTCTAGCGCACCAGGCAGGGGCGCTTGGGATCGAACTCCCAGCCCGGCACCAGGTATTGCATGGCGACGGCGTCATCGCGGGCGCCGAGGCCATGCTCCAGATACAGGGCGTGCGCCTCATCCAGCCGCGCACGGTCCAGTTCGATGCCGAGCCCCGGGGCGTCCGGTACCTTGATTTCGCCGTCGCGGATCAGCAGCGGGTTGCGGGTCAGGCCCTGTCCATCCTGCCAGATCCAGTGCGTATCCAGCGCCGTGATCTCGCCCGGCGCGGCGGCTCCCACATGGGTGAACATGGCCAGCGAGATATCGAAGTGGTTGTTCGAGTGCGAGCCCCAGGTGAGGCCGAACTCGTGGCAGAGCTGCGCCACGCGGACTGAGCCGGCCATGGTCCAGAAGTGCGGATCGGCCAGGGGAATATCGACGGCGTTCGAGCGCACCGCGTGCGCCATTTCCCGCCAGTCCGTGGCAATCATGTTGGTTGCAGTCTGCAGCCCGGTGGTGCGGCGGAACTCGGCCATCACCTCGCGGCCGGAGAACTTGCCTTCGGCGCCGCAGGGGTCCTCGGCGTAGGCGACGATGCCGCGCATCCGCTGGCCCAGCCGGATGGCGTCCTGCAGCAGCCAGCCGCCGTTCGGGTCCAGCGTGATCCGGGCGTCCGGGAAGCGCTGCTTCAGCGCGGCCACGGCGTCAACCTCGAGGTCGCCGGCCTGCACGCCACCCTTGAGCTTGAAGTCCTGGAACCCGTAGCGTGCCTGGGCTGCCTCGGCGAGCCGGATCACGGCTTCCGGAGTCATGGCCTCCTCGCGGCGCACCCGCTCCCAGTCGTCGGCCCCGTTGGGCTCGCGCAGGTAGGGCAGGTCGGTGCTGTCCGGGTTGCCGACATAGAAGAGGTAGCCGAGCATCGGTACGGCCGAGCGCTGCTGCCCGTCCCCGAGCAGTTCGGCCACCGGGACGCCGAGGAACTGGCCGTGCAGGTCCAGCAGGGCGGATTCGACGGCGGTCACCGCGTGCACGGTGGTGCGCAGGTCGAAGGTCTGCAAGCCGCGGCCGCCGGCATCCCGGTCCGCGAAGGCTGTGGCGACGTCGCGCAGCAGCGAGCGGAAGCGGGCCACCGGCTGGCCGATGATGATCCGGCCGGCGTCCTCGATGGTGGCACGGATCTTCTCGCCGCCGGGCACTTCGCCCAGGCCGGTGCGGCCGTCCGAGTCAGTGATGATGGCGACGTTGCGGGTGAAGAACGGGCCGTGCGCCCCGGAGAGGTTCAGCAGCATCGAGTCGTGCCCGGCGACCGGGACGACCTCGACGGCGGCAATGGTCGGCTGGTGGCTCATGCTTGTTCTCCTGCGCGCTTCACGGTGCCGTCGATGCGGCGGTTGAGGTGCCACGGATTGGACTCGCGCACCGGCGCCGGCAGCAGGGCGTCCGGAATGTTCTGGTACGCCACCGGGCGGAGGAAACGCTCGATCGCCAAGGTGCCGACCGACGTCGTACGCGAATCCGACGTGGCGGGGAACGGTCCGCCATGGACCATGGCGTGACCCACTTCGACGCCTGTGGGCCAGCCGTTGGCGAGGATGCGGCCGGCCTTGCGCTCCAGCACCGGCAGCAGCGGGGCGACCGTGGCGTGGTCCTCGTCGGTCAGGTGCAGCGTGGCGGTCAGCTGGCCTTCGAGCCGGCGGGCGGCGGCGACGAGTTCCTCCGCGGAGGCGTAGCGGATGATCAGCGAGGCCGCGCCGAAGATCTCCTCGTGCAGGACCGGGTTGGACAGGAAAGTGTCCACGCTGGTACCGAAGACGGCGGGCGCCGGAGCATTCTCGGTCGCGCCGTCCTGGCCCTTGGCCACGAGTTCGACGCCGTCCTGCGAACCCAGCGCTGCGACGCCGGAGTTCCAGGAGTCGGCGATACCCTTGGTCAGCATCGTCTGGCCGGGTGCCGTGGCCAGCGCGCGGTTGACGGCCGCGGCGAAGCGGTCGCCGGTCTCGCCAGCCGGCACGAAGACCAGGCCGGGGGCCGTGCAGAGCTGGCCGCTGGAGCCGGTGACGGAGGCGGTGTAGGCCTGGGCAAGGGCGTCGAGATCGCCCTTGAGGGCGCCGTCGAAGAAGAAGACCGGGTTGATGGAGCTCATCTCGGCGTAGACCGGGATGGGTTCGGGGCGGGCCGCGGCCGTTGCCATCAGGGCCGTGCCGCCGGAGCGCGAGCCGGTGAAGCCCACGGCCTTGATCGCCGGATCGGCCACCAGGGCCTGGCCGATGCTGGTGCCGGGGCCGTAGATCAGTGAGAAGACGCCCGGGTGCAGGCCGCAGTCCCGGACGGCCTCGGCGATGGCCTGGCCGACGATCTCGCTGGTGCCCGGGTGGGCGTTGTGTGCCTTGAAGACCACCGGGCAGCCGGCGGCCAGCGCGGAGGCGGTGTCGCCGCCGGCCGTGGAGAAGGCCAGCGGGAAGTTGCTGGCGCCGAAAACAGCGACCGGACCGAGGGCGACCTTGCGCTGGCGGATGTCCGCGCGGGGCATCGGCTGGCGCTCCGGCTGGGCCGGATCGATCCGCACGCCGCGGTGGTCACCCTGACGGACCACCTGGGCGAAGAGGCGCAGCTGTCCGGTGGTGCGGCCGCGCTCGCCGGTCAGCCGGGCTTCCGGCAGACCGGTTTCGGCCATAGCGCGCTCCACCAGTTCGGTACCGACGGCCTCGATGTTGTCCGCGATCTTCTCGAGGAAGGCGGCGTGGGTTTCCGGATCGAGGGAGCTGAAGCTCTCGAACGCTTCCTCGGCGGCAGCGGTGGCTGCTGCGAGCTGGTCCTCGTCGATCAGCGTATAGGCCGGCTCCAGCACGCTGTTGGTGCGCGGGTCGAAGCCGTTCATGGTGCGGCCGTTGCCGGCTACCTGGGCGCCGGCAATGATCGAGTGGCCGGCCAGCGTGGTTTCTGTCGTGGGCATCGGGGGTACTCCTTCTGACTGCGGTGGTGTGCGGTCGGTGTCCGGTCCCGGACCGGGACGAAAGCGGCCGCCTCCGGGAGGCGACCGCTCTCGTCGTCGTTATTTCAGGCAGGCTGTGCCACGGCGGCGTCCCGCGGACGGATGCCGGCGGCGTCGATCAGGGCGGACAGGTCTGCGATGTCCTGCTCGGTCAGGTCCTGCAGCGGCGGGCGGACCGGACCGGAGTCGCGGCCGATCGCTTTCAGGCCGCCCTTGACGATCGAGACGCCGTAGCCCTTGGCGCGGTCGCGGATGTCCAGGTAGGGGAGCACGAAGCGGTTCAGCTTCTCGTTGACGGCCACGCGGTCCTGGTTGCGGACGTCGCGGTAGAACTCCAGGGCGAACTCCGGCACGAAGTTGTACATCGCGGAGGAGTAGGTGCTCATGCCCAGCTGCAGCAGCGGCAGGGCGAAGGTCTCGGCTGTCGGCAGGCCGCCCAGGTAGAAGAGCCGGTCGCCGTTCTTGGCGTAGACCTTGGTGAGGTGCTCGATGTCGCCGAGGGCGTCCTTGAAGCCGATGAAGTTGGCGTGGCGCTCGGCCAGTTTGGCAACGGTGTCAGCCGAGTAGATGGCGTTGGCGCGGTTGTAGACGATGACGCCGATGCTGGTCGCTGCGCAGACGGCCGAGACATGGGCCAGCAGGCCGGCCTGGTCGCATTCGGTCAGGTACGGCGGCAGCAGCAGCAGGCCCTCGGCACCGGCGGCCTCGGCGTCCTTGGCGTTCTGGATGGCCTGGGCGGTGGACCCGCCGGCGGAGGCCAGGACCGGCACGCGGCTGCCGGCTTCTTCGACGGCCATCCGGACGACCCGCGCGGACTCCTCGGGGGTCAGGCTGAAGCCCTCGCCGGTGCCGCCGGCGGCGAACAGGCCGGCGACATCGAAGCTGGACTGCCAGGCCAAGTGGGAGCGGTAGGCGGTTTCGTCAACCTTCAGGTCGGCGTCGAACGCGGTGACCGGGAAGGAGAGCAGGCCTTCCTTCAGCTTGTCGGCGAGTTCCTGGGGCGTGTACTGGGCCACGTGCATCTTCCTTTGTGATGGTGCCGCGGACGGCGGTCGGGGTGGTTTGTTGTGTCCACCCTAGGAAGGGCTGGTGATGCCTGTCCAAGCCCCATTTTGTATGGATTGATGCAGGAAAGGAATTACGACGACGATCCTTAGCTGGCTCCGGACCAGACAGCGTCCAGCAACTGGCGCAGCGCCGGGTTGTGTCCGGTCCGACTCCAGATGGCATGCAGCTCGACGGTATCCGAGGGCACATCGGCCAGGCGCAGGTAGGAGACGCCCTCGATACCAAGCAGCCGGGCGGATTCCGGCACGAAGGCCACGCCGCGGCCGACGGTGACGAGCGCGACCATGGTCAGGATCTGGCTGACCTCGTGAACGACGTTGGCGTGCTCGACCGGCACGCTCCGCACCACCAGGTCGTAGAAGTAGCGGGCCTTGACCGGCGAGTGCATGATCAGCGGCACGTCCTTCAGGTCGGCCGCGTGCACCGGGCCGGTGAGCTGGTCCAGCTCGTGGCCTGCCGGCACGGCGAGCAGCAGGTCCTCGGAGAGCAGCAGGTGGGACTGGAACAGATCGGTATCGAAAGGCGGGCGGGCGAGCCCAAGGTCCAGGTCGCCGTCGAGCAGTGCCTGGACCTGCTCGCTGGTGACGAGTTCCTGGAGGTCGACGTCCACGTCCGGCAGCTCGGTGGAAATCTGCTCCAGCAGCGGGCCCAGCAGGCTGAAGGCCGAGGCGGCAGTGAAACCGATCCGCAGTTCGCCCGCCTGGCCGGCGGCGATGCGGCGCGCTGTCACGGGCGCGCGGTCTGCCGCCACCACGAGCCGGCGGGCTTCGGCCAGGAACGCGCGTCCTGCGGCAGTCAGACTGACCTTGCGGTTGTCCCGTTCCAGGAGGTCGACGCCGATGCTCCGCTCAAGCTTCTGGATCTGGCGGCTCAGCGGGGGCTGGGTCATCTGCAGGCGTTCGGCCGCCCGGCCGAAGTGCAGTTCCTCCGCGACAGCGATAAAGCTGCGGGCTTGGTCGAGGGTAAACATGATGCCTTTCGAGTATTACTCAATGCAGTATCGGGCTTGGACATGCATCATAATCGTTTTCTAAGCTCGAACACCGAAGCGCCGTGACCTCGTTCACATCGAGGCTCCGGCGCCCGTATCGCGGTTTATCAATCAAGGAGCTTCGAAGTGAAAGCATTTCCTGTTCGCCGGGCCATCGTGGGGCTGGCCTCTGCCTCCGCCATCCTCGCCCTGACGGCCTGCGGCGGCAATGTGGGTTCCGGGTCCTCCGGAACCGAAGAGTCCTACCCGACCAAGCCGATCAACGTCACCGTCGGTGCCGCCGCCGGAGGCTCGACCGACCTGATTGCCCGTGCCATTGCCGAAGGTGCGTCCGAGGACCTCGGCGTCGCCATGCCTGTCGTCAACAAACCCGGGGCCAATGGCGCCCTGGCCGCGAAGGAGGTCCAGGGCAAGCCGGCCGACGGGTATGAACTGGCTACCCTTAACGCTTCCCTGATCACCATCACACCGCTGGCCGTCGGCGAGTCCGAAGCCGTGTCGATCGACGACTTCGAAGTCATCACCGGCCTCTCCCAGGACGACTACGTGATGGTCGCCAACCCCGAGGCCGGGGTCAAGACCGTTGAGGACCTGACCAAGAAGGACGGCCTCAGCTTCGGCACCACCGGCGTAGGCACCGGCTCGCAGCTGGCGCAGGCGCTGCTGCTCAAGCAGGCCGATATCAAGGGCACCGAGGTTCCGTTCGATTCCGGCGCTCCGGCCGTGACCGCCGTCCTGGGCAACCAGGTCCAGGTAGCCACCGTGCAGCTGGGCGAGGCCAAGGCCCAGATCGACGCCGGCAAGCTGGTGCCGATCGTTGTCTTCTCGACTGAGCGCAACGAGTTCCTGCCGGATGTTCCGACCGCCACCGAGGAAGGCTACGACGTTCCGGTCTCCCAGTACCGCGCGATGGTGGCTCCCAAGGGCACTCCCGAGGAAGTCAAGACGCGGCTGAAGACTGCCTTCGAAAACACCTTCAAGACTGAGGCATACCAGCAGTTCAACGAACAGAACCTGCTGACCCCGAAGGAGATCTCGGGCGAGGAAGTCGTCACCGAGTGGACCGAGCTGGCTGAGAAGTACAAGGAACTGACGGAAGAGTACGGCATCTCCCTAAAGGAGAGCTGAGCAGCCGCGCCAGGCCCTGAGGAGCACCAACATGAATGAGACAGCCAATATGACTTCGGTACCCGCCGGCCCCGACGAGGACCTCACGCCCGAGCAGCTTGCTGCCCAGTGGGAAGCCGAAGCGCCGCCGGCGGGAGGGCCGATAGCCAACTTCGCCGCCGCGGCCGTGGCGACCGTCCTTGGCGCCGCCGGCATGGTCCTGTCCCTGCAGCTGGGACTGGGCACGCCCAGCCAGCCGCAGCCGGGACTATGGCCATTCGTCATGAGCCTCGTCATCACGGTGCTGGGCCTGGCGCAGCTGATCATCGGCCGCAAGGGCGGCGAGGGGGAGAAGTTCTCCAAGCTGTCCTGGCTGGTGCTCTTCGGGGCCGCCACGCTCATCGGACTCGTGGCGCTGATGCCTGTCATCGGCTTCGAGATCCCGTCCCTGCTGCTGTGCTTCGTCTGGATGAAGTTCCTCGGCGGTGAAAGCTGGCGCTCGGCCGTCCTCTACTCGGTCCTGGTCGTCGCCGCGTTCTACGGCATCTTCATCCTGGGCCTGGGGACCACCATCCCCCACTTGTTCTAACGGTCCCAGAAAGGCTCTACGCATGGACTTCCTGCAACCGGTACTGGACGGCTTTGGTGTCGTCCTGGCTCCGAACAACCTGCTCTACTGCCTGCTCGGCGTTCTCATCGGCATGCTGATCGGCGTGCTCCCGGGCCTCGGCCCCGCCGCTACGATCGCGATCCTGCTGCCCCTGACCTACGGTATCGAACCGGTAACCGCGATCATCATGCTCGCCGGTATCTTCTACGGGGCCCAGTACGGCGGGACCATCACCTCGGTGCTGCTGCGCCTGCCCGGCGAGGCCAGCTCCGTGGTCACGGTCTTCGACGGCTACATGCTGGCCAAGAAGGGCAAGGCCGGCACCGCCCTGGGCATCGCCGCCATCGGTTCCTTCATCGGCGGCACGATCGGCATCATCGGCCTGACGTTCCTGGCCCCGGTCGTCGCCGGGTTCGCCCTGGATTTCGGGCCGCCCGAATACGCAGCCCTCGCGCTCCTGGGCATTCTGCTTGTTGCCACGATCAGCAACGGCAGCAAGACCAAGGCCCTCATCGCCGCTGCCTTCGGCCTGCTCCTGGCAACCGTAGGCCGCGACGTGTTCACCGGCGCCGAACGGTTCACCTTCGGGAACCTCGACTTGGCCGACGGCATCGACTTCGTCCCGGTGGCGATGGGCCTGTTCGGTCTCGGCGAGATCCTCTATAACCTGGAGGAACGCCACCGCGCGGCCAAGGCGCCTGCGAAGGTTGCCAATGTATGGCCTTCGCGCGCGGACCTGAAGCAGTCGTCCGGTGCCATCGGGCGCGGTTCGGTCCTCGGTTTCTTCCTTGGCATCTTGCCAGGCGGCGGCGCAACGATCTCCTCCCTCGCCGCCTACGCGATGGAGAAGAAGCGCGCCAAGGACCCGTCCCGCTTTGGCAAGGGCGCCGTCGAGGGCGTCGCCGGTCCGGAGACGGCCAACAATGCGGCGGCGACCAGTTCGTTCATTCCGCTGCTGACGTTGGGAATTCCGGCCAACGCGACCATGGCCCTGATGTTCGGCGCACTGCTGATCCAGGGTGTCACTCCCGGCCCGCAGCTGGTCGACCAGCACCCGGACCTGTTCTGGGGCGTGGTGAACTCGATGTACATCGGCAACATCCTGCTGCTGATCATGTCCATCCCGCTGGTTGGCATCTTCGTGAAGATCCTGCGCGTGCGGGCAGCCATCCTGGCCCCGATCACCGCGTTGATCACGATGCTCGGCGCCTATACGATCAACAACTCGATGTTCGACGTCGTCCTGGTGGTCGTCTTCGGCATCATCGGCTACCTAATGAAGAAGTTTGGGTTCGAGCCGGGCCCGCTGGTGCTGGCCTTTGTGCTCGGCTCGCTCCTGGAAGCCAACCTGCGCCGGTCCCTGCTGGTGCTCAACGGCGACCTCGGCGGCTTCTTCGGCCGTCCGATCTCCGCCACGCTGCTGGTGCTTTTCGTCGTCGTCGCAGTCTGGCCGATGATCCAGTCCCTCCTGGCACGCCGCAAGGCAGCTGCCGCCGTCGATACCTTCAAGACAAAGGAAAACGCATGAGCATCCTCGTTGGATACGTTCCTACTCCCGTCGGCGAGGCTGCCGCCCGCACCGCTATCGCCGAAGCCAAGCTGCGCGGCGAGAAGCTGTTCATCGTCAATTCGGTGCGCGAGGGGGCGCTCGTCGACAAGTCGGTGGCCTCAGAGGACGACCTGCAGCGCATCACAGCCGCTGCATCGGAGGCAGGAGTGGAATCCTCCGTCCTTGAGTCGACACATTCGGACGATTTGGCAGACGAGGTCCTTGCACTGGCCGAGGCGTACGACGTGTCGCTGATCGTCATCGGTCTGCGCCAACGGAGCCAGGTCGGCAAGTTCATCATGGGTTCGCACGCACAGCGGATCCTGCTGCAGGCGGACCGCCCGGTCCTTGCGGTGAAGGCTGGCCAGGGCGGGTCGTAAGCACTGAACTGGAAAAGGGGCGGGGCCGAACGGATTTTTCCGTCCGGCCCCGCCCCTTTCGCTGTCAGCGGCCCTTGAGGGCGAGCGAGGCGCCGAAACCAACCAGGGCAAGTCCGGTGACCCTGTCTGTGGCGCGAACGAAGCTCGGGCGCTGCAGTTTTCCGCGGACGAGGTGGGTGCCGTTGATGATCAGGGAGAACCAGATCAGGCCGAGCAGGTTGTGGACTGCGGCCAGGGCGATGCCCATGCCCAAGGGTGAAACTCCCTCAGGAATGAACTGCGGGATCATGGCGATATAGAAGACGCCGACCTTCGGATTGAGGAGGTTCGTTCCTGCGCCTTTGGCCCACGAGAGCACGAGGCCACCTCGTGCCGGTGCGGCATGCGGATCCTCAAGGCTCTTGGCAGGGCCATGCCGGAACGACCTCCACAGCATGGTCCCGCCCAGCCAGATCATGTACCCGGCTCCGGCGAACTGGAGCACCGCAAAGGCCGTTTCCGAGGCTGCCAGCAGGGCCGACGCCCCCACCGCTGCCGCCGCACCCCACGCCATCGCGCCCGCGTTGATCCCCAGCGCCGTGGCGTAGCCATGCGGCCGGCCCTGGCTGATGGATGCCCGCAGCACCAGGATTGTGTCCAGGCCGGGAATGATAGTCAGCAGGGCCGCCACCACCGCGAAGGACAACAACGCCTGATCCACACTCATGCCGTCAATAGTACGGCGGAGCTTTCATGGCTTGTGGCAGCGCCCAATCCGGCCGCCGTCCAGCAGCAGGGTTTGGATGGCGTTCCGCTGCGCCTGCAACGCCGGTCCGGGGTCGTCGAGTCCCATGCCGAAGGAAGGGATCATTTCCCGCACGGTTCCTTCCCACTGCGGGAAACGCTCCGGGAAACTGGCTTGCAGCACATCCAGCATGATGGAGACTGAGGCGGAAGCGCCCGGCGAGGCGCCGAGCAATGCCGCAAGCGACCCTCCGGCAGCAGTCACAACCTCGGTGCCAAAGCCGGCGATGGTTCCTTTGCCCCGCACGGTCTTGACGGTCTGAACACGCTGGCCGGCCGTAATCCACTCCCAATCGGCCGGGTCGGCATCCGGTACGAAGCGGCGCAGTTGGGCGAACCGGGCCCGCGGAGCCTGCAGGATCTGGCGGACCAAGTAGGCCACCAGACCGAAGTTGTCGACGGCAGCCGACAGCAACGTGCGAAGGTTCGACGGCCGGACCGAACGGGGAAGGTCCCATAAGGAACCGGTCTTGAGGAAGCGCGGAGAGAATGCACCGTAGGGGCCGAACATCAAGTATTCCCGGCCATCGACCACGCGCATGTCCAGATGCGGCACCGAGATCGGCGGGGCGCCTTCCGGCGCGTGGCCGTAGACCTTGGCCCGATGGCGCTCCACCAGTTCCGGTTTCGACGTGCGGTAGAAGCAACCGCTGATCGGGAAGCCGCCGAAGGAGCGGGTTTCCTGCGCGCCCGCCCGCTGCAGCAGGGGCAGGGTGGCACCGCCTGCGCCGAGGAAGACATACCGGGCTTTCAGAGGGCGGGCGCGTTTCAGGGTCCGGGACGTGATGAGCCAGCCGTCGTTGTCCTGCGACAGCCCGGTCACTTCCTCGCCCAGCCGTACTGCCACGCCGCTGTCCGCCGCATCGGCGAGCAGCCGGCGTGACAGCACACCGTAATCGACGTCAGTTCCGTCGGCTACCCGGGTCGCGGCGACCTGCGCGCCCGGGAGCCGGTGTGCGAACATGAGCGGCAGCCACTGTGCCAGCACTGCCGGGTCCTCGCTGTACTCCATGGCAGCGAAGGGCGGGTGATCCGACATGGCCCGGTGCCGGGCGCGCAGGTACTCGACTCCGCGGGCCCCGTAAGCGAAGCTGAAGTGCGGAACCGGGCGGATGAAGCCGCGAGGGTCCCCAAGCCTGCCTTCATGGACGAGGTGTGCCCAGTACTGGCAGGACTGCTGGAACTGGGCGTTGATCCGCAGCGCGCTCGAGATGTCGACGCCGCCGTCGGATGTGCGGGGCGTGTAGTTGAATTCGCACAGCCCTGCATGCCCCGTGCCGGCGTTGTGCCAGGCGTGGGAGCTTTCCAGTCCTGCTTCGGGCAAACGCTCCAGGACGGCGATGCGCCACGCCGGCTCGAGCCGTACCAGCAGGCTGGCCAGGGTGGCACCCATGATACCTGCGCCGACGATGACGGCGTCGAACTCGTCCAGTGCAGGGTCCGCCGACGCAGGGCCTGGTCCCGCCGGTCCGCTCGTTGCCCCGTCAGGCATCCGCGCCGATGAGGACCGAGTCCGTGGTCCAGGCACGCGCCTGCCCGCTGACGGACAGGCCGAGCCCCGGGCGCTGCGGGACGAACATCCGGCCGTCGCGGATCTCGAGGCGTTCCTCGAAGAGCGGCTCGAGCCAGTCGAAGTGCTCGACCCACGGCTCGCGGGGGTAGCAGGCCGCGAGGTGGACGTGGATCTCCATGACGAAGTGCGGTGCGATGTCCAGGCCCGCATGGTCGGCCAGCGTGGCCAGGCGCAGGAATGGAGTGACGCCGCCGACCCGCGGTGCGTCGGGCTGCAGGATGTCGCAGGACCGGGCCGCGATGTGCCGCTCGAGTTCCTGCACGGAGGAGAGCATCTCGCCGGTGGCCACCGGAGTATCGAGCGCCTGGGCGAGCCGGGCGTGGCCTTCGGCGTCGTAGGCGTCGAGCGGCTCCTCGATCCAGGTCAGCTCGAACTCTTCCAGCCGGCGTCCCATCCGCAGGGCGGTGGTGCGGTCCCACTGCTGGTTCGCGTCCACCATGAGCGGAACGTCGTCGCCCAGGTGCTCACGGATGGCGGCGACGCGTCGCAGGTCCTCGGCCCCGTCGGGGAGGCCGACCTTGATCTTGATCCCGCCGATGCCGTCCTTGAGCGACCGCGAGGCGTTGTCCTTGATTTCCTCGATGCTGCTGTTGAGGTAGCCCCCGGACGTGTTGTAGGTCGGCACGGAGTCCCGGTGCGCGCCGAGGAGCTTCGCCAGCGGGAGGTTGCTGCGCCGGGCCTTCAGGTCCCAGAGCGCGGTGTCGACGGCGGCAATCGCCTGCGGTGCGACGCCAGCGCGCCCGACCGAGGCCCCGGCCCAGAGCATCTTGTCGTAGAGCCGGCCGATGTCGTTCGGGTCGGCCCCGATGAGGACGTCCGCGACCTCCCGGGCGTGTGCATACTGCGCCGGTCCACCGGCCCGGAGCGAATAGCTGAAGCCCATGCCTTCGAAGCCCTGCTCGGTGCTCACCTCGGCGACGAGGAAGATGCCCTCGGTCAGCGGCTTCTGGCGGCCCGTGGCCACCTTGGCATCGGAGATGGGCGCGGCCAGCGGCATGGTGACCGTCGACAGCTTGATATTGCGGATGGTGTCTGCGGAGTAAGCCACGGTTCCCTTTCGAATCGCAATGCGTGCTACCAGCGGGGGCTTTTCAGTTGGTAGGCGGGGTGGATGCGTTGCATGTAGCCGGTGTCGTCGCGGCTGGTGAGGCCGCTGTCGAGGTATTGGCGGTGGAGTTTTTCGAGGTTGTCGTGGTCGAGTTCGATGCCGAGGCCGGGGGCGGTGGGCACCGTGACGGCGCCGGCCTCGAAGGTGAGGGTGCCGGGGGTGATGATGTCCTCGTCGGGGTTTTTCCAGGGCCAGTGGGTGTCGCAGGCATAGTCGAGGTTGGGTGTGGCGGCGGCGAGGTGGACCATGGCGGCCAGGGAGATGCCCAGGTGGGAGTTGGAGTGCATGGACAGGCCGAGGCCGAAGGTTTCGGTGAGGCCGGCCAG
>NZ_ANPE02000229.1 GCF_000328305.2 Arthrobacter crystallopoietes BAB-32 | reverse complement strand
TTGAAGGGCAAATCCGATCCCTTGGATGCCTATCAGGCCGCCGAGGCGGTCATCGCCGAACGCGGGATCTCCACGCCCAAGGCCCGCGACGGCGCCGTGGAGTCGCTGCGCGTGCTGCGTGCAGAACGCAGCTCCGCGATGCGCGCCAGGACCGCGGTGATCAACCAGATCAAGGGCCTGCTCACTGCTGCCCCGGAAGCCCTGCGCATCAAGTACCGGGGCATGACCAATCACGCCCTGATCGAGGCCTTGGAACGCTCCCGGCCGGTCCGAAACCCTGCCGACCCGCAGAGCGCCACAGCGATCGTTCTGAAACGCCTGGCAGCCCGGTACCGGCACCTGGACGAGGAACTGGCCCTCGTCGAAACCGAGCTGGACGAGGTCGTGGCCCTGCAGGCCACCTTGCTCAGGGACCTGCACGGAGTCGGCACCGATGCTGCCAGCCAGCTGCTGGTCACCGTCGGCGACAACCCCGAGCGCGTGACAAACCAGGCCAAATTCGCCGCCCTGGTCGGAGTCTCACCCATCCCGGCATCATCAGGGAAAACCGTTCGTCACCGGCTCAACCGCGGAGGCGACCGGGCCGCCAACAAGGCCATCTACCATGTTGTCGTGACAAGGATGGCCAGCGACCCCCGCACGAAGGCCTACGTCGCCCGCCGCACTGAGGAAGGCAAGAGCCGGATGGAAATCATCCGCTGCCTCAAACGCTACGTGGCCAGGGAAATCTACGCCCAGATCCACCACCCCACGCCGGCACCGGACGGCGGACTCCTGCGCGTTAGCCGAAGAAAACAGCACATCAGCCTACAAGCGGCAGCCAATGCCCTCAAGACGAATGCCACCGCGATTTCCCGACTCGAACGCGGCCTCGCACGCGATGACGACCTCTACGAACGCTACGAAACCTGGCTCAACCAGGACCACGAAAACACGCTCAAATCAGCCGCATAAGCACTCTTGACAACCATAGGAGCATCCAATCGATGAGGCGGCCCGGCCTACGCCAGGTTCCGGTCCGCGTAGACCTGCATGGCGTCCCGCACGAACGCGGCTCCGGCTTCTCCGCCGTAGTTGGCGCTGAACCGCGGGTCCGCCACGTACATCGCGCCCAGCCCGGTGAAGTAGCCGTACGACACGTCCTGGCCGCCGTTCGCGCCCGCGAGCCAGTCGAACTGCCGCTGCGCCAGCACCTGGGCCTCGTCGGAGTCCGGCGCGGACCCGGCTTCAGCGGCGGCGATCCAGTCCCGCATCAGCGTCCGCGTCTGCTCCTGCCAGGCCGTGCGCGCGTCGTCCGACATGCCGCGCCACCACTGGTCGCCCTTGGCGTAGGCCTCCTTCCCCCAGCGCTGCTCCACCTCCTCCTTGTACTGGGTGTGGTCGAAACCGTTGAACATCTCGCTGGCCATGAGCTCCTCGCCCCTTTCTGTCTTCGTGATGGTGGTCAGCACGGACTCGATCTGCCGCTCCAGCCGGTCGCGCTCCTGCAGCAGCAGCTCCAGGTGCCCGCGCAGGGCCGCGACCGTGTCCGCAGCGCCCTCGAGCACGGCGGCGATCTCCGGCAGCCCAGCCCCAGGCCGCGCAGCAGCAGGATGCGCTGCAGCCGAAGGAGGCTGCCGCCGTCGTAATAGCGGTACCCGTTGTGCCCGATCCGGCTCGGTTCCAGCAGGCCGATGTCCTGGTAATGCCGCAGCGTCCGGCTGGTGGTGCCGGCGGCTTTCGCGACCTCCTGGATGGACAACTCGGCCATCGCCGCACGGGAAGCATTCGTCATGGCTTCCACTATGGAGGTTGACGCAACGTCAAGGTCAAGCCTTGGCTGCGCTTTGCCAGTACGACGGCGGCGGGCGGGTTGAGAGGGGCGGGTTTCCTTCGGGAGGTGGACCTGTCCGGGAGCGAGTGGGTCCGGCGGCGGGTAGCCTTGGCTCGTGCAATCCCAGCGTTCCGACCGCACGAAGGCCGTCCGCGAGGGCATCCGGCTCCCGGCGCCGCTGGCGCTTGCCCTGGCGCTGCTCGGCGGGGTGGGGCTGGCGGTGCAAAGCCGGCTTAACAGCGAGCTCGGCATCGTGCTGGAGGACCGGGTCGGCGCGGCGCTGGTCAGCTTCGGCACCGGCCTGGTCGCCGTCTTCGCTTTTGCGATGCTGCGGCCTGGTCCGCGAGCCAAGCTGCGCGAGCTGCCGGCGGTGCTGGCACGGCGGGAGTATCCGCGCTGGTGGCTGGTGGCCGGCGTGATCGGCGCGTTCTATGTGTTCGCGCAGGCCGCCACGGTGGGGCCGATCGGCCTGTCCCTGTTCACCATTGCGATTGTCACCGGCCAGATGGCCTCAGGGCTGGTGATGGACCGGATCGGGCTGGGGCCGGGGCGGAAGATCGCCGTCAGCCGCAGCCGGGTCGCCGGCGCGATGCTGGCGTTCGCCGCGGCTGTCATCGCGGCCAGCGCGCACTTTGCGGCCAATGGCGGGCCCGGCGGTGCCGGCCTGGGCACCGGCCTGCTGGTGCTGCTGATGCTGATCCCGCTGGTCTCCGGGCTGCTGCAAAGCGTGCAGCAGGGCATGCTCGGCCAGATCGGCACCGTGCACGGCAGCCCCGTGATCTCCACTTTCCTGAATTTCGCCACCGGCACCGCCGCACTGCTGGCAGCCTGGGGCGTGCAGGCCATGGCCGCGGGCCGGGCCGATCTGATGGCCGGGCCGTGGTGGCTCTATCTCGGCGGGCCGCTCGGGACCCTCATCCTGGCGAGCGCCACCATCTGCGTCGCCAGCACCGGCGTGCTGCTGACCAGCCTGGCCGTGATCTGCGGGCAGCTCGCAGGCTCGCTCGTGCTGGACATTGCCTGGCCTTCCGCGGGCAGCACCGTCGGCCCGCTGACGCTGGCCGGCATCGCCCTCACGGCGCTGGCCATGCTGGTCACCGCCGGAAAACTGCCCGCCTGGCTGCGCCGCCGCGGCTGACCGCGCGTCGGCTTAGCCCGCCGCGGACGGCAGCGAAGCCGGCGAACCTCAGCCGTCCTCGCCGGCTGCCTCCCGATGCGCCTGCCGGTACGCCTCGATCTGCCGGTGACGGCGGAGCAGGCTCTCGCGGCGGTGGGCGTCGTCCCCGGCCGTCAGCTCAATGTGCCGCCTGCCGAACCGCCAGAGCAGCACGTCGTCCAGCAGCCGGTCCGGCCCGGGGGAGTAGCGGTGCTCCAGCGCGCGACGGACGCGGGTGATGGCGTCGGCCTGGAGCAGGCTGACCAGCTCCGTGGTGCGCTTGATTCCATGCGCCGCGAGCAGCTCGGCCGCCCAGCCCCAGTCGTCGTCGGCCTTCCGGTCCACGTGCGGCAGCAGCGTCTGCCACACCTCGCGGATCCGGTTGGGCGTCAGCGGCGCGGCGCCCTCGCCGTCCTCGTCCCAGTAGCCCATCACGGTTTCGTAGCGCTCGTGCAGCTCAGAGAACACGGTCTCCACGGACTCCAGCATTGCCGCCGTCGCTACGAACTGGCGGTCAAAGTAGGGGCTCCACGCCCTCGGGTCTGCCGCCTTGAACCGGATGCCGTGCTCGATCTCGGACCACGCGTGCGCGAGGATGGTGCGGATCTGGACCTCGAAGATGTAGCTGCCGTTCGGCTTGGCCGGTTCGCCCAGCACCCGCTGGTATTCCTTCACCACGTCGTTCTGGATGGTCCGCATGATCAGGTGCCGGCTGGAGTACCCGTAGGTCCCGGATTCGATGTAGCCGATGTCCTTCTCCCGGTCGCTGCGGCAGTCGAACTCGCTGCGCAGGCGCTTGAGCACGTAGGCGGCTTCGCGGATTTCGTGCGGCAGGCTGACGATCACGCGGACTCCGACCAGGTCGTTCAGCTGCCGCAGCGGATCCGGGAACTCCAGGACCGGCGGCGCGCCCGGCTCCGACGCCGGCAGCGTCCGCGATGCTTTGTCCCGGAAGGACTCGACGCTCTTGGTCCGGGCGGCGACGAACAACGGCTTGAGGTCAGTGTCCGCGAAGGCACTCCGGACAATGCCCTGCATCTCCCGGGTCACTTTCTCCAGCGCCGGCCGCACACGCGCGTACTGCTCCGTGCTGGCCTCGACCGCCGGCCGCAGCTTCTCGTCCAGCCGATCCCACCGCAGGCCCATCCGCAGCTCCTTCCAGTCCACCGGTACTTTTCGAGCATGCCGCATCACGAGCGCGCTGCCCAGCCCCACTGGGCGGCAGGCGATTCAGCCCCTCCGGATCGGAATCACCGACGGCGGCGTCCCTTGGGTATTTGCAGGCGGCAGTGTCCTCTTCGGTGCTTCGCCTAACGACGGCGGCGCCAGCCGGGCAACCTTCGTTCGCCTTCGAATTCCGTTGGCCCGTAATGGCTGGATTGAGCCTTGATTCGGCCCCCAATCCAGCCACTACAGGCCAACAGATTTTGGCTCACGAGCGCGGCGCCCTCATGCGTGCTTCGTTAACGACGGCGGTGCCTGGGCCCGCGGATCCGCTGCGGTAGGGGGGACTAGCGGTAGCGGCGGCGCAGATCCTCCTTCGGAGACGAGCCCTCGGCCGGCTCGGCGATCCACGGGCCGGTGCCCTCGGACGGATCGACCACGCCGGTCTCGAGCCAGGTGTAGCTGCCGCCCAGCACTCTGTTGGCCAGCCGCCGGTCAGTGGCGTCGGAATTGCGCCACAGCTCCGTGAACAGCTGCCGAACGCGCTCGCGGGATTGCAGGCAGAAGGCATCCGCCAGCTGGTAGGCGTCCTTGCCCTGCTCCGGGTACTGCGAGCGCAGCAGCTGGGCCCGGCTGCAGCAGGCGGCCATGGCGAAGAGCTCGGCGCCGATGTCCACGATCCGGCCGAGGAAGACCTGCCGGTGCTCCAGCCGGGCCTGCCAGCGGCCCATGCCGGCGAAGGTATGCCGGGCGAGTTTGCGGCTGCTGCGTTCCACAAATCGCAGGTGGGCCGCCAGCGGGCCAAAGTCCCGATAGGACGCCGGGTTCATGCCTTCGCCGGCGAACAGCCCGGGCAGCCAGCGCGCGTAGAAGCCGCTGGCACCAACCGCGGCCTTGGCCTTGGCGGCAAGGTCGGCGTCTGCCGAGGCCAGGTCCCCTGCGGCAGACAGATGCGCGTCCACCGCCTCGCGGGCGATCAGCAGGCGCATGATCTCGCTGGAGCCTTCGAAGATGCGGTTGATCCGCAGGTCCCGCAGCTGCTGCTCGGCCGGCACCGCGCGCTCGCCGCGGGCAGCCAACGAGGCTGCCGTTTCGTAACCGCGGCCGCCGCGCAGCTGCACCAGCTCGTCCGCCACACGGCAGGCCATCTCGCTGGACCAGAGCTTGGCCAGCGCCGCCTCGATGCGGACGTCCTTCGCCCCGGCGTCCGCCATGGAGGCCGAGAGCTCGAAGACAGCCTCCAGTGCGAAGGCCGTCGCGGCGATGAACGCGATCTTCTGGCTGACCGCTTCGTGCTTGCCGATCGGCCGCCCCCATTGCACCCGGGCGTTGGACCATTCCCGGGCGATCTTCAGCGACCACTTGCCGGACGCCGCACACAGGGCCGGGATGGACAGCCGGCCGGTGTTGAGCGTGGTCAGCGCGATCTTCAGGCCTTGCCCCTCCTTGCCCAGCCGGTTGGCGGCCGGCACGCGCACGTTGTCGAAGCGGGTCAGCCCGTTTTCAATCCCGCGCAGCCCCATGAAGGCGTTCCGGTTCTCCACGGTGATGCCGGGAGCGCCCGCCTCCACCACGAAAGCGCTGATGCCCCCAGGCCCGCCGTCGTGCGGGGGGACTTTGGCCATGACGACGGCGAGTTCGGCGATGACGCCGTTGGTCGTCCACAACTTGGTCCCGTTAAGTACGTAGGCTTCGCCACCCTCGGTGGGTACCGCCGTCGTACCCAAACGCGCAGGGTCGGACCCGACGTCGGGCTCGGTCAGCAGGAACGCGGAAACCGCCCCGGCCGCGCAGCGGGGAAGGAACTGCTGCTTCTGCTCCTCGGTGCCGAAAACCTTGACCGGCTCGGGCACTCCGATGGACTGGTGCGCCGAGAGCAGCGCGCCCAGGCTCGGGTGGACCGAGCCGAGCAGCATCAGCGCCCGCCCGTAGTGCAGCAGGGACAATCCCAGCCCGCCGTACTCCTTCGGGATCTTCATGCCGAAGGTGCCAAGCTGAGCCAGCCCGGCCAGGTACTCATCCGGAATCAGCGATTCGCGTTCGATGAGCGCGCCGTCCATGGTTCGCGCGTACTCCTCGAGCCGGACCAGGAACTCCTCGCCGGCAGCCTCGGCCTCGGCAGTGGGCACCGGGTGCGGATGGATCAGCTCCAGGTCGAACCGGCCGAGGTACAGGTTCTTGGCGAAACTGGGCCGCCGCCACTCGGTTTCGCGGGCCTGTTCGGCGACCTCGCGGGCTTGGCGTTCACTGACATTGGCGCCGCCGGCAGACACCTGCGGATCGGTACGAGTGCTCATGGCAGTCCCCTTTGACTGGCGGGTCTGCACCGGGTCCGGCAGACCCTTTGAAGCTGTCTTTCCATGTTACTCCCGGGTAGCCGGAAAACCGAGGAATAATCGGCATTGGATGAAGCTTCAACTAACGACGACGATTCGAACCTGGGAGCAGACGTGGACTTTGGCATCTTTACCTTCGGCGAACTGAGCCGGAACCTCACAACGGGCGAAGCATTGTCCCCGCATCAGCGGCTGAAGGAGCTGATCGAGCTGGCCAAGCTCGCGGACCAGGCCGGGATCGGCTTCATTGGGCTCGGCGAGCACCACCGCCGCGACTTTGCCATCTCCGCACCCGAGGTGGTCCTGGCCGCCATCGCCCGCGAAACCAAGAACCTCCGCCTCGCCACGGCCGTCACCGTGCTTTCCACCCAGGACCCGGTCCGGCTCTTCGAGCAGTTCGCCACCCTGGACCTCATCTCGGATGGCCGCGCGGAAATCATTGCCGGCCGCGGCGCCTTCACCGAGTCGTACCCGCTCTTCGGCTATGAGCTCGCCGATTACGACGGCCTCTTCGAGGAGAAGCTGCAGCTGCTGCTGGCCGCCCGCGAGCAGGAGCAGCTGACCTGGCGCGGCACCCACCACCACAGCATCGACGGGATGGACATCGCCCCGCGTCCGCTGCAGCAGAAGCTGCCCGTCTGGGTCGGCGTCGGCGGCACGCCAGCCTCCTTCGAGCGCGCCGGCCGGCTCGGCCTGCCCCTTTATATCGCGCTGCTCTCCGGCCCGCAACACTTCGCCCGGCTCGTCGACTACTACCGCGAATCCGCCGCCGCGCATGGCCACGACCCGCAGCAGCTGCCGATCGGCACCGGCGGCCACTTCTTCGCCGCGCCCACCTCGCAGCAGGCCCGCGACACCTTCTACCCGTACTACCGGGCCTACTTCGAGCAGAACATGCCCCGGCCGACGGGCCACTTCCCGCGCGAGACCTTCGAGTCTTGGGCCGGGCCCGGCGGCGGCCTCCTCGCCGGCAGCCCGCAGGAGATCATCGACAAGCTGATGGTGCAGTACCAGACCTTCGGCCACGACCGCTACATGGCGCAGATCGGCCTGGGCGGCCTGCCGTTCGCCGAAACGGCCAAGTCCATCGAACTGCTCGCCACCGAGATCATGCCGGTGGTACAGAAGGAAACCCACACGGCCCGCCGCCCCTGATCAACCCGGCCGCTGCTCAGCCGCCAACGCCGCTCATTCCGCCGCCTCGAGCTGGCGCGGCCGCCGGCCTTCGGCCCGCTCGACATGCTGGAGCACGGCATCGGCGCACACATCCGGCCGCTCCCAATGCACCATGTGGCCGGCGTCGGTCACGAGCTCGTGCGACCAGCCGGGGTGGTCGTCCAGGAATTCGCGGACGATCTCCGGGGTCCGCGTCCCGTCCCGAGTTCCGGTGACTACCAGCGTCGGGGCCGTGATGAGGTCGGGCACGTCGGGTGCGGCGCCGGTGATCCCGGCCTCCATGCTTTGGCGTACGACGGCGGGCGGCAGCCTGAACGGGGCCAGGAACTTTTCGCGGTCCTCGCCCTGGGGCTCTTCGCCGCCGCGGAACCACGCCGCAAGCATCTCGTCCGCAGCCTCGTCCTCGGCCGGTTCGGGGCCGCCGAAGAGCCGGCGCAGTTTCTCCTCCGCTGCCGCAGACGGTGCGACCGGCACCATCCCCACCAAGGTGAGCGACGCCGTCGTTCTTGGATACCGCGCCGCGATGGTGGCGGCGATGCTGCCGCCCAGTGAATGGCCCACCCAGTGGATGGGGGAGCGGACGGAGAGCTCGAGCGCAAACGCGGCGGCCACATTCTCCACCGTCCACTCGAAGTCCCGGTCCACGGGCTTGCCGTAGCCGGGCAGGTCGAGGTTCAGCACCTCCCGGCCGGCCGCCCGCAGCCGTGCGGCGACGGGATTCCAGTAACTGGCCGGACAGGCCCAGCCGTGCAGCAGGACAACAGGAGCACGCATGCCTCGATTATGCCGCCCGGTAGCGGAAGGGGTGTGGCAATAGGGCAGCAAATCGTTTCGTAATCGGGGTCACCGTAGGCTAGCCTTACTTAAGTTCTTTTGGTTCGACCCGGAGGTGGCAGTTGGGGGCAGACGCCGCAGCGCGTGCACGCACCCTGCCGCGCCCTGCCGACGGTCCGGTCCGGGGCGCTTCGGCGGCTCCAG
>NZ_ANPE02000230.1 GCF_000328305.2 Arthrobacter crystallopoietes BAB-32 | reverse complement strand
CGTGCGAGCTGATTGATGTTGTTCGAGGACCGGGCCAGCAAGTTGTGCAAAGACATCAGCTCGGCCGCAATGGCGCGGCGCTCGGTCGGCGAATCGGATTGCTCCGACAGCGCAGCTGAAATCAGCAGGTTCGGAACCGTCACCCGTTCCCGCGCTGCACGGGCAACCAGGGCGGCTTCTTCTTCTGCCGTGACCCACAGGTCGCGGCGCTTCTTACTGCCGGCCGGAGTGTTCTCACGACGACGGCGCGACAGATTGGGACGGTGAGTTCTCTCCTCATCCGACATTCCAATCCATCCCTTCAAATGGCCCAGCGCAGCGACCCCGATCAGGGGACCACACTGACTAGTGTGCCCGATCGACAACCAATTGTCGAAAGGATTCACCATTTACACCCGTGTAAGTGTATAGCTTGCTCCGTCGGGGCTCCACTACGCTGTCTGCACCGCCCTGGGCGGGGCTTGGGTCCACTGCATCCAGGAGGAGCGCTGCCGCGCCCAATTCCTTCAACGGCTCCGCCGTTCTGTTTCGGCGGTGGAGTGTACTGGCCGCCCTTCTCTCGGCAAGTCTCCGCCTGCGGCTTTCGCGGCATATCCTCAGTCGCTTCGCTCCCTCCGGTATTCCACGGACCACCCGCTCCGACTGGCCGATTCACTTCGCGGCCGAGTTTTCAAAGGCATGCCGAAAAGAACGGGTGGGACAACCAGTCAGCCGGTGCGCACCAGGGCGGCCGGCTCGCGCCCGTACATGGGGCGGCAGCGTCGAATAATTCGTAAGAGGCGGCACCTCAGGGCCCCCTCGCCGGAGACTTTGTCGCAGCCGGCCCCTAAGGTTTAACCATGGCGAACATCAGCATTGAAAGCACCCAGGAAAAAGCCCGGCAGCTCCTTAACTCACGCATAGAATCCGTGACCGCTCTCGTGCAGGCACGCCAGCGGATCGCTGACCTCAAAGAACAGCTCGCGGAGGCCGAACGCGAAGACAAACGCGCCTACGTCCGAGCCACCCGCGACGGCTGGAGCGACGAAGAACTCAAAAAACTTGGCCTGGATAACGCCGCCGCCAAACGCCGCAAGCGCACAACCACTCAACCGGAAAAGCCGTCACCCGCCCCGGCCACGGTCTCAACAAGCGAAAGCCTTTAAGCCAGCATTCAATAGGGCTCTACAAAAGCAGAACCGGTGTGCCGCGTTGCGCGGCACACCGGTTCTGCTCTCAGCCCGGGGAAGGTTAGCGGCCGAGGTCATTCCTTGCTGCAGTGCGATCAGGTCGCCAGGGCTGTGCTGCAGGACCCGTCGGTGCCGGGGACGGGTGCCCGGTGCCGGGGCGGCCGGGGAAGCTGGCGGCGTGCAGCCGCCGCATCCGGGCGAGCTCCGGGTCGACCGGCTCCGCTTCCGGTGCCGGTTCCTGCTCGCGCTGCAGCTGCTCCAATGCCTCGTTGATTTTGGCCGCTTTATCGCGGGCTTGTTGTAGGGCTTCCTCGTGTTTGAAACCGCCCTCGAGTGTGCGCGTGGCCTGCTCGATCCGGGTCTGTGCTTCGCTTCTTCGCTGGCTCACCTCCGCGGCCAATCTGGGCAGCGAAGCCACCCGGTTCTCCAGCTGCCGGATCAGTCCCACATCCGGCTGCAGGAGCTTTTCCCGGGTCAGCTGCATGTGCGCCCGCGGGATGCCTTTCACCTCGACCCGGAACATGGCCTTGTCGAAGGAGTTCGCGGCCAGCTGGGTCACCGTCAGGTCGTGTCCGCCCAGGCTGCCCAGCACACCGAGGTCGCGGCTGGCGTACGGGTCCGGCAACCCGATCCGCCGCTGTCCGGCCCACTCCCTGATAGCCGTAATGGCGTCCGCCCGGGACGTGTAGTCGCGGCCCTCGATGCTCATGCTGAACCGTTCGCCGGCCGTGTCGGTGGTGCGGCTGATCGCTGCCTCGATCAGCGGCAGATCCTGCTCGGCGGCTTCAAGGGCTGTCTGTTCTCCGCGGCGGGTGTGTTCGACCGCGACGAGGTTGCGGTTGAACGCGCGGTGCAGGCGTTCCAGCCGGGCCAGTTCCTGGTCCGCGACCGCCTTGTCCAGGATGAGCGGGTTGCCGCTGGTGATGGCTTTGGCCTGTGCGAAGTTCAGCGTGTTGTCGCCGATGTCTTCGATCTCGCGCACGTCGAGCCGGCCGCGCATGATCTGGTTGATGAACCGGCTCTTGCGCTCCAGCCCCTGCCACATGAACGAGTCGAAGGACTCCTTCATCACGACCTGGGTGATCTGCACTTCAGGGTTCTGGTTGCCCTGCCGCAGAATGCGCCCGTGTCGTTGTTCGACGTCGGCCGGCCGCCACGGGGCATCCATGTCGACCAGGTGCACGGCCCGGGCCTGAATGTTCGTCCCGACGCCCATCTTCGATGTCGAGCCTATGAGCACGGCCACCTGCCCGCTGCGGCAGGCCGCGAAGAGCCGGCCTTTCTCGGTGTCGTTTTTCGCCTCGTGAATGAACCGGACCTGCTGCTCGGGCACGCCGCGGCGGCGCAGCTGGTCCTTCAGCTCCCCGTACACGTTCCACCCGTCCGAAGGGGTGCCGAAGTCGCAGAAGACGATCTGCAGCGCCCCCGGCGTCGGGGACGGCTCCCCGGTAGCCGGGTCCGTGTAGATGCGGTCCTTGTTCTCCGCGTAGACCTGCGCAATCCGGTCAGCCGTCGCGCTGATCTTCGTCGGCCCGGCCTGCCGGATCGCCTCGTCGACCAGGCGCATGTCCAGGGCAGCCTTGCGGCCGTCCGAGGAGACTTTGAGCATGTTGTCTTCGGACGAATCGACCTGCCGCTGCTGGATCTTATCGACGCGTTCGCCGATCTCCCGGATGTAGGCCCGCAGTTCCTCGCCCGGTTCCACCGCGAGGACGGCCGGCTGACGCAGCCCGTCCTCCGCGCGGTCGGCCAGCTCCGGGGTCGGGAGGTTGAGGTCTTCGGCGGTTTTCACGTCGGCGAAGGTGTGGAACATCTTCAGCAGCTCGGGCACGTTCTGGAACTTCGCGAACCGGCTCTTGAGCTTGAATCGGTCCCCGCCGGCGACCGAGAGTTCCATCTCCTCAACGACCTGCCCGAACGTGGCCGCCCAGGTATTGAAGTCCCGGATCCCGGCCTGCTCCAGCAGGTCCGGGCGCAGGTAGCGCTGCATCACGTACATCTCGGTCACGGAATTGGCGATCGGCGTGGCCGTGGCCCCGGTGACAACCCGGTCGCCGTGGCGGCCGCGCAGATGCTCGATCTTCATGTGCAGGTCCGAGGCACGCTGCGACCCCTGGATCGCGGCCCCCGGGATGTTGGACGGGGTTTCCAGGTTCTTGTAGTCGTGCAGCTCGTCCACGACCAGGTAATCGATCCCGGTTTCCTCAAAGTTGATCCCGGGATCGACCGGTGTGTCCAGCTTCGCTTTGAGTCGCTCCTCGTAGGCCATGACAGACTTTTCCAGCCTCTTGATCAGGCTGGAGTTGGCCCGGCCGTTCTCCGCGTTCGATGCCTGGGCAGCGGCCAGTTCGGCGCGCATCCCGGCCACTTCCTTTTCACGGTAGACGGCTTCGGCTGCCGGGCTCAGGCTCACGCGCTGGAAGGCGGTGCGGGTCAGGATGACCGCGTCCCAGTCGTTGGCGGCGGCGCGGGCGACGAACTGGCGGCGCTTGTCGCCGGCCAGGTCAGCCGAGGACGCGGCCAGGATGCGGGCCTGCGGGTAGACCTGCAGCCATTCGCGGGCGAACTGCTCCAGCATGTGGTTCGGAACGACGACGGCGGGCTTGGACGCCATGCCGAGCCGGCGCAGCTCCATCACGCCCATGATCATCTCGGCGGTCTTGCCGGCCCCGACCTGATGGAACAAACCGACCGCGGGCTCGGAGAGCATCCGCGCCACGGCGGCCCGCTGGTGCGGCCGGGGCACGAAGTCCTTCGCCAGTCCGGGCAGGGTCAGCCGTTCGCCCTCGGCGCTGTAGTCGCGCAGCACGATGGAGTTGAACCGCCGGTTGTACTCCTGAAGCAGCCGGGTTCCCCGCTCGGGTTCCTCCCAGACCCATTCGCTGAAGCGTTCCTGCAGCAGCTGGGCCTTCTCCTGCGCGGCCGCGGTCTCGGTCGGGTTCAGCACCCGGCGGCCGTCCTCGTTCTCATCGGTCACCCGGACGGGGCGCTGTTCCAGCACCTGCTTCAGGATGTCCCCGGCAGGCATCCGCTGGGTGCCCCACTCGCTGGTCGCGGCCAGGCTGTGCCGGCTGGTCTTGACCTCCCACATCGAGCCGGCCGCGTTGTCCACGCTCGCGTACGCATCGCCCAGCATCTCGCGGACGAACTGCTCGTGCGTGGGCGCGTCGATCCAGACCGCGCCCAGCCGTGCCTCGACCTCGTCCATGCCCAGCGGGGCCGGCAACACCCCGGTCAGCGCCGTGACGTTGGCGGCGAACCTGCCATCCTCCGCGGCCGCCGCCACGGCCGCGTCCAGCTTCTCCCGCACATTGCCCGACAGGTACTCCGCCCGGGTCTGGAACTCTCCGCCGGTGCCGGGGACCTCATAGACCGCCTCGCCCAGCCGGGCCCGGGCGGTCTCCGCGTCGGTGCCCAGCAGGTAGCCGATTTCCTCCAGGTCGACCCGGCCCACCGTATCGAGGGTGACGGCGAGGGCTTCTTCGGCGGTGTCCACGCCGCGGACCGGTCGGCGCGGCATCACCTGCCGTGCGGTCAGCAGTGCCGCCGGGGACGACTGCCCGGTTCCTTCATCGAAGTTTTCCAGCGCCATGACCACGGGCCCGAACGGGTCGCGTCGCAGCGTGGTGACCGGCCGCGGAACCAGCCGGGACATGATCGGCTCGCCGGCATCATCGGTGCGTCCGGTGTTGCGCAGCGTGAAGCGGTTGATCGGCCCGAACCGGGCCGTGTACGCCGTGTAGTCGGCGTGGAGCCTCTCCCGCAGCGCATCCAGTTCAGGGGTGTCATCCAGGCTGGCCGCTTCGGCGGCCAGCAGCTCCCGGGCGCCGTCGCGCAGGCCCAGCAGGGCGCGCAGCTCGGTGTGCTGGGTCTTGGGCACCGCCAGTTCGACGTGCACCCCGCGCTCCACGACCGTGAAGGTGCCCTCGGGTGTGGCGGTGATGTGTCCTTCCCATTCGTGCTGCGCCGCCGGGACCCAGGCGGCCCGCTGCGCTTGTTGCCCGGCGGTGCGTTCGCTCATCACCAGCCCGCGCTCCCGTGCTTCGGCGACAATGCCGTCCAGGGCTGACTGCAGCTCGTCCGGCACGCGGGCCAGATCCTCGGTGATTACCTGGAGGGTTTCGGCCCCGTACATGCCGTTCCCGACGTGCAGCTCACCGAGGATCCGCTCCGGATACTCATCGAAGTAGGAGTTCACCCGCGTGATCTGCCCGTCAACGCTGCGGGCGGTCACCGTCTCCCACAGCGTGGACACCGGTTCGGTGCCGGGTTCGCGTTTGCGGAAGATCAGCAGGTCGGTCAGTGCCTCGGTGCCCGCAGCCGCGCGGTGCGCGCCGTTGGGCAGGCGCACCGCGCCGACCAGGTCCGCCATGGCGTTCATGTCCCGTCGGGCTGCCGGGTTGGACCCGTCCAGGGTGAAGCTGGAGGACAGCACTGCCACCAGTCCGCCGGGGCGGGTCAGCTCCAGTGACTTGATGATGAAGTGGTTGTGCATCGAATGCCCGGACGGGTTGTGCCGGCGGTCATGCAGCACCACGTTGGCGAACGGGACGTTGCCGATCGTCAGGTCAAAATGTCCGGTAGGGAACCGGGTCTCGGCAAAGGACTCGGCCCGGATCTCCGCGTCCGGGTAGAGCGCCTGAGAGATGGCTGCCGTGGTGGCATCCAGCTCCACGCCGGTCATCCGTGCCGTCTTAGGGGCGAAGCCGATGAACGTGCCCGCCCCGGATCCGGGTTCCAGCACCTCTCCCCCGGTGAAACCCAGCCGGCCGACGGCCCGCCACATTGCCTGCACAAAGGCCGCGTCGGTGTAATGCGCGTTGACCGTGGTACGCCGGGCCGCGTCATACTCGCGTTCCGACAGCAAGGCACGCAGCCGCGCCCGGTCCTCGGCGTAGTCGGCTCGGTCCTCGTCGAAAATCTGGAACACCCCGGCCGCGCCCCAGCTGCCCCACCGGCCCAGCACCCCACGCTCCTCGGGCGTTGCGGGCCGGTCTTCGGCCTGGATTCGCCGCAGCGTCTCCAACGCCTCAAGGTTGGCGCGGATGCGGGAGCGGGCGCCCGAGGGCGCGAGGTCTTTTTGTGATGAGGGGTGGAACCGGTCTAGTGGTTGTCCCGTTCCTCGAGCATCTGCAGGCGCAGCTTCTCGGCCTCGGCTTTCCAGTCCAGCCAGTCCTGCAGGTCCGGGTTCACGTTCTCGTCCTCGTCCTCGATCTCTGGCGGGGCCAGCAGGTCCGCCCGGACGATCTCCTCCGCCTGCAGCTTCGCGGCGTTCAGCCGGCCCACCTTCACCAGATAGCCCTCCCCCGCCGGGTCCGGGCCCGCGATCTGCGGGATCAGCTCCCCGACCATCTGTTCGGCCTGCCGGCCCAAGGTCGAAAAGAACTCCTCCGGATCCTCCAGCTGCCTGTACCTCGTCGGGGCCGCTTCCTGCCACATCTTCTGCGCCTGCGCGCCGTACCTGTTCATCCCTGTCCTCCTCCGGTGCTGCCCACAACGCCTCCAGGCTCAGCTGACCATCTACCTCGTACTGCTTCCTCGACCGCTTCGCCACCGGCTCCCGCTCCCGCCATCGTCAACGTTTCCCGTACTCACGCTAACCATGTGATGAAGCGATTAACAGCCTGCGCGTTTCAGTGACGTTTTTACTCCCCTGATTTGGCATATTCCGCGTCGAACCATTCGATAAACCCCAAGGTGCTGCCCCACTGGCGCGTGATTCGATCATGGACAGCACGCTGGTCATGTCCCGGCAGGAAAATACGATGCCCGGGCACCGGGCCACCGCAGCCGCAGGCACACGTGCGCGCCCCTTCCATCGGATCGTCAAAGTACGTGACGGGATTACGGTGTTCGTCGACCGGTCGACCGATCAAGGCATCATGAACTGGATCGCCGGCACCAAGGACGCGTCCAACAACGGCCTGCTTGCTGCGCAGCCTAGGATTCTTCGCCGGCACAGTCTCGAGCCGCTCGATTGCCGCGACCACCCGAATCTTCCCCTCAGAGGAGAAAGTTGCGTACCGCTCGCGCTCCGCCCGAGGCCCGAGCACCCACACCCCGCGGTTTTGGTTGAACGTCTCCTGTGGGCTGTGCTCTGGAGACCACCCCACCCAGGTCCGTGTCATATCGTCGATCGCCGGGTCAACCTCTTTAATCGGGCTTAGCTTGAAATTGATTGCCACTGCACTATCTCCCCCTTCTGCACCAGGTGTGCCCTGGTACTTGCTCCGAGACTACGGCAGAAATAGACATAAACCAAGGGCAAGGGAGATAGTTATCTCACCTTGCGGAGGTTGAACTTCAATGCCAGCCCATTTCAAATCCGGCACGATTAGCAACAGAGACGTCTGCCCCGCAGCGACTGGCCGCCTACTATGAACCAAGATATCGCCGCCCTTGCGGGCAGCCCTTGGTTCCCTGAGGATGCCGGCAAAGAATTCGGCCCACTCCTGGGCGTACTTGGGGTGCGCTGGGAACGGGCGGACCCTCCGGCCGATTATGCGATCTCTCTGAGCGGGCTGATGAGGATACGCAGGCTTACCGTCTGACCCTGACCCGAGAAGAGGTGCAGAAGCAGCTCGAGGAAATCAAGCGCCTCACGAAAAGCCTTGCAGAGCGAGTGCGTGCGCTCA
>NZ_ANPE02000231.1 GCF_000328305.2 Arthrobacter crystallopoietes BAB-32 | reverse complement strand
AGCTCCTGCGGGTCCCCGGTGCGGACGGCCTGCGCGGCGGCGGGGTCCCGGCCGATCGCGGCGGCAGTGTCCCACAGCTTCAGGTCCATCTCGGTGGTGACGTTGTGCGGCAGCCCGCGCAGCACGGCCTGCAGCTCGCCCGGCTGCGCGAGCGGCCCGAGCAGCCAGCGTGCAAGGCCCAGCCAGAGGTAGCCGGCGGCCGGCGGCGGGAGCAGCTTGAGCAGGTTGTCCGTGACTTCCTGGGTCAGCATCTGCTCGACGAAGTCCAGCCGCTGCACCGCGGTGGCCGGTTCCGGCAGCTGCAGCTTGCGGTCGAACTCCCGCTCCGCCCGCCTGGCCCGCTGCAGGGCGGCTGTCGGGCGGAACAGTGCGTGCAGCATGGACGGCAGCAGGACCAGCTGGGGCATGGATCGGCGCAGCTGCGCGGGGGAGCGGACGCGCCGGCCCTTGATGACGGAGAAGCGCGGATCCGCCATGAGGTGCTTCAGCACGCCGACGGAGCGGTCATCCGCCAGCTTCATCAGGCGGGGGAGGATGCGCCGGCCGCCGGCACTGCGCAGCAGCGGGGTGACGTCCACGAACAAACGCAGGCCGACGCTCAGGTAGCGGAACGGGACCGGCGCGCCGTAGCCGCCGCCGGCCGGCTTGTAGGCAGCGGCGAGGGCCTCGAACGCGGACAGGCCCATCGGTGTCAGCGGCCGGGTCAGCCCCTGCAGCAGGCTCGCGCAGAGGTACGCGCGGGTGGATTCGTCCGCCTCCGGCCGCGGATAGAGCGTGGTGATCGGCCGGGACTGGACCAGCCACGTAACGCCGTCCGGCCCAATGGCCCACTCCAGGTCCTGCGGCTCGCCGAAGAGCTCCTGCGCCTCCCGCCCGAGCCCGGCCAGCGCGTGCAGCTGCTGGTGGGTGAGGCTCGGCTCGCCGTCGCCGGGGCCGGCCAGTCGTTCGGTGCCCCCGCCGGAGGCAGGGCGGACCTGCACCTGCTTGTCGCCCAGCGTGCGCTCGAGGACCTCCCCGGTGGCGCTGTCCAGCACGAAGTGGTCCGGATTCACGGCACCTGAGACGGTCGCCTCGCCCAGCCCCGGGCTCGCGTCGATCACGGTCTGGCCGCGGGTCCCGGTGAGCGGGTTGGCCGTGAACATCACCCCGGACACGGTGGCGTCCACCATGCGCTGGATAACGACGGCGAGGCGCACCTTCTGCTGTCCAATCCCGTTCGCGCTGCGGTAGGCCACCGCCCGCTCGGTCCAGAGCGAAGCCCAGCACTTGCGGACGGCCTCGAGCAGGGCTTCGGCGCCGACCACATTGAGGAACGTGTCCTGCTGGCCGGCGAAGCTTGCCTCCGGCAGGTCCTCGGCCGTCGCGGAGGAACGCACCGCCACCGGTACATCGGCGCCCAGCCCGGCGTAGGCGCGGCGGAGCTCGCGCTCAATGTGCTCCGGAACGGGCGCGGCGGTCAGCTGGCTGCGGGCCTGCCGGGCAAGCTTCGCAAGCCGGGTATCGGAGGTTTGCTCCCCGTCGATCTCCGCTGCTGCGCGCGGCCTGACCGTTTCGCCCGCGGCGGATCCAGCAGCAGCCAGCAGCCACTCGAGCCCTGCCCCTGCCGCCACCTGGCGGTAGGCCGCCGTCGTGAGGCAGAAACCGTCCGGAACCGGGAGTCCCGAGGCCAGCATCACGCCGAGGTTGACCGCCTTACCGCCGGCTTCGCGCAGCATGCCGGCACCGATTTCCGCCAGCGGCACCGTGAGCCGGTCCGCGGCGGGGCCGGGCGGCCTTACGCTGTCCCGTGCTGTGCCCATGCTGAACGGCCACCTCCCGTAAGCGCGACTATAGGGCTGTGTTGCGGACAAGCTCAAGGCCTCAGATCGGGGGAGTGTGCCGCTCCGCCGGATCGGCGTGGGACAGGTCCGCCGGCTGCATGCCGGCACTCCCGCGCGGCTCCAACAGCACGGCGGAGACCTCGCGGACCCGGGGATGCTGGTAGTCCCGGTGGTCCACTTCGCCGGTCTCCCAGCGGATGGACAGGCCGCTCTGGGTGTCCTCGAGGGTGGCCAGGTTGTTGTCGAACCACGGGCCCTTGATGTTTTTCCACTCGAACGGCGGGTCCGGCACTTTGATTGAGCGGGCCGCCAGCGCGCCCACAGGAGTGGCGATTCCGTAGGACATGACCGCGGTGAAGGAGCGCATCGCCAGGGGCAGCGGATTGCGGACCGGCGAACAGACGGCCTGGACAATCCGGCTGCCGGTGGAGCGCTCGACCTCGGACGCGTAGGAGTAGTGCACGTCCCCGGAGAGGAAGACGATCAGTTCCGGAGCCGGGCCGCGGCGCCCGTCCGCCACTTCCTGCACCATCCCGGCGACCTTGCGGAAGCTGTTCTGGAACGCGGCCCAATGCTCCAGGTCGATGGCCTGGCGCAGGCGCTCGCCGACAGCGGAGGCAAACCGCCCCCAAGCGCCTTCACTCATGGCCTCGTTCCAGGATTCGACATGGTGCAGCCCCGTCGGGAGCAGGAAGGGCAGTGACGTCCCGATCAGCAGCTGGCGGAACCCGCCGCGCAGCCGCTCATCGAACCAGGCCATTTCGTCGTCGTCCACCAGCGCCCGGCGGTCCGGATCCAGGTCGCGGGCGGCGCGGGAGTCGATCACGATCAGCCGGGTCGAGCCGAAGTCCTGGCAGTAGCTCCAGCGGTAGCTGCGCGGTTCCTTGTCGGCGCGCTCGGCAAAGGCGTCCAGATCGGCGCTCAGGTCCAGCTCGGCGCCGTCCTGGTGCGCGGCGATCTTCTGCCACAGCGGATCCTGCGCCCGCTGCTCAGGGGAAAGGTTCCCGAGGTGCTGGTACACCCAGTACGACGCCAGCCCGGCCACGATCCGCTCGTGCCACCACGAGGTCGCCTCCATTTTCCGCTTCCAGCTCCGGGAGGCGTTCCAGTCGTCGCGGACATCGTGGTCGTCGAAGATCATGGCGCTGGGCACGGTGGAGAACAGCCACCGGTTGGCCTCGTCGGACCACGCCAGCCGGTACAGCTCGGCGTACTCCTCGAAGTCCTTCAGCTCCTTGCCGGGCGGTTCCTTCAGGTCGCGGCGGGCCCGGATGAACTTCTGCATCTCCTTGGTGGTCGAATCCGCATAGACCTGGTCGCCGAGGAAGAGTGCCAGGTCCGGCCGCCGCTCGGGCTTGCGGGCCAGCTGGAGCGCGAAGGCGCGCAGCGAGTCCACCCCATGCGTGCGGTTGCCGGACCGGCCGTGGTCGATGCTGGTGCGGCAGGAGCCGAAGACCAGCCGCAGCGGCCGCTCCGGCGCGAGGGTCGCGATGACCGGGGCGGGAAAGGGCGAGTCCGGATCGGGCCACACCGGGGCCCCGTCGATCTCCACCTGGTACGGAGTGGTCGAACCGGGTTCCAAACCGTCCGCTTCGACCAGGGCGTAGTGGTGCCCGTGGACGGCGAAAGTGCGGGCCTCCCAGCTGCGCGTGCCGGCCCGGACCACTACACGGGCCGCGCTACCGGTCTCCACCCAGATGTTGGCCGAGCTCTGGTCGACATGCCGCATCATCGGGCCGAGGACCAGCGCCGGTTTTCCCATGCACTAGTTGTACCCGCTCGGCCCCCGCTTCAACCAGCGCGAACGGCCGGAATTTGTCCGGCGCGGCCCAATTGCCGCCGAGGCACGGCCTCAGTCCTTGGGGAGGGAGGGGTCCTGCCGCGGGTCGTCCGCGGACAGGTCCGGCACGGTTCGGCCGGCGTCACCGGGAACCGCGGGGTCCATGGGCAGCCCGTCCTCCGCCGGGAGTGAAGGTACGACGCCGGAGGGTTGCGTTCCGCGGGCATCCTCCAGCAGCCTCTGCGCCGTTTCGCCCGTTCGGCTGGGGACACTGCCCGGCTCAGGCAGAGCGCCCCCGCCGGCGTGCTCCGGTACCCGGGCCGGGTCGGCAGCATCGCCGGTTCCCGTAGTGCCCTTGCCGGTGCCGTCGGCAGCACTGCCTTCCGGCGCGCCCGACTGTCCGCTGCTGCTGGAACCGGATCCGCCGCTGCCGGATGCCGCGCCACCGGCTTCGCCCGAACCGGCGCCATCGCCGTTCTGGCTGCCGGCGCCGTCGCTTGAGCCATGTGCCGAGCCGTCCGCGGGTCCGCCGCGGGTGTCGCCGGCGGGTACAGCCTGCTGGCTACCGGTGGAGGGATCGAAGAAGCGGACCACCTGTTCGACGGCGCTGCCGGCGGCGGACCGGAAGTCAGGGTTCGCCGCGGCCACGCCGGAGACGCCCAGGCCGGTAGCCGCCACAACGGCCAGGCCGAGGGCAGCGCCCCGGACGCCGCGGCGGCGCCGGAACGGCACAACGTTGGTGCGGTCGGATTCGGGGAGATCCCCGGTCCCGGGGACTTCGCCGGTCCCGGGGGCCATGAAAGCCAGCAGTTCGGGCGAGGGGCCGGCCACCGGGGCTTCGCTGCCTGCGGCCTTGAGCGCCAGCAAAGAGGCCGCCAGCGGAGCCGTCTGTTCCACGCCGGCTTCGTCCAGCAGGCGGCGGATGGCGTCGTCGTTATTGACCACTGTGCGGTTCATACCAGGGCCTCCTCCCGTTCCACGATCGATTTGAGTTTCAGCAGCGCGCGGCGCTGCAGCTGCTTGATGGAGCCGGTGGACCGGCCCATGATTTCGGCGACCTGCTCCAGTGACAGGTCGGCTACCACGCGCAGCAGCAGCACTTCCTGCTGGTCCGGCTTCAGCTGCCGCAGCTGCTGCCCGATGCCGGTGCTGCCGAGCGATTCCAACACCGTGGTTTCGGCCGAATCCACCGCCCGCACGTCCGTGTCAGGGTCGTAGCCGGCGAGGTGCGGGGAGCGGGCACGCCGGCGCACGTCGTCGACGTAGCGGGCGTGCGCCACGGAAAAAGTGAAGGTGCGCAGCCCCTGGAAACCGCCGTGCACCGTGCCGATCCGCGAGAACACCGTAAGGAAGACTTCCTGGGCGGCGCCTTCATGGTCCTCGAGCCCGCGGACCTTGAGGTAGCCGTGGACCCCTGGAGCCAGCGCGGCGTAGATCCGGCTGAAGGCGCCGGCATCTCCGGACTGCGCGGCAGTGACCACGTCATCGGGAAGCGCTTCGGGCAAAACAGGTTCCTTGGAGGTTCGCTTAGGAGGGCGTAGGCGCCATCAAGTGTAACGCCCGCGCCCTCCTCGACGACCGTTGGTTACTTGCCGGCCTCGGCGTTGCCGGAGATGGAGACGCCGGCCTCGGCACGCAGTTCGGCAGCCTCGGTGCGGGCGTCGATCTTGGCCTGGGCGTCCGCGTTGGCGGACTCGGGCAGCTGGGGAGCGGCCGGGATGGCCGGGATGGTGTCTGCGCCGTCGACGCCCGGAACGGCCGGGGTCGCGGGCTGGGCCGGGGTGACCTCGGCGCCAGCGATCCCGCCTTCGGCCGAAACGCCGGCATCTGCGCCCGCAGCTTCGCCCTCGGCCTCAACCTCGGCAGCTGCACCGTCCTCGGTGGCTTCGACGTCGGCATCGGCGGAAGCCTCGGCCGGAACAGCCGGGGTGGCCGGAACGGCGGAGACAGCCTGCTCGGCGTCCTCGGCGGAGACGGCCGGGGTAGCGGGCACCGCCGGGGTTGCCGGGGTGCTGACGGCGCTTTCGGTCTCCGCGGCACCGGTCAGGGCCGGGGCGGCCACGGCTGCGCCGGCTCCGCCGACGGCGATGATGGCGGCCAGTGCGGCGCCCTTGGCGGGCAGGCTCAGGGTGCGGAAACGGTTGGTCATGGATCTCCTCGATTGTTGTCGACGGCGGCGCCGCGGCTGAGGCCTGCAGCGCGCCCGTACACCCACCTAATCGAGGCGGAAGGGTGAAAGGTTACGCTTTTCGTGATTGTTTTTCCGGCCTGGCCTCAAGGAGGCTGCGCTCCAGCCGGTCGGAGCGCGGCCGGAAGGCCAGGTACCGGGGATCGTCCGGCCCCACCAGCCGCTTCAGTGCAGCGAGAGCTTCGGTGTCGCCGGCACCCATATCGGTGGCCAGCCAGGCCGCGAGAACATCGACTGACCCACTGGCCCGGACGGAATCGGCGACGGCGGTGTCGAGTTCCAGGCGAAGTTCTTCGACAGCCAGCATTGCCGATCGGCTGAGCAGCGGGGCGGTGTAGCGGGCGACTGCTTGCTGGATGTGCCCGGTGGTCAGCAGTTCCCGCACCTGGAACGCGTCGGAGGTCCGTGCCGAACCCGGCTTCAGGCGGTAGGGATTCGAGGCGACGAAGGCGCCAAGGGCGGCCCGGATCCGGTGCATTTCGATCCTGATAGTGGCCGGCGAGCCGGCGTCGCCATACAGCTCGAAGGCCAGTTCGTCGGCGCTCCAGCCTTGGCGCCGGGACTCCAGCAGCGCCAGGATCTCGGCCCGGCGCAGTGTCAGCGGGACGCGCCGGCCGTCCTCGAAGACCGCCGCCGGACGTTCGCCGAGCAGTTCCAGCGAGCTGACAGCAACGTCCTGCCCGCCGCCGCGATCCGGCCTGCTGCCGCTCCCGGGACGCACGGCCGCGGGCGAAAGCCGGGCACCGCCGTCGTTCCTGGCCACCAGTTCCTCGGCGACGCGCACCGCGCACCTGACCATCCGCATCGTGTCTCTGGTCAAGGCGTCCAGTGGGCCGGAGACATCGAGCACGCCGACTATGCTGCCGGTCCGGGGATCCCGGACAGGGGCTGCCGTGCACGCCCAGTCATGGTGGGCGCGCACGAGATGCTCGGCCGAGAACAACTGGACGGGCCGGCCCGTGGCGAGGGCTTCGCTGATGGCGTTGGTGCCAATGCCGGCTTCGGACCAATCCGCTCCCTCGACGAATTCCAGCGAATCCGCCATCCGCAGCGCGCTCCGGCTGCCGCTGCGCCAGAGCACCTGGCCGTCCGAGTCCGTCACGATCAGCAGGTGGCGCCCGTCGGATCCTTCGTCGGCCAGCAGGTCGGTCAGGGCCGGCATGGCGGCCTGCAGTCGATGCGTGCGGCGCAGGCCGACGACGTCGGAAGGCTCATTCAGGTGGCGGGGGCTTTGCTGGTCCGGGTTGATGCCCAAGGTCATCGAGCGCTGCCATGACGCAAGCAGCGCAGGCGGGATCTCCGGCCGATGGGGTCCTCCGTCCAGGACCTGCTCATGTGCGGCGCGCAGCACCCGGGCGTATTCATGCGGCGCGGTGAACCGCAGGCTGGGATCCGGCAGGGCGGCCAACCTGCTGCGACTGCCGCTTGCCCGTTGTTGAAAGTCCACGCCTGCTGCCCTTCCGATCGCCAGCGGCACAGGTTGCATGTAACGCCGCTGCAACCCCCGCTGCCGTGTACTAGTGATGTCGATCACGTTCCGCACCAGCATACGGCCAGTGCCTGCTGTTGCGAGCGTTGGCGGATACGAGCGAATGACACAAAGGAGTGGACATGGCGGAATCACCTAGTGCTGTCGCCCAGGCCTGGCTGGCAGGACTGGATGCGGCCCTGCAGGCCGGAGACGTAGATGGGGCGCTGGAGCTTTTCGGCGACGAATGCTACTGGCGCGACTTCGTCGCCTTCACCTGGAACCTGAAAACCCTTGAAGGCAAGGCCGAAATCCGGCGGATGCTCGAAGCGAGGCTGGCTGACGTCCGGCCCTCCGGCTGGGTCCTGGCCGAAGAAGCCGCCGGGGACGGCACGGCAGTGGAGGCCTGGGTCAATTTCGAAACGGAGGCAGCCCGCGGCTGGGCCCACCTGCGGCTGCGTGATGGGAAGTGCTGGACGCTGCTGACCACTATGCAGGAGCTCAAAGGCTTCGAGGAGAAGAAGGGGCCGAACCGCGAACAAGGTGTGGAGCACCGCATCACGCCGGCCGGAAGTCCTGGCTGGAACTGAAGGAGGAACGGGAAGCCAGGCTCGGTTACGAAGAGCAGCCCTACTGCGTGATCATCGGCGGCGGCCAAGGCGGCATCGGCCTTGCCGCAAGGCTGCGCCGGCTGGGCGTGCCGACGATTGTGGTGGAAAAGAACCAGCGCCCGGGAGACTCCTGGCGAAACCGGTACAAGTCCCTGCACCTGCATGATCCGGTCTGGTATGACCACCTGCCCTACCTGAAGTTCCCGGACGACTGGCCGGTCTTCGCCGCCAAGGACAAGATCGGCGACTGGCTGGAGCACTACACCCGGATCATGGAGCTGAATTACTGGTCCGGCACCGAGTGCACCAAGGCCCGGTTCGACGAGTCCGCGGGGGAGTGGGTCGTCGAGGTAGTGCGCGACGGCGAACCGGTCACCTTGCGCCCGAAGCAACTGGTTTTCGCGTTGGGCGTCTCGGGTTATCCCAACATTCCCGAGTTCGCCGGCGCGGACTCCTTCCTGGGGCAGCAGCACCATTCCTCACAGCATCCGGGCGGCGGTGACTGGACCGGCAAGAAGGCCGTGGTCATCGGCTCGAACAACTCGGCCCACGATATCTGCGCCGACCTGTGGGAGCACGGCGCGGAGGTCACCATGGTCCAGCGTTCCTCGACGCACATCTCGCGCAGCGAGTCGCTGATGGACCTGGCGCTCGGCGACCTGTATTCGGAGCGGGCGCTGGCGAACGGGATCACCACCGAGAAGGCCGACATGCTCTTTGCCTCGCTGCCGTACCGGATCCTGCCCGAGGCCCAGATTCCGGTGTACCAGCAGATGGCCGAACGCGACGCGGAGTTCTACTCCCAGCTGGAGGCGGCCGGGTTCGAGCTGGACTTCGGCGTGGACGGGTCCGGGCTGTTCCTGAAATACCTGCGGCGCGGCTCCGGCTACTACATCGACGTAGGCGCCTCCCAGCTGGTCATCGACGGCCGGGTGAAACTCGCCTCCGGGCAGGTGGACAAGATCACCGGCAACGCCGTAGTGCTCCAGGACGGCACCGAACTCGAGGCGGACCTGATCGTCTACGCCACCGGCTACGGGTCGATGAACGGCTGGCTGGCGGACCTCGTCTCGCCCGAGGTCGCCGACCAGGTGGGCAAGTGCTGGGGCTACGGCTCCGATACTCCCAAGGATCCCGGCCCGTGGGAAGGCGAGCTGCGGAACATGTGGAAGCCGACCAACGTGGAGAATCTCTGGATCCATGGCGGCAACCTGCACCAGAGCCGGCACTACTCGACCTACCTCGCGCTGCAGTTGAAGGCGCGGATGGAGGGCCTGCCCACTCCCGTCTATGAGCTGCAGCCCTCGCACCACATCCGCTAAAACAACGACGCCGGTGCCTCCTTTGGGGAAGGAGGCACCGGCGTCGTGTACCTAGTCAAGAGGCGCGAGGACTGGCCCCGGCGGAAGTGGCTGCGCACGCCCGCCGCCGCTTACTCGAACCGGGCCGGGTCCCCGACGCCGCGCCGCGTGACCTCCGCGTACCCGTTCGAAAAGTCCACCACCGTACTGGGCTCCGGGCGGCACTCGCCGGCGTCGACCACCGCGTCCACCTGATGGTCCAGCCGGTCCTTGATCTCCCAGCCCTGGGTGAGCGGTTCCTCCTCGCCGGGCAGCAGCAGGGTGCTGGAGAGCAGCGGTTCGCCGAGCTCCTCCAGCAGGGCGTGCACGACCCGGTGCGACGGAATCCGAGCGCCCACGGTCTTCCGCTTCGGATGCAGCATGCGGCGCGGGACTTCGCTGGTGGCCGGCAGGATGAAGGTGTACGCGCCCGGTGTGGCGGCCTTGATGCTCCGGAAGACTTTGTTGTCGATGTGGACGAACTGCCCGAGCTGGGCGAAGTCCTTGCAGACGAGCG
The DNA here is from genome assembly GCF_000328305.2 of Arthrobacter crystallopoietes BAB-32. GTDB lineage: Bacteria > Actinomycetota > Actinomycetes > Actinomycetales > Micrococcaceae > Crystallibacter > Crystallibacter crystallopoietes_A. The sequence goes on along the minus strand of NZ_ANPE02000231.1, from coordinate 3,580 downwards.
CGAACTGGTGCTTGTCGTCGAGGTGGCGGATCGTGCGGATCCGCTCCAGGGCGTCCTTGTTGCCCAGCTGAGCGCCGAGCGCATAGCAGGAGTCCGTGGGGTAGGCGATCAGCCCGCCGGACCGCAGCAGGTCCACGATCTGGCCGAGCAGGCGGGGCTGCGGGTCCTGCGGGTGGACGTCGAAATATCTCGCCATGGCGGTTTGGCCCGGTTAGTTCGTCCGGAAGCCGGACAACGGCAGGATCCGCCACGCTCCTGCCTCGATCAGGTTCCCCCGGTCGAACCGCAAGGATGCGCCGCTAAGCTGCCTTACGGCGTCGTCCGTGTCTGCCGCGGGGCCAGCAAACGTGTGCACCAGTTCCCAACTGCCCTCCAGCAGTTCCGGGTTGTCCAGTGCCTCGGCCAGCTGCTCGCCGAGTAGGCCCGGCCTGCCGCGGTAGATCCGCAGCGGCGGCGCGGCGGCCCCGGCGGACTGCGGTTGGAAAACGGCGAAGTGCTCCGCGTGGGTGTCCATGGACGCCTCCTGAAGTACCGGTGGAATTTCCTCCAAGCTACAACAAGGCGGGGAGCAGTTCACCACTGAACTGCTCCCCGCCTTCCGACCGGCATGGCCGCAGGGTGCTAGTACGCCTTGACGCGCTGGTCCACCACGAGGTGGATGAGGGCGAAGGTCTTGTCCTCGTCGATGGCCTTGAGGGCGGACTGCACGGCGGCCGGGACGTCGGCGTCGTGCTCGACCTTCACGCCGAAGCCGCCGAAGGCCTCGGCCATCTTGGCGAAGTCCGGGTTCTTCAGCTGGGTGCCGGAGATGCGCTCGGGGTAGTGGCGTTCCTGGTGCGTGCGGATGGTGCCGTATTCCTGGTTGTCCATCACGATGACCAGCGGGGTGGCGCCGTACTGGGCGGCGGTTGCGAGTTCCTGGCCGTTCATGAGGAACTCGCCGTCGCCGGCGATGGTCACGACGCGGCGGCCGGGATGCGCCAGCGAGGCGGCGACGGCGGAGGGAATGGAGTAGCCCATGGAGCCGTTGCGTGCGCTGATCATCGAGGCGTAGCGCTCGGTGGGGAAGTAGCGGTGCGCCCAGTTGGTGTGCTCACCGGCGCCGAGGGTGATGACGGCATCCTGCGGCAGCGTGGGCACGAGGTTGGCGATCAGAGTGTCCATCTTCGCCTGGCCCTCGGACGGCTCGGCCGGCGGCAGCGCTGCGAACTTCTCCTGCTCGCCGCGCATCCGCTCGGTGAACGCCTGCCACTCGGGACGGGTGTCCAGGTCCATCTTGACCAGGTCGCGGACGAAGACGTCGGGCTTGGAGACGATCTGCCAGGAGACCGGGCCGGAGCGGCCGCGCAGGGACGGATCGATGGTGACCAGGAAGTTCTTCTTGGACCAGTCCTGGCGGACCAGGAAGCCATCGGTGATCACATCGCCCGGCACGGTGCCGACGAAGACCAGCAGGTCGGTCTCTTCGAGCAGGTCGTAGGTCGGCTTGGGCCGGCCGTAGCCGATCGGGCCGACGTAGGAGGGGGAGCTGAAGGGGATGTTGCCTTCGCAGCGCCATTCGACGGCGGCGGCGATGTGGTGCTCTTCGAGCCACTTGGTCAGGTCGTCGACGCCTTCCTGGGTCCAGTCGTTGCCGCCGGTGACGAAGAGCGGCTTCTTCGCCTCCTCCAGCGCGGACTTGAGCGCCTTCCAGTCCGTGACGGTCATGCCGCCGGGGGCAACCGGGATGGCCGGGTGCAGCGTCGGGTCGATCTGCTGGCGGATGATGTCCTCGGGCAGGCCAACGACCACCGGACCGGGCCGGCCGCTCATCGCGGCGAACATTGCCTCGGCGACGATCTCGGAGGCGCGCTCGGCGTGGTCGAGCACCATGACGCGCTTGGCGCCGGTGTCGAACCAGGCCTTGATATCGAACTCCTGGAAGGCCTCGCGGTCCCGGTGCTCGAAGGGGATCAGGCCCACGAACAGCACCATCGGCGTCGAGTCCTGCCACGCGGTGTGCAGGCCGACATGGGCGTTGGCCGCACCCGGCCCACGGGTGACCATCGCGATGCCGGGCAGCTGGTTCATCTTGCCGTCCGCCTCGGCCATGTAGGCGGCGCCGCCCTCGTGCCGGCAGACCACGGTCTCGATGGAGGACTCGTGCAGGCCATCGAGCACGTCCAGGAAGCTCTCGCCCGGGACAACGTAGGTCCGCTCGACGCCGTGGGCCGCAAGCGTGTCGACAATGACATGCCCGGCCGACTTCAGGAGCGGTGTGGTCGGCGGCATAGTCTCCGTCTGGGCGGCGGCCGTCTGGGTCATTTCGTGTCCTCTTTCCCCATTGATCAAGTACATGTCTGGGATGCGTCAATGTGCGGTTGCATGAATTGCGTTCGCCTCGGTTGAGCAAAAGTTACAGCAAAGCGCCCACCGCGCGCCGCGAGGCAGGACACACAGCAGTAATGAATGTGAGTGGCCGCACAGTACCGGCAAGTAGCTTAACGACGGCGGCTCCGCGCCTTGCGCCGGGAACCTACCTCTCCAGCCGGAAGTCTTCGGCGAGCGCCAGCCGCCGCCCCGCGATCGAGCGCGGCACGATCTCCAAGTAGGTGGTTTTCGCGGTAGCCGTCCATGGCCGCAGCGGCAACTGCGCCGCCGTCGTCAATTCCGCTTCAGTCTCCAGGATGCGCGCGGTGCCCTTCACGACCACCGACCAGAGCGAATGCAGCGAGCGGCCGTCCGCTTCGAGCGCGACTTTGTTGTTGACTGCGGCCGCGGCGAGCTTCGTGCCCTGGCTGGTGCGGATCAGGAGGCGCCGGTCGTGGGCGAGGAAGTTGACCGGGTAGAGCTCCGGACGGTCCGCGACGCTGACCGCGAGCCGGCCCAGCATTGTGCCGATCAGCAGGTCCCAGCACTCGTCAGGGGCCAGTTCCAGCTCCGGGTTGTCCGCGCTGGGGATGTCCGGCAGCGGAGCCTCCGGGCCGTTCTCCGGCTCCGGCGGCGCAGTGGCTCCGGCCAGGAAGGGCTGGCGGTGCGGGCTCGGGCGGTCCTGCTCGGTCATGGCCGGCTCCTTTCAGTAGCGCTCTTCCGGTCCGACGGCGATGCGCCGGCCGGTGACGCGGTCCGGCCGCAGTTCCAGGTAGATGCATTCGGGCCCGAACGTCCAGGGCCGCAGCTGCCGCTGTTGCACGAGTTCCTGCGCTTCAGGCCGGCCAACCTGCCGGAACGTGCCCTTGGCCATCACGCTCCACACCGTCCCGGCGTCACGGCCGTCCGCCTCCAGCACTACGTGGGGGCTGGATTGCCCGACGGCGGAGCGCACGTGGCGCGAGCCGTGCAGCAGCACTGTGCTTCCGTGCGGCCAGAAGTTGACCGGGAAGATGTCCGGCTCGTTCCGGCAGGTCACCGCCAGCCGCCCCAGCGGCGTGCCGGCCAGCAGCTGCCAGCACTCTGCTTCCGTGAGGACCTGCGTGGGATGTTCGGAATCCGGCACCTGCGGGATTTCGGTCATGCCGCCACTCTGCCACGCGGCGCATTTGTTGGGTAGGGGAGACCGGGCCGCTGGAGCCGGCCGGAGCCGCCGGAGCCGGCTGGAGCC
>NZ_ANPE02000232.1 GCF_000328305.2 Arthrobacter crystallopoietes BAB-32 | reverse complement strand
CACCGGATTATCCCGACAAATCACGTCATCAGAGTGCGTCTTCCCAAGTCACTGGCCCATCACCCACGCAAAGCAGCGGGCATCGGAATAACCCGAGAATCGGAACAATCGATATAGAAGTCGTCTCCGCCGACCTCCAGATGCACTTGCCGCCCCACGAACGCGAACCCCGGACCTAGCTCGCGCAGCGTCTCTACGATACGGTCAGTCAGCCGCTGCTCGAGATCCCGTTCGGAGACTTCCCCGCTCAGGCCAAGGAACTCGAAGTTGTAAGGATCCTTCGCCGCCTGCTGCGCCAGTTCCGATTCCCGTCCCGGCAGTGCCTTCGTGAAGTTCGACGGCGCCGACCCAGTCCGCTCCATCGCCTGCCCCATGATCATGTTCAGCAGCACATTGCGGGACCACGCGTATTCCACAGCTGCGGCGGCGTACCAGTCCAGAGATTCCCGGTCCGTGAGTTTGTCGACAAGCACCATGAGATGTCCCCAAGGCAATTGCGCAGCAGCTTGCTGCGCAATTGAATCGGGCCAGGCGCGGGCGAACGTAGCCATGTACTGCAGGTTCCTCGGCGATAAGCCCTTCATCTCCGGGAACTCGGCGCGGAGGTCCTCAGCCAGCTTGGCGATGACCCGGCTTCCCCAGCCTTCAGAGTCCTGTCGCCGCAGAATGTCCCGGCCGATCGACCAGTAAAGTTCGATCAGCTGCGTGTTAACTGTGCGTAAAGCGTGTGCCCGTGTACTTCGCACGCGCTCCTTCAGCACCGTCAGCAGATCTTGGTAATCGTCGGGAAGGGCAACGTCACGGCGGGTCATGTCCCTGACGCTACTTGCCGGCACTGACAGTTTTTGCCGCTAGGCTCGGCGGTATGAAGATCGCGGTCCTTGACGACTACCAGGACGTTGCCCGAACCCTTGCCGACTGGGATTCCCTCGGCGCTGAGGTCACCTTCTTCAAGGAGCACCTCGGACACGACGACGATGCGGTGGTCGGCGCTTTGGCGGGGTTCGACGTCGTTGTTGCCATGCGCGAACGTACGCCGCTGCGCGAACCGCGGCTGGAACGGCTGCCGGACCTGCGCCTGATTGTCTCGACCGGGCGGCGCAACGCGTCGATCGACCTGGCAGCGGCCCAGCGGTTGGGCATCACGGTCAGCCACACGGGCTACGTGCCCGAACCCACGGCGGAACATACCTGGGCGCTGATCCACGCCGCCACCCGGCACCTCGACGTCGAACTCGGTGCCATCGCCTCCGGTGGCTGGCAAACCACTCTGGGCCGAGGCCTCGCCGGGCGCACGCTGGGACTCCTCGGGCTGGGCAACCTGGGCACCCGCGTGGCCAAGGTCGGACTGGCGTTCGGCATGAACGTCATCGCCTGGAGCCAGAACCTCACGGCAGAGCGGGCGGCGGAACACGGCGTGCAGCGCGTGGAGAAAGCCGAGCTTTTCGCCGCCTCCGACATCCTGTCCGTGCATCTGGTCCTCTCGCACCGCACGCGCGGGCTGGTCGGGGAGGAGGACCTGGCGCTGATGAAGCCCGATGCGCTGCTGGTCAACACGTCGCGCGGACCCATCGTCCAGGAGGACGCCCTGCTTGAAGCGCTGCAGGCCGGACGGATCGGCGGCGCAGCGCTGGACGTCTACGATATCGAACCGCTCCCGGCCGAGCACCCGTGGCGCACCGCCCCGCGCACAATCCTCACCCCGCACTTGGGCTACGTGACGGAAGAGCAGTACCGGATCTTCTACCAGGACGCTGTGGAAGACATCGCGGCGTTCGCCGCCGGGGCGCCCGTCCGCGTCATGGAACCCTGAGGCCGGGTCAGAAGAACCCGTTGCCGTGCGGCATTTCGAAGGGCACCGGCTGGATCACGTCCCAGTGCTCCACGATCCGGCCGTCCTCCACGCGCCACAGTTCGTACAGCGCCACCGGCACCCCGAACTCCCCCTCGGCGACGGTGAGCACGAAGTTCCCCTCGCCAAGAATGCGGTGGATCCGGCGGTGGATGAGCGGCCGGCCCTGGGTGGCCCACATCGCGAGCGCCGCCTCGGCGCCAGCCACGCCGTCCGCCGCCTCGGGGTTGTGCTGCGCGAAGTCAGGTGCGATGTAGTTCTCCGCCACCCGGAGGTCCCGCTCAACCAGCACTTTCTGAGCAAACTCCGCCAGCAGCGCCTTGTTGGCCACCGTCTTTTCCGGATCCGAGACCTCCGTCGGGCCGTCCACCTGCGAGCGGCCACTGACCGAATCATGGGCCAGCGGGGCCAGCACCTCCCAATGCTCGGCGAGCCGCTCGCCTTCCACCCGGAAGACGTTAAACGCCACCACCGGGGTCGGCGCGAGCCCGTAGTAGACGCAGTGGATGGCAACCATCTCGCCGTCCTCGAGGATCCGCAGGGGCTCGAAGCGGAACTCCTGCGGCAGGTGCCCGACGAAGTCCCGCAGCGCCTCCGGTCCGTCCGGTGCCAGCGGCGAATGCTGCCGGTAGTCCGGGGTGTAGTAGCGGTCCACGGCGCCGGGATTGCGGTTGACGAACAGTTCCATGCCGGCTGTACGGACAACGTCTGCACTGGTCATTGCGGCACCCCCGAAAGAAGCGGGCCAACCTTGGATAGAGCCATCAGCGTACCGCTGCGGGGGCCCGTCAGGAAGGGCCAAAAAGCCCTCGATTTCGACCCGGAAAAGTCCCCGACGGAGAGGCCGCCGGGGACTGGTTTCCAAGGTTGCTAACGGACTGCCCCCGGATTGGCGGGCACGGTTTGCCGGTGCATTTTCGCGGCCGGCAGCCCGGTCCGGAACCTGAACCGGCTCCCGCCGCTGCGCCGGTAGGCCAGCACGATGTACAGCGCCACGACCCAGTCGAAGGTCACGCAGGCAATGGCCCAGCTTTCCGGCGCGAACTCGTGCCCGCCGCCGAAGAAGTGCAGCGGCACGTCCCACAGCGGATGCAGCGCCCAGCCCAGCGCCAGCCAGTACGGCGAGCGCCGCAGACCCAGCAGCCCCAGCGCGCCGAGCGCAATCGCGTGCAGCAGTTCGGCGAGCGCCCACAGTCCGCTGGCCTCCGCGACGATGGCGAAGCCGACGTACGCGCCGCCGGCGATCACCAGGAAGATGGCCAGCAGGGACCGCCCGTAGGAGTCCTTGGCGAAGCGCGACAGCGCAAACGCGATGGCCACCAGGACCGCGGCGTTGATGGCGCCGCCCAACAGGTAGTTGCCGATCAGAGTTGAAGTTTCCATGCCGCCATCTTCCGGCGGCCGGAGTGGTGCTCGCACCGGTGGAATTGCCGGGTTGTCCTACCGGGCTCAGGCGGTTGCGCGGTCCAGCTGGCGGCGCATCAGTTCTCCGCGGTTGCTGATGCCGAGCTTGGCGTAGACGTTGCGCAGGTGGAAGTCGACCGTGCGCGGGCTCAGGAACAGCTGCGCCGCCGCGTCGCGGTTGGACAGGCCCTGCTGGATGAGCGCGGCGACCTGCCGTTCCTGCGGGGTCAAAACAACGACGGCGGAGGGCTCGCGTTTGCGTGCGGTCTTGCCGGAGGCGCGCATTTCCTGCTGCGTCCGCTCCTCCCAGCGCCGCGCGCCCAGCTCCCGGAAGGTTTCCAGCGCTGCAGAAAGGTGGCTGCGGGCGTCCACGCGGCGGCGGGCCCGGCGCAGGTACTCGCCGTACGCCAGCTGGGTCCGTGCCCGATCGAAGCTGCGCGGCGACGAAGCGTGGTGCTCCAGCGCAGCGAGGTACAGCCGTTCCGCCTCCTCGCCCTCCGTCAGCAGGGCTTGGCAGTGCGCAGCCGCGGCGGCAGCCCAGGCGTTCCCGGTAGCTGCCGCATAGTCTTGTGTTTCCGCCGTCCAGGCTGCCGCTTCCTCACGATGTCCGCTACGGAACGCCGCCTCCACCCGGTCGACGGCCGCGGTATGGCGCATGACCGGGTGCGCGAACCGGGCCAGCTGGTGGAAAGCGGCTTCCGGCTCCCCGCTCTCGACCGCCTTGGCCCAGAGCAGCACGTCGTGCACCAGGCTGTGCATGCTGCCCAGCGGCTGCTTCGCCGCCACATCCTCCGCAGCACCCAGGTGCCGGGTGTAGCTTCCTTCCGACTGCAGCGCATCAAGCAGCGTCAGCGCTGCCAGCGGAAAAGCAGTCAGCCCGGCCTGGCCGCTGCCGTTGGCCAGCTGGAGCGCTTCGGACGCCCCGGCGCGGGCCGCGGCCCAGTTGCCGGTGACCACGTCGGTGATGTGCCGCCGGGTCAGCGCGTACAGCGCCATCATCAAGGCACCGCCGGCCCGCGCCCGGGAAAGCAGCAGCCCGTGGTACTCCAGCGCAGCCTGGTCGTCGCCCAACAGCACGGCCGCGATGCCCAGGTTCGGCAGCAGGTCCTGGTCCGCGTTCTCCAGGGAGGCACCGTCGGCATAGGCAGCCCGCAGCAACGCCGCGCCCCTGGCCAGGTCGCCGGTGCCGACGTGGTGGAAGCCCGCCAGCAGATGCCAGAAGCACTTCTGCCGCGCCGGGGCTGCCGGCCCGGGCTCTGTGGCGATTTCCAGCGGGTTGAGCCCGGTTCCGGAGTGGTCGAAGGAACCCAGCGCGGCGCCGAACATGGCTAGCTCGCGGGCCCGGACCGGGTCTGCCTCCGCCACCTCTTTGGCGCCTTCCAGCACCAGGTGCCGCCCGGCTTGGAGCGAGCCGGTGTTCCATTCGATCCTCGCCCGGAGCAGCGCGATGTCGGCGCGCAGCAGCGGCTCGCGGGCCAGGGCCAGCGCGGCCGTGTTGAGCCGGTCCGCCCGGACGGTGTCCGCGGTGAGCCAGGCGCTTTCCGCGGCCTCGTGCAGCCGCCGTGCCTTGGCTGCAGCATCAGCGGTCAACTCGGCGGCCCGCTCCCAGGCCGCACCGGCGGCCTCATGGCCGCCGCGGCTG
>NZ_ANPE02000233.1 GCF_000328305.2 Arthrobacter crystallopoietes BAB-32 | reverse complement strand
GAGTTCGGTTTTGCCGCCGTGCTCCCACGCGAGGGTGTGGTCGAGATCGCACTCGTGGGCCGGGGTTTGGCAGCCGAGTCCGCGGCAGGTGACGTCGCGGAGCCTGACTTCCCGTTTGAGCCATTCGGGCGGGTGGCGCATTTCGCGGGCGACCATGACGGCCTTGTCATGTTCGTCGGTGATGACCGGCAGCCAGGTTTTCGCCAGTTCGGCGAGCCGGCGGGCCATGTCGGCCGGGATTTTCCCGTAGCCGTCGAGTTCGCCGGGTTCGTCGCCGCCGGCGGCGGTGGCCAGCGGGATCGTGACCGACACGAACGCCTTGACGTTCCCGCCGCCCCACACCTCCCCGGTCAAACCCCCACGGCCGGGGGCTGCGGGCCGGCCGTTGGTTCCGGGGCCGAAGAGCGCCTCCTGCCCGGCACCCCCACCGGCGGTGTCCTGTGCGGCGGCGCCGTTGGTGTGGGACTGGAGGCAGAGGTCGGCGAACGCGTCGGCGCGCAGTTGGGCCAGGGTGCGGGTTTCCCCGTCCCGGGTCTTCAGATGTTTGGCCCATTCCTGGACCAGGTTGTAGATGACCAGGCAGGTGTCGGCGCCGGCGTGGATGGACAGTTCGGCCATGCCGTCCTGCTGCGGGGTGAACCACACGCCGCGGTGTTCCATCGCCTGGGTATGCCGCTCGTCCAGGGTCTGCGGGTGCAGCCGGTGCCGGGCCTGGCGGGCCCGGCCCTGCACGGTTTCCCGGGTCACGTTTTCCGCCCCGGGCAGCACGGCCGCTTCGAACTCCGGGAGCAGCGCAACGGGCAGGTTCCCGGACCCGGAGACGATCGCCGACGCGCGGCCCAGGTCGATCCGGCCTTCCTGCATCGCGGCCACGGTGTTCGGGAAGTACCGGCACATATGGTTCGCCTCGGCCAGCTGCGGGGCCAGGCTGCGCGTGGACTGATGCAGGTACGCCCCGATCTCACCGGCGGTGCCCTTGGCGTAGCCTTCCGGGCCCATCGTCGGGCAGCCGGCCTTGGTGCGCCGGGCCGCGAACTCACCCAGACCCTGGATCCGCAGCGACGCCACATACGCGCCGACCTTCTCCACCGCCCCCAGATACGCCAACACCCCGTTATCGTCCAGGGCGGCGCGGTCCACCCGGGGCAGGATGAGCATCAGGTCCCGCGGCTCGATCTGCTGCCACGCATCCTGCCACTCCACCGGCCCGTGCTCCACCAGCGCCGGCCGCTTCGGCTCAGCCGCAGCCCGCGCCGCCTCCCGGGCCTTCTCCCGCTTCGCCCGCTGCGCCGGGGACAACGCCCAATCCGGCAACTGATCCACCACCGAAGCCCGCTTGGCCACCGGCCGGGCCGCTGACTGGGGATCACTTGGAAGAGCCTCGGCTTCGGCACGCTCAGCAGCGTCCTCCGGCTCGGAATCCGCGGCAGCCGGCTCAACTCCGGCAGGCCCGGCAGGCTCGGCGACCGGAGCGGGTTCCTCCGCGCCGGCGCCGGCGGCATCACTTGCAGTCGGCGCGGATTCCACGGCAGGCGCCCCGTCGACCACCGCCGCATTAGCCGCCGCGGGCTCGGTTGCGCGGGGTGTCGTTTCCTCTGCCTGGGCCGGGGCGGCTGTTTCGGGTTCGGCCAGCTCGAGCATGAACGGCCCGCCTTCCGGGCCTTCTGCGGGTTCGGCGGAAAGATTGTGCTGCGGCACGGCATAGTGGACCAGGCCGAGGCCGTTGGTGTCACGGTACCTCCGCACAGCCGGGTCGGCACCGGGAGCCGTGTCCGGGTACATGGCCTTCAAACACTGCTCCAGCACGGCCTTATGCAACTGGTATTCCAGAATGGAAGAACCCGCGTTGGCGGCAGCCGGGAACGCGGCCGTGACCAGCCACTCCAACGACCGCTGCTGCCCGAAATCCTCCATAACCCCACGCTACAAGCCGCCACCGACAGTATTCGGGGGCGCAGGATCTGGAGCGTGAAGTTTGAGGGTGCAGGATCGGGAGCATGCAGATTGGGGACGTAAACAGGACGCAGTCACCTGCCCCATGTGCCGCGACTGACGCACGTAACTGCTGGAGTAGTGGCAGGTAGCGGTACTCGGGTTTTTTCAAGTTCGCTTCAATACCGTGCTCTTATCGGCCAGTAGGGGCTACGCAAGACGTGCCGGTGGGACGGTTTTACGCTCGGAGGACCAAGTCTGAAGCGATCGGCTCCGACGATGCTTAGCAACCACTCGCATTGGCAGCGGCAGGATTCCAGACAGCGTTCGATCAAAGAGCCACCATCCATTCCGCCCGTCCTGCCCCCGGATTTCGAACCGGTGGGCGGGCGGGCCGGACTTGCCGACCGTCTCTCAGCCGCGTTCGCGTGCTACCTCGATGCCGCCCATTCCTGCGACGGCGACTGTCGTCACGGCAGGACCAACGCCACCTAGCCGATTAAGTAGTCAGCCATGCTCCGCCCAGGTTTCCGACTCTGCCAGCAGCGGCAGGATGTGTTCGGTCAGCAACGGTGCGAGGTCAGTGCGGCCAGCGGCCTCGGCCGGGTGCAGCCAGAGCAGCTCCTCTATTTCCGCGGCGGCCACCGGCGGCTGCGGCAGGCCGCAGGCGAAGATTCCGGCGTCGATGACCGTGCCGGCTTCGTTCGCGGCCGGTCCGTACCAGCGGCCCAGGTCCTGCAGCTCCGGCTCCGGCACGCGGATGCCCAGCTCTTCCTCGAGTTCGCGCACCGCGGCCGCGGCGAAGGTCTCGCCCGGCTCCAGCTTGCCGCCCGGCTGCATGAACTTGGAGGTGCCGCGCTTGCGCACCAGCAGCAGCCGGCCGCCGGCGTCGCGGATCACGAGGGCGGAGAGGGTCAGGACAACAGGCACCCTTTGATCCTAGTAGCGTCGCGGGACCGGCCATGAAGGCGGCCGCCGGAGGGGACGGCTCGCTCAACCTGCGCCTCGCAGGCTGCCATACCTTCCAAACCGCGGTCCGGCTCTGGTCCGCCGGGGCACCGGAGCCTAAACTAGTTCCACTAACGACGGCGGTGCCACAGTGAGCGGTCAAGGGAACTATTGGGATCTACGGCTGATCGGCGGCTGGCAGCTGCGCCGCGGGGAGCGGCAGCCGCGGGTGGCAGCGCGCCAGCAGCGGCTCATCGCTGCCCTCGCTCTGCATGGCGGACAGCCCTTCTCCTCGCTCGCGGACCTGCTGTGGCCGGGCGTGCCGGGCGACCAGTGGCGGCGCAGCCTGCGGGCCTGCCTCTCGCTGGTCACCGCCGAGCTGCCGGGCCTGGTGTTCGTCGGGCTCGGACGGGCCGGCCTGGCCGAAGGGGTCCAGGTGGACGTGCATGAGGTCCGCCGCCAGGTGGCTCGCAGCATCGGCCGTGGCGAACTGCTGATGGAGAACGGATCCCTGGAAACGCTCCGGCACGGCGAGCTGCTGCCCGGTTGGGAGGACGGCTGGGTGGCCGCCGAACGCCAACAATGGCGCTGCCTGCGGATCACGGTGTTCGAGCGGCTCGCCCGGCAGCTGCTGGCCCAAGGCGATACCTACGGGGCCGTGGACGCGGCTTGCGCCGCCGTCGCTATTGAAGCCCCGCGCGAAACCGCGCAGCAGCTGGTGCTGCGGATCCAGCTCGCCGAGGGCAATCAAGCCGAGGCCCTGGAGTCCCTCAGGGCGTTCACCGCACCGCTGCTGGCGGAATTCGGCGCCTCGGCGCCCACCCTGTTCTCCGCCGCGCGTGCTGAACCATTCGCCAGGTTGGCGGAGCCGGCCGCCGCACTTGCCGAACCCGCCGCGAACTCCGTCGAGCCTGCTGCGCTCCTTCCCCAACCGGCCCTGGGGCTCGCTGAACCGGCGGCGGGGCAGCCTGAGCAGACGGGCTAGGGAACAGGATGCAGCAGCCGAAGGTGCCGGCCCGGAAGGCTCTGCGGGGCAACCGTTCCTTTCCGGCGTCGATTCTGATCGGCATCGGCATCATGGCTGCGGTGGACGAGATCGTCTTCCACCAGCTGCTGGGCTGGCACCACTTCTATGACGGGGCCAGCGGCGATGTAGGGCTGTTCTCGGACGGCCTGTTGCACACGGCCGAACTGATCGTGCTGGTCGCGGGGTTCTTCCTGCTGGCCGATGCCCGCCGGCGGGACAGCTTCTCCCGGCCGGCTGCGTGGGCGGGATTCCTGCTGGGCGCCGGAGGGTTTCAGCTCTTCGACGGGCTCATCGACCACAAGGTTCTCCGGCTCCACCAGATCCGCTACGGCGTGGACCTGCTGCCCTACGACCTTGCCTGGAATGTCTTCGGCCTGCTCCTGCTGGTCAGCGGTGCAGTGCTGGCCGTGGCCGCGGCCCGAGCAGACCGGCGCGGCTGAAGGACGGACGTGCACCAGCATCCGGGAGTACTCGAGGCCGCAGCAGTCCTGCCATTCGTCCTGGCGCTGGTTTTCTACCTGCACGCCGCCTGGCGGGAACGGACGACAGGCCGCGGCTGGCCGCTGCACCGCATGCTGCTGTGGACCGGGGGAGTCGGGTGCGCCGCCGCCGGCTTCATCGGCCCGCTGGCACAGTCGGCGCATACAAACTTCGTGGCCCACATGGCAGCGCATCTGCTCCTGGGAATGGCGGCGCCACTGCTGCTGGTCATGGCCGCTCCGGTCACGCTCGCGCTGCGCTCCATGGAGCAGGTCCCGGCGATCCGGCTGTCGCGCCTGCTGAAGAGCCGCCCGGTCAGGTTCCTTTCGCATCCTGCGCCCGCAGCGGTGCTCAATGCCGGCTCCCTCTGGCTTCTCTATGCCACGGCCACGGGGGCGGGGCTGCTGGCCAATGAGCTGCTCCACCCGCTGATACAGGTGCACTTCCTGCTGGCCGGCTACCTCTTCACCGCCTCCATCATCGGCAAGGATCCCACGCCGCACCGCCCAAGCTTCAGGACGCGGGCCGTGTGCCTGGCGGCTGCCTTGGCCGGGCACAGCGTGCTGGCGAAGTTCGTCTACGCTTATCCACCAGCCGGCGTCCCCGTTGACCAGGCCCAAGCCGGCGGCGTCCTGATGTTCTACGGCGGCGACGCGGTGGACCTGGTGCTGCTGATCGCCTTCTGCGCCCAGTGGTACCGGTACACGACGCCCGCCACAGCAGGCAACCGATCCAAGGCGGCTCCAAGCCGGCGGGCTTAGTGTCGGAGACATGAAACACTTCCTGCTGGCCATCCAGCAGCCCGACGGCGGTGTGCCTGAGCCAGGCGTGCTGGAACCGATCATGCGCAAGGTCCAGGCCTTCAACAAGGAACTGCGGGACGCCGACTGCTGGGTTTTCGCCGGTGGGCTCCAGCCGCCCGGAGCAGCCGTTGTCGTCCGGCTCGAGGAGGGCGAAGCCACGGTTTCCGAGGGGCCGTACGTACCGGGCGGGGAGCACATCGGCGGCATGACGATCCTGAAAGCGCGGGACCTGAAGGAAGCCTTGGGCTGGGCGCGCAAGCTCGCCCGCGCCACTACCTTGCCCGTGGAGCTGCGCGAATTCCAGGGCGAAATGGATGAACACCTGGCGTAGACGGCCTACCCCGCGCGCACCGGCAAGTCCGTCCGAGCACCTCCTCGCTGAGGAACGTCAATTGGTGCTCGAACAGTTGCGCTGTCTTTGGCCGCAGCACCTGTAAGTATGCTGACCATTTAGCTTGGAGTACTTCTGCTGCCCGTCCTCCACCGATACAGTCGGTGCATTGGCCGGGTCAATGCCAGCCCGGGCTGCCAATCCCACGGACGACAGGGAGAAGTGATGTTCCACCGTAATGTGGCTGACGGGATCCACCGCATTGAGCACGCCGACGTCAACTGCTACATCGTGGAGGATGGCAATAGGCTGCTGCTCGTTGATGCCGGGCTGCCCGGCATGTGGCGGATGACCGGACAGGCCATTCGGGAGCTGGGCCGGTCTCCGCGGGACATCGCCGCGCTCGTGCTGACCCACGGGCACTTCGACCACGTGGGCTTCGCCGCCAGGCTCCAGCGCGAACTGGACGTGCCGGTGTTCGTCCACGCCGGGGACGCCTACATCGCGGCCCACCCGTACCGCTACAAGCACGAGAAGAACCGGCTGCTGTATCCGCTGAAATATCCGCGCTGCATTCCCATCCTCACGCGGATGGCGGCAGCAGGGGCCCTGAACGTCAAGGGCATCAGCAGCTTCCGGCTGCTGGACGAGGACATCGCCGCCCACCTGCCCGGGCGGCCACAGATCGTCTTCAGCCCGGGCCACACCGAGGGCCACTGCGGCCTTCACTTCCCCGACCGCGACGCCATCCTGACCGGCGACGCGCTGGTGACGCTCGACCCCTACACCGGGACGACCGGGCCGCACATCGTCTCGGCCGCAGCCACCGCGGACACCCGCCAGGCCTTGGACTCGCTGACAGCACTGGCCGCCACCGGCGCCCGCACGGCCCTGCCCGGACACGGTGAGCCCTACCGCGAAGGGATCGCCGCCGCCGTCGAACAGGCCCGGCAGCGCGGCGCGACCTGACCGCCATGGCACAAGATGGACCGGAATCCTCTGGCGCGATTACCGGTCGGGTAGTGCTACGCTTCGGATACTCCATCGCGGATGAAAGAAGGGCCCCGGCATGGGTGTGTTCGATCCCTATCAAGACGCCGTCAACACTGCGCGGTATTGCGCTGCCGGTTCGCTGATCGAAAACCGCAGGGCGGAACGACAGGGCAACCAGCGATGAGCGAACGGACGCACCTCTCCCCGAAGGACCCATTCCCCGAGGACTTGGGCGCCCTGTCCCAAGTGGAACTGGAGCGCCTGGCCGCACAGTTGCAGGAAGAGGTGTTCCGCGAGTGCAACAGCCGCTCAGGCAGGGCCTCGGCCTTGACCCTGCACCGGCAGTCCCTGGTGGAATTCGAGCTTTCCCTGCGCCAACCGGAGTCGCCGGAATCGGTCAGTCCCGGTCCTGCTTGAGCAGGAACAGCGCTCCGGCGACGATCAGCACGCCGAGGCCGACGTAGATCAGCAGCCGCACGGTCTGCACAGCAATGCCCAGGACCAGCAGGACGATCGCGGCGATGGCCAGGATGGCGAGAAGCTGCTTCATCTCCTCAGTATGACCTGTCAGTGCCGCATGCTTGGATAGAACCATGGAGATCACCAGCGAACTGAACGACATCAAGCGCGCGGTCCACCAGATCAAGAGGGACGGACTGGAAGGCATCGGCCTGCTGCTGCAGCGCAGCTACCTGGCCGAACTGCAGGACGTCTGGCAGGCACTGACCGAGCCGGAGCAGCTGCGCCGCTGGTTCCTGCCGGTCTCGGGCGAACTGGGGCCCGGCGGCTCGTTCCAGCTGGAGGGCAATGCGGGCGGCAGCATCCTCAAATGCGAAGCCCCGAACCTGCTGCGCGTAACCTTCGGCGGGCCCACCAGCGTCGTGGAGGTCCGGTTGGCCGAGGACGCGGGGCAGACCGCGCTGGAGTTCGAGCACAACGTGGACCTGGAAACCGCCGGCAGCGGCGCCGGCGCGCTCTTCGTCGGCCCGGGCTGGGATGTGGCGCTGGTGGCTCTGGGGCTGTTCCTGGCCGGCCGGATGACCATGGATCCGAGCGAGTGGGAGAACACGCCCGAAGTCCGGGAAGCCGCCAAGGTCTCCATCGACGCCTGGGCCAAGGCGGCAGAGACCTCCGGCACGGCCACTGCGGACCAGATCGAGCAGGGCGTCGCCGTCGCGACCGCCCAGTTCACGGAGGATCCCGCAGCGGACCAGGGCTAATCCGGCTCCGCTGTAGGCCCGCGCTCCGCTCCGGTGTTCTGCTGCCGTTTCGAAGCGGAGCCGAATACCGAAGCGGAGCCAACCACCGAAGTGGAGCAGACACCGACGCTGCGCCCTCCCCCTCGGAGCATGGGCGCGGCCAGCCATCCTGGGGGAGGCGCCCCAGTCAGGCGTCCTGGAGGACGGGCTGGGCGTTGGCGGCGGCCGGTGTGGCTGCCGGGCCGCCCGCGGTGGACCTGAAGAACCTCAGGCGCAGGCTGTTGCCGACCACGAAGACGCTGGAGAACGCCATCGCGGCGCCGGCCAGCATTGGGTTGAGCAGGCCCAGGGCCGCCAGCGGAATCGCAGCGGTGTTGTAGGCGAAGGCCCAGAACAGGTTGGTCTTGATCGTGCCCAGTGTCCGCCGCGAGAGCCGGATGGCGTCGGCCGCCGAACGCAGGTCCCCGCGCACCAACGTCAGGTCCGCCGCCTCGATGGCAACATCCGTGCCCGTGCCCATGGCCAGGCCGAGGTCGGCCTGGGCCAGAGCGGCAGCGTCGTTGACACCGTCGCCGACCATCGCCACCACTTTGCCCTCGTCCTGGAGGCGGCGAACGACGTCGACCTTGTCCTGGGGCATCACCTCGGCGAAAACCTGCTCGATCCCGACCTCGCCGGCAATCTGTTCAGCCACCGTCCGGTTGTCACCGGTCAGCAGCACCGGGACCAGGCCAAGGGATTTGAACTGCCGGATGGCTTCCGCGCTGGTGGGCTTGACTGCGTCCGCGACCACCAGCAGACCGCGGGCCTCGCCATCCCAGGAAACAACGACGGCGGTCCTTCCGGCGGCTTCGGCGCTGGCCTTCGCCGTGGCCAGGTCAGCGGGCAGGCGGACGGACCAGTCGGCCAGGAGCGACTCACGGCCAACCAGCACTCCGCGGCCGTCAACGATGCCTTGTACTCCCTTGCCTTCGACGTTTCCGAAGGACTCCGGCGCGGGCAGGGCACCGAATTGCCCGGCCGCGGCCTTGGCGATGGCCTGCGCGATTGGGTGCTCCGACGAATTCTCCAGTGCACCGGCCAGCCGGAGGACTTCATCGGCCGGCGTGCCGTCGGCAGGGATGACGTCCAACAGGGCCATCTTCCCGGTGGTGACGGTCCCGGTCTTGTCCAGCACGATGGTGTCGACCTTCCGAGTGGACTCCAGCACCTCGGGGCCCTTGATCAGGATTCCGAGCTGGGCGCCGCGGCCGGTCCCGACGAGCAGCGCCGTCGGGGTCGCCAGGCCGAGGGCGCAGGGGCACGCAATGATGAGGACGGCGACGGCGGCGGTGAAGCCGGCTTCGAGCGGGAAGCCCGCACCGATCCAGAAACCGAGCACGGCGACGGCGAGCGCGATGACGATGGGCACGAACACGCCGGAGATCCTGTCGGCCAGTCGTTGGACCTCGGCCTTGCCGGATTGGGCGTCCTCCACGAGCTGCGCCATTTGGGCCAGCTGGGTATCCGAGCCGACGCGGGCCGCCTGGACCAGCAGGCGACCGCCGGCGTTGACGGTGGCGCCAGTGACCGCGTCGCCCGCAGTGACTTCGACGGGTACGGATTCGCCGGTCAGCATGCTGGCGTCCACGGCACTGCTCCCGTCAACGACCACGCCGTCCGTGGCGATCTTCTCGCCCGGCCGGACCACGAAGTCGTCACCGACGGCGAGGTCCCCGATCGGAATGCGGACCTCGGCCCCGCCCCGGATTACCGCGACGTCTTTGGCGCCGAGCTCCAGCAGTGCGCGCAGGGCGGCGCCGGCCTGGCGCTTGGAACGCTTTTCGAAGTAGCGGCCGGCCAGGACGAACATGGTCACGCCCGCCGCGACTTCGAGGTAGATGTTGGCGGCGCCGTCGGATGGCGCGACCGTCAGTTCGAAGCCGTGCGTCATCCCGGGAGTACCGGCGGTGCCGAGGAACAGTGCGTACAGCGACCACAGCAGGGCCGCCATGGTTCCGACGGAAATGAGCGTGTCCATGGTCGCTGCGCCGTGGCGCAGGTTCGTCCAGGCCGCTTTATGGAACGGCCAGGCCGCCCACAGGACTACGGGCGCGGCGAGGGCCAGCGAGGCCCACTGCCAGTAGGTGAACTGCAGGGCAGGCACCATGGCCAGGGCGATCACGGGGACGGAAAGGACCATCGAACCGATCAGGCGGTGCCGGAGCGAAACCAGCTCCGGATCGGGCTGCTCTCCCTCGTCCTCGCCCGGCAGGTCCCGGCTGGCCGGAAGGGCTGCCGTATAGCCGGTCTTTTCGACTTCGCGGATCAGCTCCTGCGGGTCGATGTCGGCGGCAGCCGTGATCCGGGCCTTCTCGGTGGCGTAATTGACCGCGGCGGTCACGCCGTCCAGCTTGTTGAGCTTCTTCTCGATGCGCATGGCGCACGAGGCGCAGGTCATGCCGCCGATTTCGAGCTCGATGCTCTGGTCCACAGCGGGCTGGGGAACTGGCGCGCTCATCACAAATCTCCTTCCCGGCCGGGCATCCGGCCAGCCGCTAGCAACAGGTCAGTGTCCATGGTCCTGGTCCGCTTCCGGTCGAGCGTGCTCAGCCGTCCCGGCGGCCCCGGAGGCCTCCAGGCGGAATGTCGCGGTGTGGACTGCGCCGTCGACCTTGAAATCCAGGTAGAGCAGATACGCTCCGGCCGTCGGCGCCTCGGCAACGAACCCGATGGCCGGTCCGGCAGCCGCAGTTCCGTCAGCCGGCTCTCCCTCAGGATGGACGTGGAGGTACGCCAGATCGCCCGCGCGCAGGGCGACCAGATGGCCGTAGGCGCCCAGGTACGGCTGCAGCGAGGTGACGGGCTCTCCGTCGCGGGAGACCGAGAAGGTCAGGTCCGACGGCGTTCCGGCCGACAGTGAGCCTTGGACGCTGACGGTATAGCCGGCGACGTGTGCCTCGGCCGCCGCAGCGGACCGTCCCGGCCGGACCTCTCCGGCCACGTCGACCGTGCGGGTCAAGGTGATGGGTTCACCCGTGCCGGCGGGGACAAAGTCGGCGAAGATCCGGTAGCTGCCGGCGTCGGCCCACTCCCAGGGGACGGACCAGGTGCCGTCCGCATCGAGCGTGGGATGCACGTGCCGGAACTGGGTGCCATCGGTGCGGACCACGATCAGGTGCAGGTTCTTTTCATGCGACAACTCGTAGTCGGTCAGCGGCTGTCCGTCCCGGTCGATGATCCGGAAAGCCAAGATTCCCGCCTCACCCGGGACTCCAGGCGCGGTGACCTCTTCCAGCATGAAGCCGCCGGCCTCGAGGGACAGGCCGCGCTGGCCATGCTCTGCCGCGGCCGGCGCGGCGCCAACGGCTGTATGCTGCGTGGTTTTCATCATGCTCTCCTCTGCTGCCTTGGCCCAATCGCCTGCGGCGTCAGCCGGCATCACGGCCTGGGCCGTGAAGAGCGCGCCGGTGAACAGCGCCGCCAGACCGGCGCCGTACAGGCCCAGTTTCAACTGCGTTCGGATGGCCATGATCAGCCCCGACTGGCCTGGTACCCGGCCTCATCCACCGCAGCGATCACGGCGGCGTCGTCGACAGCCGCGCTGCTGGTCACGATGAGCTTGCCGGACGCGGCGCTGACCTCGACCGCTTCAACTCCCGCAACGCGGCCCACTTCGCCCGCGACCGACCGCTCGCAGTGACCGCAGCTCATTCCGGTGACCTGGTATTCCGTCGTTTCCATGGCTTTGTCCTTCCTGCGTGATACCCCTAGTGGGTATGCCTTGGAACTAGGTATACCCCTTGGGGGTATCAAACGCAAGAGGGGGCAGTTCCCGTAGGAACTGCCCCCTCAACAAAGCTCCGGACGAATTACCGCCCGGACACGATCAGCCGAGCTGACTGCGGAACGTGGCACCGCCGTCGTCCGAATACTCCACGCCGCGGTCAGTGGCAACCCAGATCCGCAAGGCGCTGCCCTCCTTCACGGCGGTAACGGCCGCGGGGTGGCCGTCCACTGAACCGGTCGGCTGCCAGGACTTTCCGGCGTCCCCGCTCACCTGCACGCTTCCGTCCGGGGCAACGCCCACGGCAGTCGAGGCGTCGGCGAAGGCCACGACCTGCAGTACCGGTGCGTCGGCGGGCAGCTGCCACGTTTCGCCGCCGTCCTCGGATCGCTGGACGCCCTGTTCGGTCGCCGCCAGCACGGTTGTGCCCTGTGCGGTGCCGGCCAGGCTGGCCGGGTGGATGTCCGCCGACGAGGTCTTCCAGGTTTGCAGGTCCTCGGTCATCCGGACCCTGCCGTCGTAGGCAACCACACCGTCGCGGGTGACGGTCAGTGCGTGGAAGTCGGATTCGCCCTGCCGGGAAAGCGGTTCCCAGGTTTTGCCGCCGTCGTCCGAGCGGAGCAGACCGGCCGGATCAGGCAGCCCGGAGCTGGGATCCGGGTGGCCGGAAGCGTAGAAACTGTTGTCCCCGGCGGGGCTGAACCCCATCAGGTCGATGACGGGCCCGATCCGTTCCGGGGTTTCGGCGGAAACGTCGAACAGCCCTTCGTGGGTGGCCAGCAGGACGCGTCCGGATTCCGGGTCGGCGCTGATGCCGTGCACGTGGCTATAGGGTACGACGGCGGTTTCCGCCGCGGGTTCTTCGGTTGCGGAGGATTGGGCGCAGCCAGCGGCAAGCCCGACGGCGGCAGCAGCCACCGCGGCCAGCAAGGTTTTTCGGGCGCGCGGGATGGAAAAACGGGACATGGTGCTCCAGGGGAAATAAGGGTTGGTTCGCGAAGGGCAGGGTCCTGCCGGGCGCCGTGATCCCGGCACCCGGCAGGACAGGAAACGGGCTGCTACAGGTCGGCGAGCAGCTCCTGCATCTTCTTGATTTCCGCGGTCTGGGTTTCGACCACGGACTCGGCCAGGGCCACGGCCTCCGGATCGGAACCGTTGGCTGCTTCCTCTTCGGCCATTTCGACCGCGCCCTCATGGTGCTCGATCATCTGGGTCAGGAACAGCCGGGAGGCCTCGTCGCCCTGGGCCGCTTCGAGCTTCGCCAGGTCCTCCTCGCTCATCATCCCGGGCATACCGTGGCCGCCCGACATCTCCATGGGTTCGCCCCATGCCTTGAGCCAGCCGGTCATCTTCTCGATCTCCGGCGCCTGGGCGCTCTTGATGTCCTCGGCCAGCTGGCTGATCTGCGGGTCGAGACCGTCCTTGGCGAGCATCATGTCGCTCATTTCCACAGCCTGCTCATGGTGCGGAATCATCATCTGCGCGAACATCGCGTCCGCACTGTTGTGCTCCTCGGCCGGTGCCGCAGAAGATGAGCCGTGCATGCCGAGGTCCGTGCCCTGGCTGGTGCTTCCGGCGGTAGGCTGGGCGGTTCCGGCGGCATTGTCGTCCGCAGTGTCCTGCCCGCAGCCGGTCAGCAGCAGGGCGGTGGCGAGGACGGCCGCGGATACGGCGCTATAACGCTTCATGGGAGAAATCCTTCAAAAACTGGTTGGGGAAACTGTCTTCCTGCAGCTGCAGGCGCATCGCAGTGGGCCCGGCCGGGATGGGGCGGGCCGCTGTGCTCTACGTGCGGCTGATGGACAGTTGGACCAGTGAAGGTGGCCGGGGCAGGGCCGGCGCAAGGCGAATAAGCAGAGGGGGCCCGCGCCTGCCATGCGGCCCGGCGGAGCTGAGCGGCTTCTGGGCGAAGAGCCAGCCGATGCCGGCCAGGACGACGAGGAGGATGCACACCGCCGCGGCGCCATGTTCCTCGCCGCAGGGGCCTGCGCACGCGGCATGGGCTAAATCAAACGTGCCGGTCGGCAGGGACAGGCTGCTCACCGGGTGCTCAACGCCCTCGGACGAGTGCGCCGTCGATGCGATTGATGGAGTGGACGGGACGGAGCCGGTGCCGGCCGTGCCGGGGGTCCCATTGGCCACGTGCATCCCGAAGATACAGGCGACGACGGCGGCCAAAGTAGCGAGCGCGACCGGCCACTTGCGTAAGGCAGCGAACAGGTTGGGAGCTGGGCTTGCGCGCATGGAGCTCCCTTCCGCTGGTCAAAAGCCTTGGTTTCCAGCGTAGCGAAACATGCCTTTGACCGGCGAATTCGGCGGGGCAACCGGCTGGTATGGCGAAGCCGGTTGCCCCGCCTTAGCGCCGAGCCAGCAGCGAGACGCTGATCACTCCATACCTGGTGCTCGCTGCGCGGGCGCTGTCGGAGATGAACTCGTAGTCGTTCTGCCGGACGGATTCCAGCGTGAAGCCGCAGTCGGTGATCATCTGCTGATAGTCATCGGTCTGGGCTGCGCCGCCAATGCAGGAGGCCCAGAGCTCCGTGTTGCAGACAATCTTCTGCGTCAGCGGCCGCTCGCTGACGATGTCCGCGACGGCCAGCCTGCCGCCCGGACGCAGCACGCGCGCGGCCTCCCGGAAGACGGCGTGCTTCTCCGGCGACAGATTAATGACCCCGTTGGAAATCACGCAGTCGAAGCTGGCATCCGACAATGGAATGGTCTCGATGTGGCCTGGGACGAAGCGGACCTGCGGAAAATCCGCCTCGGCCCGCAGCTTCTCTGCCTTCTCCAGCTGCTCAGGGGTGATGTCGAGTCCGACCACTTCACCCGTCCCGCCGACCATGACCGCTGCCGCGAAGACATCCATCCCGGACCCCGAGCCCAGATCCAGGACTTTCTCGCCGGCGGCCAGCCCGGCCAGGTCGAAGAAATAGCCGACGCCCGCGAACGAGTCGACCGCGCCGGCAGGGAGCTGGTCGAGCAGCGCGGGCGGATAACCGAGCTGCTCGGCCAGGCCACGGCCCATTTTGAAGTGGTAGTGGCCGGTCGGCTCCAGCGCTACGGCCCGGTACATCTGCTTGACCTTGGTTTCCAGCTCTGCCCGGTCAACAGGAGCAGTTTCAGCTGTGGTTCCCATCGCACGTCGCCTCTTTCCGATGGAACCGTGCACTCTGGTCCAGAGTGCGTGAAGGTGTGGATGCTTGAATGGAACACCCGCAGCACGGTCCCGTCAACAGCTTTCCCGGGCGGATCGGCGCCCTGTGGAATCCGGTTATGATCGGCTGCGGAAGGAGACATTGTTAGTGGAACCCGAATTGACGTCGGTTGTGCGATGCCCGGCATGCGGCGCGGAAACGGCCGCACAGATGCCGGTCGACGCCTGCCAGTTCTTCTGGGCCTGTCCGTCCTGTGGGGAACGCATCCGACCCCTCGAGGGGGACTGCTGCGTGTTCTGCTCCTACGGCAGCGTTGTGTGCCCTTCCAAGCAGGTCACGCAACAGTAGGAAGCAACTCCACCTCCCCGACATTCGGCAGTGCCCGGCGAAGTGCCGCGTCGACAGCGCACTGGAGTTGGTGCAGTTCCGCAACAGAGGCGGTGCCGTCCAACGGGCAGCTGACCAGGATGTGCAGGCGATGGCCGGACCAGCGCATCCGCACCCCCGTTCCCGCCGGCGCCACCTCTGCCAGTGCCCGATCGGCCCGATCCAGCAGCGCGGGATCCACGCCGTCCATCAGGCGCCGTCCAATATCCCGCGCGGTGCCCCAGAGCAGCACTGTGATCGCGGCGGAAATCAGCAGGCCCACGATCGGATCGGCCAGCGGGAAGCCCAGCCAGATCGCGATCACACCGGCCACCACGGCCAGGGAAGTGAAGCCGTCGGTGCGGGCATGCACGCCGTCGGCCACCAGGGCTGCCGAGCCGATGCGCCGGCCCACCCGGATCCGATAGAGAGCCACCAGTTCGTTCCCGGCGAACCCGATGAGGCCGGCGGCGAAGACCCAGCCCAGGTTCTCCACAGGCTGCGGCTCGAAGAACCGGCGGATGGACTCGACCGCCGCGACGACTGCCGAGAGCGCGATCATCGCGACAATGAACAGGCCGGCCAGATCCTCCGCCCTGCCGAAGCCGAAGTTGTACCGGCGGGTGGCCGCCCGGCGTCCGAGCAGGAACGCGATCCACAGCGGAACGGCCGTCAGCGCGTCGGAGAAATTGTGGACCGTGTCCGCCAGCAGCGCCACCGAACCGCTGACCGCGACGATGGCCAGCTGGAACACAGCCGTAAGGCCCAGGCCGAGCAGCGAGATTTTGACGGCCCGGATGCCCTGGGCGCTGGACTCCATGGCCGAATCGATGGAGTCAGCGGTGTCATGGGTGTGCGGGACGAACAGCTCGTGCAGGAAGCCTCGGATTCCCGACGGATGCTCATGCCCGTGGTCATGGTCATGCGAGTGTTCGTGGTCCTGCTCGTGCGAGTGCCCGTGGTCGTGCGCATCTCGATGAAGGTCGTCGTCGTCGCGGGCGTGCCTGTGCCTGGCGTCGCCGGCATCAGCAGGCGCGGCGTGCGCGTGGTTCGCCGGACGGTCTTCCTCGATGGCGGCAGGCAGATGCTCGTGGTTCATGCCCCGGTCTCCTGCGAAGCCGCGCGCTGACCTTCGACTGGCTGGGTGCTGTCCGCCGCATGCAGCCGGTGGTGTGCGGGCACGCCGCCGAGTGAGTGCTCGGCCTGGAACACGGCGTCGGTCACCAGCTGCCGCGCGTGTTCGTTCTCCAGCCGGTAGAACACCTTGGTGCCCTCCTGCCGGGTGGCGACGATCCGGGCAAGCCGCAGCTTGGCCAGGTGCTGGGACACCGCGGTGGGGGACTTGCCGACCCGCTCAGCCAGCTCGTTCACGGCCAGCTCGGTGTCCCGCAGCGCCAGGATAATGCGGACGCGCGTGGCATCGGCGAGCATCGAGAAGATTTCCACGGCAAGCTCGACATACTGGCTGTCTACCCCGAGAGTGCAAAGCTTCTTATCTTCATGCATACGAAGATTATTGCAGATGACAGCGATGCGCGCAGCAGGACGATGCGAGGCTGTGCTGAAAGGTGCGGCGCGGGAGCGAGGGAGGTGGGCGGGGCAGCGAGGCGCGGGAGGTCGGCTCCATTGCCGCGCCAGCGGGGCCAAGTCGCATCCGGCGCTTTAATCGTGGCAAAATGGTTTCTTGTGCCCTTCGGCAAGCGTTAGTAGGTATTTTGCCCACTGCTGCTTGCCATTCGGCACGGAATGGTGCCCGACGGCGCCGGTCCGCCCTGGTGTAATGGCAGCACCCCGGCCTTTGGAGCCGTGGAGTCTAGGTTCGAGTCCTAGGGGCGGAACGAGGATCCTCCGCATCAGGAGTTGGTCCCGGCAAGTAGCATGGCGTTAGTCCCTGCAGAGCTTTGAGACGGATCCGGTCCGGGTAGGAGTGCCACTAGAGTGAGCCCCCAAGACAATAGTCCAGCCAGAACAGCACCGGCAGAACGTCCGGCGGCGGTGATCGTCCTCGCCGCAGGTGCGGGCACCCGGATGAAGTCGCGGAAGCCCAAGATCCTCCACGAAATCGGCGGCATCTCCATGGTCGGCCATGCGCTCGCCGCCGCCCGCGGCCTGCAGCCGCAGGTGCTTGCCGCCGTCGTACGCCATGAACGCGACCGCGTCGCCGCCCACATCCAGGAACTGGACGCGGATGCGCTGATCGTGGAGCAGGACGAGATTCCGGGCACGGGCCGGGCGGTCGAGGTGGGGCTGGACGCGCTGCCCGCGGAACTGGACGGGACCGTCGTCGTTACTTACGGCGATGTGCCGCTGCTGACCACGGACCTGCTGCACGAGCTGGTGGCCACGCACCACCGGGACGGCAACGCCGTGACCGTGCTGACCGCCGTGCTGGAGGACGCCGCGGGCTACGGGCGGATCATCCGCACCGCCGAGGGCACCGTGCAGGGCATCGTCGAGCACAAGGACGCGACCGAGGAGCAGCGCGCGATCCGCGAGATCAACTCGGGCATCTACGCGTTCGATGCGAAAGTACTGCGCGATGCGCTCAAGCAGATCACCACGGACAACGCGCAGGGCGAGAAGTACCTGACGGACGTTTTGGCCATTGCCAACGACGCCGGAGGGCGGGTGGCCGCGGTCGTCACCTCGGACCGGTGGCAGGTTGAGGGCGCGAACGACCGCGTGCAGCTGGCCCAGCTCGGCGCCGAACACAACCGCCGGGTGTGCGAGGCGGCCATGCGGGCCGGCGTGAGCATCGTGGATCCGGCGACCACGTGGATCGATTCCACCGTCACCTTCGGCACCGATGTGACGCTGCTGCCCGGCACCCAGCTGCACGGGGCCACGCACGTGGCGAGCGACGCCGTCGTTGGTCCGGACTGCACGCTGACCAACGTGGTCATCGAGGAAGGCGCCACCGTCACCCGCACGCACGGTTCGGACAGCCGGATCGGCCCGAACGCCAAGGTCGGCCCGTTCACCTACCTGCGCCCCGGCACGCAGCTGGGGGAGAAGGGGAAGATCGGCGCGTTCTACGAGACCAAGAACGTCATCATCGGCAAGGGCTCCAAGCTCAGCCACCTCGGCTATGCCGGCGACGCGGAGATCGGCGAGAACTCGAACATCGGCTGCGGCAATATCACGGCCAATTACGACGGCGTGAACAAGCACCGGACCATCATCGGCTCGGAGGTGAGGACCGGCTCCAATACGGTGTTCGTGGCGCCCGTGCAGATCGGCGACGGCGCCTACTCCGGGGCCGGCGCGGTGATCCGCAAGGACGTGCCCGCCGGCGCGCTCGCCCTGAACGTCGCCGCCCAGCGCAACCTCGAGGGCTGGGTGCAGCAGAACCGCG